>PAJL01000075.1 GCA_002706045.1 Flavobacteriaceae bacterium
TTTATTGAAGATTTTAAAGGAAATAATTTATGTATTGTCTTTGGAAGCACTTGGCCTGACGACGATAAACTTTACATAGATTACATTAACCATTTAGAGTTTCAAAATCTAAAAATTATTATTGCGCCACATAACATAAAACCTGGCTATATTTCCTCTCTTAAATCGCAAATAAAAACTAAATCTACCTGTTTTTCAGAAATGGAGGAGCAAAATATTTCAGAATCTAATGTATTTATATTAGACACTATAGGCTATCTCAGTAGAGCTTATAGTTATGCCGATATTGCTTATGTTGGTGGTGCAGCAGGAACAACAGGATTACACAATGTATTAGAACCTGCTGTGTTTGGTATTCCGATTATCATTGGAAAAAATTATGATAAATTTCCTGAGGCAAAGTCACTTATTGAACTTGGAGGAATTTCTTCAGTTGCAAGTTCCGAAGATTTTAAAATTGTTATGGATAAACTTATTCAAAACCCTGAAAAACGAGAAACCCAAGGTGATATTAACTCTAACTTCATACTAAACAATAAAGGTGCAGTAATCCAAATTCTGGATTTTATTCGTATATAGTAGAAATGTACCATGAATTCATTCTTGAAATGTTAAAATTTTAAAATGAATTTAGTAATTTTAGTACATAAGCATAATTAACACTAAAACTATCATTATGAAAAAAGTTGTATTAAGTTTAGCTCTAATCGCTTTCTTAGGATTATCAATTACTTCTTGCAGAGAAACAAAAGAAAAAACAGAAGAGGCTATTGAAGAAACTTCAGAAGCTACTGAAGGTGCTTTAGAAAAAGCCGGAAAAGCTATTGACAATGCTGTTGAAGAAACAAAAGAAGCTGGTGATGCCGTTGAAGATGCCGTTGATGAGATTGACGGAGATGACAGCGAAACTCATTAATATGTGAAAAGTTAATCTTTTCGTTATAAAACATTAAAGCCTGATGAAAATCAGGCTTTTTTTATTCCTTTTTATGTTAGCTTTCTATATATTAGTCGCTTAACATACAACCTTTCATGAAAAAAATATTATCGCTCCTATTTTTACTTATTAGTCTATCCCTAACNGCCCAAGAAAAAATAAAATATGTAGANTTCGACGAAGTCCGAGAAAAAATANCAGAATTAGCTTCNGAAGAAAAGTATGATGAAGTTATANAATCTCTAAATACAATTAGCAAAAACGACTCTACTTATTGCTCAATTCTTACTACAAAATCNTACTACCTAATAGCACAAGAAAAATTNGAAGATGCATTAAAGGTCACCAACGAAGCCCTAGAGNTAGACTGTGATTACAACGCTAAGCTATATTTTATGATTAANAAAGGGGTTTCTCTAAAAAGTCTAGAACGCTACAATGAAGCTATAGAAACTTATGATGAAGCCTTAAAAATTTTTCCTGCCAATCCTAAATTGTGGTTTAATAAAGCTACTTGCTATGTTGCTTTAGAAAATGTACCAAAAGCTGTTGAAGCACTTAAAAAAACAATCTCCATTAGTCCTTTTCATAGAAACGCTCATCTATACTTGGGTAATTTATGCTATAAACAGCAACTTACTACACAAGCATTAATGTGTTATAATATGGCATTACTGGTAGAACCTGATTCAGAACGAGCGTTTGCCTTATTAAATTATTTAAACGAAGCCATATCTAGCAAAAATGAAAATGAGCCCTATGAAGATGTAANTATTTCTGAAGATGATGAGGCNTTCGANGATATTGATTTAATACTAGANAATAGAATTGCNTTAAACAANAAATACGAAGTTGACAATCCCNTTGAAATAGCAGTTGTAAGACAAAATCACGCAATGNTAGAACAGCTATCTAATTTTGAAGGAAATGGAGATTTCTGGGATCGATATTATGTTCCTTTATTCAAATGGATTAGTGACAATAACTTATTTGATGAATTTACATACACTATAAATTACAGTATAAAAAATGAAAAGTATCAAAAGATAGTTTCAAAAAAAACCGATGATATTACCACTTTTTTAGGGGCAATGATAAATAAATATTTTGAAATCATGTCGCCTCAAAACAAGAGCCTAAATAATGAAGAAAAGGATACAAACTTTTATTACTCAGAACAGGTACTTCAAGCAGAAGGTAAACTTATCGATGATGTATCTGTTGGAGACTGGATATTCTATGGAACTAACGGTGAGATTACCGGAAAAGGTAACTATAATAATGAAGGTGAAAGAGATGGTGCCTGGGAGTGGTTTTATACCAACGGTAAAACAAAAGAGACTATAACCTATGACAAAGGCACTGCTAATGGTGTAAATAAGTCATGGTATGAAAACGGGAACCCTTACATTCAAACAAGTTATAAAGACAGTAAGCTAGATGGTGAATATTTATTTTATTTGAAAACAGGAGCATTAAAGCAAAAAAAATATTTTAAATCCGATTCATTAGAAGGAAAATACATTGCTTATTTTGATGTTGGCGAGTCTATTCCTGAGTTTGATATTGACTACAGCAATGGTAAAATTTTAAATAATGCCAAAGAATTTTATGCCTTTGGCGACTTGTATTCTAATATAGAATTTAAAAATGGAGANCGTAATGGCACCGAAACCAAATACTATTGGAACGAGCAAAAATCATCTGAAATCTCGTATGTTGACGGTCTACTNAATGGCTCCTATACCTTATATCACGACAACGGCCAAATTAGCCAAAAAGGTCAATGTGTAGATGGCAATTATGATGGTGATTGGAAAACATATTATCCTGATGGTACTTTAGAATCAGAATTTCATTATGACGAAGGAAAATTATCAGAGTTATATAAAGCTTATGATACCGATGGAAAACCTTATTATGAGTTTGAGTACAGGAGAGGAGAAATCATAAACTATAAATACTTTAATAAAGAAGGTGGAATTATCACTGAAAATCGTAAACGNGGTGGTAAGTTTCATTTTAAAGGATTTTATCCAAANGGNAATATTATGTCTGAAGGTGACTATGACATAAAAGGTGGNAAAATGGGTAAATGGAAATTTTATGATGTTAACGGTATTTTATCAGAAGAAGGAAATTACGAAGATGANTTAGCCATAGGCACACATACAGGTTATCATCTTAATGGTAAAACCTCTAGCATTTCAGAATATGAAAANGGTANACCTTCAGGATATTATCAAGCATTTTTTGAAAATAAAAAACTTNAAACCCAAGGTTGGTACAAAGATGGTAGCCAACATGGTGAGTGGAGGTATTATAACATCGATGGTTCATTAAGCTCTATAATCTTTTATCACAAAGGCGAATATCATGGTACTCAGCAATATTTTGGTGTTGATGGGAAATTAGAAAAGGAATTCGTCTATAAATTCGATGAGCTGATTAAAGAAATCATTTACAATCATAACAATGAGATAAATCAGACTATAGATTACCTCAATGCTAAAAACAAATACACTTTAATCGTAAAACATTTAAACGGTAGCAAAAAAAGCGAAATAGATTACTTAAATGGTCTAAAACATGGTAAATACACCGAGTATTTTATCGATGGTAAAATCTACGTAAAAGGATCTTATTTAAACAATAGAATGCATGGAGATTGGGTTTGGTATTTCCCAAATGGTGATATCTTTTATAAAGAAACCTACCTTAACGGTAACGAAAATGGAAAATCTTTACGTTATTACGAAAACGGTAAAGTAGAAGACGAATACAATTATCAATACGGTACAAAACACGGAGAATCCATATCTTATTTTGAAAACGGAAACGTTGATAATAAAATGACTTACATAGATGGGGAAATTCATGGTGGAAGATCGTTTTATGACATAGATGGAAACTTACAGCTTATTAGAGTTTACAATCATGGCACATTAATTGGTTACACCTATAACGATGATAAAGGTTCTGAAAAAGAAATGATACCTCTAAATAATGGAACCGGAAAAATTACAGCCTACTATGATAACGGCAAACCGTCTCGAACAATGGAGTACAAAAATGGACAGCTGACCGGAAAGTACAAAGCCTATTATTATTCAGGCCAATTAGAAAGCGAGTTACAATATGTCGATGACAAGTATAATGGTGAATATACGGATTACTACAAAGACGGAACCGTTAAAAACAAATACAATTACTATTTAGACGAACTAGATGGTGAAGTGATAAAAAACTATCCTAATGGCAAACCTAAAGAAATTCTACATTATAAAAATGGAGAAAGGCACGGTGAACGTAAACTGTATGATGAAAACGGAAAATTAACAAAAAAAGAATANTATCATAATGGTTCAATATATAAAGCAGAGTAATTTCTTTAAAANACTCGTTATTATAATTAGCATTAATACATTCNCAANTATTAATGCCCAAGAATTNTCAAAAGAATTTCAAACTCTAAAAGAAAAATATCCTGAATCCTCAATGATCAGAATTTTGGACGAAATTAATATTCTAGTAGAGTTAGAAAATGATGAATTAGCCATAAAACAACAATTTGTTGAAGAAGACTTATTTCTAGATGAATCTGCCATCTATGGTTCAAAGAAGTCCTTGGACTTTTCTTCTTTTTTTGAACTTGAATCCGTTACTGCAACTTCATATAATTTTAAAAAAGGAAAATATAGACCAACAGAAGTAAAAGATTTTATAGAAAAAGATGAACTTGAAAATTCATTTCATGATGATACCAAATCCTTAAATTTCATCTACCCAAATTTAGAGGAAGGCGGAAAAACAAAGCTTGAATACACTGAAGTTGTTAAAAACCCACGTTTTTTAAGCCCTATTTTCTTNGGNAGCTTCTATCCTATCAAAAATAAAAAAGTAACACTTACAGCTGATAGCAATGTTAATTTTAAGTTTCAAGAGTTCAATACCGAAAACTACCAGATAAAATTCAACAAAGAAGAAAAAAGAGGTAAAACCATTTACACTTGGGAAATTAATGATGTAGATGAAATAAAGTATGAAAGTTCTGTACCAACTTATAAAAAAGTTCTACCACATATTGTTCCTATAATCACTTCATACAAAACAAAAAATAATGAAATAAAAGTTCTTGGTGATGTGTCAGATTTATACAATTGGTATTACTCAATGATTAAGGACGTTAATATTCAACCTACTGACACCGAATTAGTAAATTTAGTCAATACAATTACTAAAGATTGTAAAACTGATTTAGAAAAAGTCAGAGCTATTTATTATTGGACTCAAAAAAANATAAAGTATATAGATTTTGAATATGCTTTAGGCGGTTTTATTCCAAGAGAGGCTAATGATGTTTTCAATAAAAAATACGGAGACTGTAAAGACAACTCTAGTATTCTATCAGAAATGCTAAAAGTTGCAGGATTAAAAGGAAATCTTACTTGGATTGGCACACGCACCATACCTTATTCTTACTCTGAATTACCAACACCAATGGTAGACAATCATATGATATTGTCGTATCATGAGAATGGTAAAACATACTTTTTAGATGCCACAGGGAGATATTTACCATTAGAAATGCCTTCTTCATTTATACAAGGAAAGGAAGCTTTAATTGGAGATGGAGAAGGAAAGTTTAGAATTGAGGTTGTTCCTGTAATGTCCCCAAAAACTAATTCTTATCTAGAAAAGACTAATTTAACTTTAGATAACAACTCCTTAAAAGGTAGTGCTGAAACAGCACTTTCTGGGTATTATAAAATTGACTTTTATAATCAGTTAGAATCTTACAATACAGAAAAAGATATAAAGGAGTATTATACCAGAAAATTGCAAAAGGGAAGTAATAAATTTTTGATTGATGATTTTATTGAGCATGACAAGTATAATTACGATAATGATTTCAAAATCACTTATAACTTCAATATTAACGACTATGCAAAAGAGCTTGGCGACGAAATATATATCAATTTAAATCTCGATAGACAAATCTCTCATTTTAAATCTGATGACGACAGAGAGAACGATATAGAGTTTAAATATAAAAGTTATTATTTCTATGAAAACAGTTTAGAAATACCTGAAAACTATATAGCCGAATATCTTCCTGAAAATTTNGAACTATCCAATGACTTTTTTAGTTGTAAAATTNCTTACNCCAAAAGTGGTAATACCATAAAGTATACTCAAGAACTTACAATGGATTTTCTTTTCCTTACACCTGAAAATCAAAAAATTGTTAATGCTGCCATTAAAAAAGTAGAAAAACAATATCAAGAAACCGTTGTCCTAAAAAAATCTATCTAAAAATATCTAAACAAAATATGAAATCAATTTATATCGCCTTTGTATTCTTATTCATTAGTACCACAACAGTTTCAGCTCAAGAATTCTATGAAAGTTACGATTGGGAAAATAAGCCAAGTTATGATTCTAGCTCATTATCAGACAAAGACCTTGTCTCTGTCAAGGAGAAAACTGTAACTGAATTCAGCTTTACGGAGAACTCTGACTTTGTGGAATATTACTTAGAACATAAAGTCCTTTTTCTAAACTCTGATGATGCTATTGAAAGTTACAACAAGATTTACTTACCTTATGATTCGGATTCTGAATTAAAAATAAATAAAGCTAGAGTTATAACAGCAAATGGGAAGGTTCTAGATTTAGATGATTCTAAAATATTAACAGCAACTGACGATGAAACTAAAAGAACCTATAAGTATTTTGCTTTTGAAGGTATTGAAAAAGGAAGCTTTATAGAATATATGTATGTTGTTAAGCGTAGTCCTACATATAAAGGAAAACGTATTAGTTTTCAAGATGACTTTATTAAGAAAAATGTTGAATTCGACTTGTTTGCTCCTTCAAATCTAATTTTTAAGTTCAAAAGCTACAATGGTTTAAAGGAAGTTGAAGTAGACACAGTTATACAAGATAAAAATCATTGGTTTTTTAAAATTCCTGAAATCAGTAAAATAGAAGAAGAGCCTCAAGCTTTATTTTCTGCTAACCGTCAATTTATAATCTATGCATTGGATGAGAATACTGCTAGTAATTCAAAGAATATAACATCCTATGGACTAGTAGCACAAAATGTCTATGATTATTACAATTCAGAATTACCTAAAAAAACTCAAAACGCCTTAAAGAAATTTATTAGAGATCTTAAAATTGAGGACACAAATGATATTGACACAAAGATAAAACGAATAGAAAATTACATAAAAACCAATATCTATGCTGTTGAGTACTCAAATGACAAATTATCGGACTTAGATAATGTTCTAGAAGAAAAGGTTGCTAGCAGTACAGGAATAATTAAACTATACATTGCTCTTTTTAATCAGTTAGGTATTAAGCATGATATGGTATTTACCTGTAGTAAAGAGTTTATGCGTTTTGATAAAGAGTTTGAGGCAAATATCTTTTTACAAGACATTTTATTGTATTTCCCTAAAACCAAGAAATATTTAGCTCCTAACGAAGGTGAATCGCGCTATGGTTTTCCTCCAGGTTATTTTACTGATAATTACGGATTGTTTATTAAGCAGGTAACAGTTGGTGATTTTGTTTCAGCAGTAGGAAAAATAAGCAAGATAAAACCAGTTAAAGCTGAAGAAACAATAGATAAACTAGAAATCGATGTTAAATTTGATAGTGAGGATTTATCTACTATAAATGTAGATTTAAAAAAATATATGTCTGGTTATTACGGCATGTACCTACATCCTTTCATGGATATTATAAAACCAGATAAAAAAGAGGAAATTGTAGAAAGTTATGCTAAAAACCTAAATGATAACATTGAAATTTCCAGCACATCAATAGACAATGGTGAACCTGAATTATTTGGCAGTAAACCTCTAATATTCAATATAAAATTTTCATCAGAAGCTTTTATGGAAAAAGCAGGTAATAAATACTTGTTTAAAGTGGGAGACCTTATCGGTCCTCAGATGGAATTATACCAAGAAAATGAGCGAAAACTACCTCTTGAAAACGAATTTCAGCGTAGATATGAGCGTACAATTACCGTTCAGATACCTGATGGTTACAGCGTAGCAAACCTAGAAGATATTAATATAGATAACGAGTATAAGGATAGTGGAAAAACGCTTTTGAGCTTTATTTCAAATTATACTTTAGAAGGAAATATACTAACTATTACCGCAGACGAATTTTATAAATTAAATACCATACCTGTAGAACACTACGAGGAATACAGACGCGTAATTAATAGTGCTGCCGACTTCAATAAGATAATGCTGGTATTAACAAAGGAATAAAGATTATAATATCCTATTTAGTAGACCCACTCAAATTTAGTTCGCTAGGAACAACTATAGTTTGCTGCTTATGGTCTTCTTTATTTAAATTATCTATCAAAAGCTTCATAGACATCTCTCCTATTTTATGAGCCTTTTGATGGATAATGGATATTTTTGGGCTAGATAATAAGTTGGTGTGTTCATAACCAAAACCAATAACAGAAATATCCTCAGGGACTTTTTTACCAAGTTTTTTAGCCATGTTAATAGCTATGATTCCTGTAATATGATCTATTGAAACAATGGCATCTATATTTGAATTTTCTTTTAAATAGTTATAGATAGTTTCATGAACATTAGGGTCGTTAGCCAACTTAAGAATCTGCGGAGTTAAGCCGTTATCTTCAATTACCTTTTCGTAACCTTTTATTCTAAGTTTCCCTACACTAAGCTCTTCTATATTACTCACTAAAAGAATCTGTTTTCTTTTCTCTTCCTTAATAAGATATTCTGTAGCCTCATAAACCGATTTAAAATCATCTACAACAACTTTATCACATTCAATATCACTGACAACCCTATCAAACATTAAAACAGGAATTTTACTATCTAAAACCGTTTGTATGTGCTTTGTATCTTTAACCACCTGACTCTCTCTTGCAACAGCTATGATAAAACCATCGACACTTCCGTTAGACAATAATTCTAAACTTCTTTTTTCTTTATTTAAAGTTTCGTTAGAAAGACAAACGATAATATCGTAATCATTGTTTGTGGCTGCTGTTTCTATACCGTGTAATACTTCTGCAAAAAAAGGATTAGTGACGGTTGGCAGAATGACACCAACTGTTTTTGTTTTATTAGTCTTAAGTTGCTGTGCTATCCTATTAGGTTTATAATTTAGCTTTTCAGCCAATTCTTTTACTCTAATTCTGGTAGTCTCACTAATTTCATGACTGTCATTTAAAGCTTTGGAAACTGTTGACACAGAAATATTTAAAATCGAAGCTAACTCCTTAAGTGTTGTCATTTTTCAATTTATTTTAAAATAAAAAAGAGCGTATAATATACGCCCTTTAATTTTGCTTTAAAAAAAATTCAAACTAGTTTTTTATTAATTTGATTGTTTTAGATTCTTTAGAAGAATTAATTTTAGCCAAATACACTCCATCTACCAAATTACCAGCCTCTATAGCAACATTTTTTGAATTAGGATTTAACTCTAAAACTTGTTTACCTAATATATCAAAGACTTCAATAGATGTTATTGTATCATTAGAATCTATTGTCCAACTACCAGTTGTAGGGTTTGGAAAAACCTTAAAACTTGTAAGACTAACTTCATTAATTGATAAACTGGCAGGTTGAACAATAACACTTCCTAAATTAGCGTATGCTGTATCAAAACTAGCATCTGAATTTATATTTGGTCCAACAACCTGAAAACCATACTGAGCATGAGAATCTCCAGGTACAGTTGTAGCATCAACTGATAAGGTAAAATCACCTGTAGTATCTAAAGAAACTGTTTCTTCTATCAACACTGATGAGTAATCAGCTGAATACACTTTTATAAAAGCTATCTTAACAAAGTCAATACTCAGACTAGAACCATCTAAAGTACTAGAAACCACATTTCCCGTAAAACTAAAATTTGTTCCTACTAATGCGTCGTCTTGGATATAACAATTGGCATCCATAATCTTATTACCTTCTAACTCACCTGTTGTTTGCCAATAAGGATCAGGATCACCTATCCTATTTGGCTTTAGCGTCATCGTGTTAGATCCCGTATTCAATTCTACGATAAGGTCAGGAATTCCCCAACTACTTCCAAATAGATACCCTCCTACTGAACCATTTTTTGGATTATCAAAAACGTTCATGTATCCAAGACCAACACCTGTTGGATCTGGACTAAAAGCTGTTGCATCAAAATTTATTACGGTTTGCGAAAACCCTAATGACAATGATAGCATTACAAACAAAAAAGTAATTTTCTTCATAAGCATGTTGTTTAAAGTGTTAATATTTAGTTTTTTACTACCTTAATATAATCAATTTCAAATTGTTTAGGAAATATATTGTCATCAACTTCTGGTCCTCCAAAATTTCCTCCAATAGCCATATTTACTAATATGTAAAATGGTTGATTAAATGGCCAAGTGTTTTCATCTTTTACTTTAGGATTAAAAACATAAACTTCATTATCATCAATATAAAAGGTAATGCTCTCTTCTGTCCACTTAGCTTTGTATGTATGAAAGCCTTCTTCTATAGTTTCGATAGTTGAAATTTTAGTGTTTTTAGACTGTCCGTAACTATCTTGTGTATGCAAAGTGGTATGGATTTCATGCGGTTTTTTACCTACATATTCCATAATATCTATTTCACCAGACTTTGGCCAACCAACTTCACTTATATTGCTACCTAGCATCCAAAACGCAGGCCATAGACCACTTCCTTCTGGCAACTTCATTTTGGCCTCAATAGTTCCATACTGAAATTCAAATTTATTCTTAGTTGTTATTCTTCCTGAAAAGTATGACGTAGAGTCCTTAGTAGCTGTAATAATTAAGCTTCCATCCTTTACTTGTACATTCTCCTTGGTATAAACTTGTCTTTCATTGTTTCCCCAACCACATAGGTTTGGACAACCATCACCTAGTTCGTAGTTCCAGATAGATGTATTTAAGCTTGTTCCTGAAAAATTTTCAAAAAACAACACCTCTTCTTCCTTTTTACAAGAAAAAAAAGATGTTATAAATAAGATTACAATTATTGACTTATTTCCCATTGTAAATCGAATTTATCTTCTAAAACTGTAATTGAGCTTCCTCCAACGTATACTTTAAATTCACCAGGTTCCATGGTGTAGTTTCCTTCATTATCATAGAAGCCTAATTCCTCTTCTGTGAGTGCGAATTCAATTCTTTTTTCTTCACCAGGTTCTAGCTCTACCAGTTCAAATCCTTTTAATTCTCTTACAGGTCTTGTAACGCTTGCAAACAAATCTTGGATATACAGTTGTGCTACTTCCTTTCCTTTAAGCTTACTATCATTTTTTAGATTAAAAGAAACTGTTACAGTTTTTTCAACATTATTAGCTTGAACACTTAAATCTGAATATTCGAATTTTGAATAACTTAAACCGTGACCAAAAGGATACAATGGAGTATTACTCTGATCAGTATAATGCGACCAAAATACTTCACCTGGAGCTGGCTCATTTGGTCTACCTGTACTTTTGTAGTTATAATAAATTGGCACCTGACCAACATTTCTAGGAAAGCTCATTGGTAATTTTCCGCTTGGGTTATAATCGCCATAAAGTACTTTTGCAATAGCATTACCACTTTGAGTTCCTAACTGCCAAGCTTCGACTATTGCAGGAACATGCTCATCTGCCCAAGGAAGTGCTAATGGTCTTCCGTTATTGAGAACTAAAACTATGTTTTTATTTACTGAGTAGACTTCTTCCAAAAGCTCTTGCTGAACACCAGGTAAATCTATTTCAGTTCTACTTCTGGCTTCACCAGTTTGAAAACCATGTTCTCCTAAAACCATAATTACAACATCTGCTGTTTTAGCTATTGATTTCGCCTCAGCAAAACCGGATTTATCTTTAGTGTTTATGGTTAACTCTTTTGCAAAGACAGTTTCTCCTGTTGAGACATCTGCACCTTTAGCATATACAATCTCGTTACCATTATACTGCTTCAATCCTTCAAGAACAGATACTGCTGTCTCATCTTCGGCTGCAATTCTCCAACTTCCTAAAGGACTCGTTTTATCATTTGCCAAAGCACCAATTACTGCTATTTTCTGATTACCTTTTTTTAAAGGGAGTAGATTGTTTTCGTTTTTCAATAACACAATGGATTTTTGTGCCACATCTAAAACGGCATCATGAAATTCTTGCTTTCCTAATGTTGCTTTTTCTCTATCTAAATCACAATATTTGTAAGGATCATCGAATAAACCAAGTTCAAATTTTACTCTTAAAATTCGTCTTGCGGCATCGGTAATTAATTTTTCATCAACTTTTCCTTCTTTAACCAATCCTGCCAATTCTTCAACATACAAATAAGATTCCATATCCATATCCGAACCAGCATTTGCAGCCATTTCAGCTGCCTGCTTACCATCTTTGGCATGACCGTGAGCAATCATCTCGGTAATTGAACCCCAATCTGACACTACAAAGCCATCAAAATTCCATTTGTCTTTTAAAATATCTCTTTGAAGAAATTTATTTCCGGTAGCAGGAATACCGTTTAACTCATTAAATGAATTCATAAACGTTCTCACACCTATTCTTGTTGATGCCTCAAAAGGTGGAAGAATAGTATTATATAAAGTTGAAGTCCCTACATCTACAGTGTTATAATCTCTACCAGCCTCAGCAAAACCATAACCCGCAAAATGCTTAGCACATGCGGCAATGGTTTTAGGATCTGATAAATCTTCACCTTGAAAACCTTTAATTCTAGCTTCGGCAATTCTTGAACCTAAAAAAGGATCTTCACCTGCACCTTCCATAACTCTTCCCCAACGTGCATCTCTTGATATATCTACCATTGGAGCAAAGGTCCAGTTGATACCTGCAGCAGCAGCCTCTTCGGCCGCCACCTCAGCAGATTTCTTTATAGCTTCTAAGTCCCAACTTGCAGATTCCGCAAGTGGAATTGGACTTAAGGTTTCATAACCATGAATAACATCAAAACCAATAATAAGCGGAATACCAAGTCTAGTTTCTTCAACAGCTATTTTTTGAACAGCCATGACGTCCTCAACACCTCTAACATTTAGCATTGAACCAACATAACCTTTACGTAAATGTTCATACTTTTTAGCACCTGCACCTTCAGAAGGAGCTGGACCAGTTAAATCCCAAAAACCATTATACTGATTCATCTGACCTATTTTTTCTTCTAAGGTCATTTTGCTTAATAGGTCTTCAACTTTACTTTCTATTAAAGCATTTTTATTATCACTATTATTAGAAGATACTGCTAACCGATCATCACTTTTATTACATGAATATAGGCTTACAAGCACTAATAATATTATAATTATTTCCTTTCTGAATTTCATCTTATTGATATACTCTTACGTAGTCAACTTCTAATGTAGACTCTACAAAACTAGGATCTACTGTTCCACCAAAATTACCTCCCATAGCAAAGTTTATGATTAAGAAAAAATCGCTATTAAATGGAAGTGTACCGTCATTATCAAATGTAAAATAAGGTTCATCATCTACTAGAAAGATAATTTCAGTTGGTCTCCACTCTACAGAATACAAATGAAACTCTGAACTTGCTGTTGCATTTGTTGTACTTCCACTAACTGCATTACCTCCTGAGTTTCCTGGGAAGTGCAATGTACCATGAATTGTATTCTGACTATTACCCACATGCTCCATAACATCAATTTCACCACATTCTGGCCAACTTACTTCTGTAAAGTTTGCACCAAGCATCCAAAGTGCTGGCCAAGTACCTCCACCTTCTGGAAGTTTAGCTCTAAATTCTACTCTACCATAAGTAAACTCGTAAAGATCTTGTGATTTAATTCTGGATGATGTATAATCACTACCTGAAAAAAATTCTGCTCTAGCTGTAATTTTTAGTAAACCATCTTCTACAATAATATTATCAGGACTATCTGTGTAATATTGTAATTCTAGATTTCCCCATCCATCAGTACCTGTTCCTAAATCGTATGTCCAGTTTGCAGAATCAGGCGCACCATTTACATCAAACTCGTCTTGCCAAACAAGATTATCATAATCTGTTGTAAAATCATTAGTGGCAGGCTCTTCGGAGGTAAGAATAAACCACCAATCAAATTCATTATTACCATCAGTAGTTTTTAAAAGTAATTCATTAGGAACTGATCTGTCAAAGATTTGATAATTATGATTACCTCCTGTATAATAACTTATAAAAGACAGTCCGTCAAGACTAATTGTTTCTACTCCACCTGGAGCTATTAACACATATGAAGACGTATAATCATTATAAGGTAAATTTTCAACATCGGCACCATTAACATTACCACCTGATCCTATTTCATCTATTAAACCATCTCTTCCGAAAACAGTTCCTGAAGGATCAACTGTAGGGTCATCATTAGTATTATTGGTAATATGTGTAAAAGTTCCATCAATGTTAAATATAAACCTATCATCGTACATTCCTACTCCTACCTTTTCTTCAGGACCTGCACCATACCACTCAACAGGAATCTGTCCGCCAACTGGACCTAATCCAAAATGTCCGTTAGCCTCTGATTTTAAACGCCAAGTTTTAGAGCTATTTCCTACCAATTTATCTATTAAATCTTGTGGAGGCGAATAGGTTGCCGAAACTTCAATCTGAATAGATGTTGTTGTTGATAATCCGCCTGTACCATACGCAATTGCTGTTACCGTATATGTATTAACACCCAAATTAGTAAACAAAGCTTCCGCCTGACCCGAAGGAGCATTAACTTCTGTAGCTGAATATAAAAACTTATAGCTTAATGCATTATCAGCAGTAGCATATAAATTCACTACACCAGAGCCATCACCATAAGGATTGTCTGCATCTTGTCCGACAATTTCAGCCTCTACAGATAAATTGGATGGTGCAATTATATCGCCTATTGTTGCGTCATCCTCTTCACAAGAAAAGAATGCTGTCAAAATTGTGAAGACTATTATATTTAATCTAATATTTAAACTTTTCATTTTTTGCTTTTTTTAAATTTTCACCAATTTATATTGCCAAAATACTCCTGCACCAGACTCTATTGAAACGTTGATTGCTGTATCACTTTCAAAAGAGATTGTATAGGTTATAGAACTTGGTACTGCTACATTTGGCAATTCGCCTTCATTATTAGCTTTTGGTATACCTATATAAGCGCCTGTACCATTTATTGTAACTGTTCCAGCTGATTCATCATAAGAATATGTTGCAGATGCTGTTCCATCATATGGAGCGACTGGTGCTGCACAAGCATCAGATCCTCCTTGCCATGCCTCAACCCAAGTATCTGATCCTAATACATTAGAAAAACTACCGTCCGAACCAAATACAAATTGATCATCATACTGACATACTCTATCACCAATACAAGCAGCATCACAACTCCACCAACTTGTATCTCCTAAAGCAGGCCCTACTGCTAAAGATCCAGCTTCAGGTGCTAAAACCCATGTTCCTACCAAAGGTGAAGGCGCACCACTTCTTACTAGCTTATATTGCCAAAACACACCTGCTCCAGCTTCAATTACTACACTAATAGTATTACTATCTAAAAACGTAACATCATAAGTAATAGATTCTGGAACAGCAACATTAGGAAGTTCACCTTCGTTATTAGCTTTTGGTATTCCAATATAGGCACCAGATCCAGAAATTGTTACTGTACCATTATCTTGGTTGTGAACAAAGGTCGCTGTTGCATTTCCATCATAAGGTGCTACTGGAGTTCCACAAGCATCAGATCCTCCTTGCCAAGTCTCAACCCATGTTTCAGTACCAAGAACATTTGTAAAAGATCCATCTGAACCAAAAACAAATTCATCATCATATTGGCAAGCTCTATCAGTCACACATGTAGCATCACAACTCCACCAGCTAGTATCTCCCATTGCTGGTCCAACTGCTAAAGCTCCTGCTTCTGGTGCCAACACCCATGTTCCTACTAAAGGAGAAGGAGCAGTTGGTGTTCTCCAGAAATAAATATTATCAATAAAAACTGTTCCAGCAGCCCATGGAGTACCTACAAATTTTAATTGGAAAATTTCAGTAACAGTTAGTCCTTGATTTATATATTCCGAAATTGGGATATCAATACTTGTCCAATCATTAGCCGTTAAAGATCTAGTTACTGGTGCTTCAGTTACTGTTCCTGATGCATTGTTAATCAAAGATGTTTCAATATCTGTTACAGCTTCAGCTGTCCAAACATCTAAGTGTAAATACTCCATTTGAGAAACATCTACAGTAACACCATCTGCCAATACAATACCTTGA
>PAJL01000076.1 GCA_002706045.1 Flavobacteriaceae bacterium
AGTCAATGTTTTGACTGAGACTTTGCTAATCACTAACTAAAAATAATTAAAAATCACTTAACTAATATTTTCTTGGTCATTATTCAGTGTATTGCTACCGTTTAAGATTTTTGTGTATTCTAAATCTAAATAAGAGACATTATGGTCATAACTAGATCCAGAAAATTGACTTTCAATAACATCAGCAATAATGCCATCTATTTCTTGTGCGTTTACAGAAATACATAGGCATATAGCCATCATAAGTAGGGTTGGTCTAATTTTTTTCATCAGATTTGGGAGTGAATGAAAATCAATTATGTGGCTAATATAGAATTATTTTTCGATTTTAATCCATAAAACGCAAAAAAAACCGATTAAATGCAATTTTATAAAAATCAGTAATATTCTTAGACTAGTATTTTTGATGATGATTAATTCTTTGTAAATACTTAAAAAACAGTGTTTTTTGTCGTTTTAACAGAAATATTTGGCGATTGTCGATAAAAAATAAAGTTAATATTGTCTTAACAAGATTTTAACTACTTTGATCCGCGTAAGTAATTAGCTATTAATTTTTTATGGGGAAAATAAAGAATCATTTCTTATTGTTTTTTGTTTGCTTTTTGGGAGTAGTAGTTGCATTTAACAGGGATGAAGGTTCAAAACTGACAAATAGTTTTTTGAATTTTACTTCTGAAAATACTGAGATTTTACCGCCTAGCGCATCGATTTCTGGAACGGCTACAGTTTGCCTAAATGAAAATCCTTTACCACAAGTTACTTTTACAGGAAGTGGTGGTAATACACCTTATACTTTTACCTATACCATAAACGCAGGAGCTCCTCAGATTGCAGAAACGACAGGGACTAATGAATCTATATCTGTAGATGTGATGACAAATGCAGTTGGTGTTTTTATCTATGAATTAATATCTGTGACTGATGGATCTAACGATACCAGCTCAGAAAATGGTACAGCAACAATTACGGTAGCAAGTCCACCAGATGTTTCATTTACGTTTAATAATAATGGTGCTTGTTCTGGTACTCCAATAAACTTTACATCTAATGTTGTAGGAGATGGACCATTCACTTATGACTGGCAATTTGGAGATGGTACTGTTTCATCTGTAGCTAATCCTACACATATATATAATGCTTTTGGTTGTGGATTTTCAACATTTACAGCAGAATTAACAGTTACTGATAGCAATGGTTGTACAGATACAACATCTCAAACCATCAGTGTAGAGCAACGACCAGAATTAGCTTTTGAAGATTTAAATGCAGAGTTTACACCTCCATTTGATAATTGTGGAAATAATACTGTTGATCCAGCGTATACAGTTGATGTCGGGAATATTTCACCGTCCGATAGCTGTGTAACGTCTTATGATGTGAATTGGGGAGATGGAACTGCCGTTGAGACAAATGTAACCTTTCCTTTAAATCATACTTATACTGAGTTGGGATCATTCAATATGGTCATTACAGGTTATGGAGATAGTGGATGTGTTTCTACTGAAACTATTCTTGTGAAAAACTCTAGTAACCCAACAGGTGGAATTATTAATCCACCAGGAACGGTAAACTTGTGTTTACCTATTGATGCGCTAGATTTTAAAATAAGTTCTTGGGGTTCTAATCCACCAGATACAACCTATTCTGTAGATTTTGGTGATGGTACGCAAGAGTTTTATACACAAGATCAGTTAGAAAGCTCTTCATACTATAATGCTAGTGATCCAGATGCGTCTCAGAATTTTCCGATTCCACATGAATATACACAGTCTAATTGTCCTAACGCTAATTATTTTGTAACCCTAGTTGTGGCAACTTCATGTGGTGAAACACTTCTAACGGCAGGNCCTATAATAATTCTAGAAAAACCAAATGTTGATTTTGAATTTACAAATCCGGGTTGTGTGAATACAGCAATTCAGTTTACAAATACTACTGAAGGTGGCTATGGACCTAATTGTACTGAGCAAGCGGCTCATTCTTGGGATTTTGGTGATGGTACTACTTCTGATTTAGAAAACCCATCTCATACCTATACGTCACCTGGCACCTATACTGTAACACTTATCGAAGAGAATTTTTGTGGAACAACAGACCCTGTAACCAAGACCATTTGTATAGAACCAGGTTTGGTGCCAGCGTTTACTGTTAGCAATAATTCTGGTTGTGTGCCATTTAACATTGATGCTAATGATACCACTAATTTGGCTGAATCTTGTGGAGGTGAGACTTATCTGTGGGAAGTAACATATATTTCAGAGTTTTGTGGCATTACAGAAGATTGGGAATTTACCAATGGTACAGATGAGACTTCGGTCAACCCTTCATTTCAATTTAATAATGCTGGGATTTATGAACTGACAATGACTGTCACAAATTCCTGTGGTGATTTTACAACTTCTCAAACAATTGAAGTAAAACAACCTCCAACAGCTAGTATTTCTGAAATCGATGATGCTTGTGGTTCGGCAGATATTAATCCTATTGCTACTGTAGATACCTGCGCCCCAAGTTCAGAGACCATAACTTATAGCTGGTCTTTTCCAGGTGGTTCACCTGCAACTTCAAACCAGTTAAATCCAGGAACAATTTCTTATACTGTCGCTGGTGATTATACGGTAACATTTACGGTGACCAATGATTGTGGTGTAACTACAACATCGGAAACATTTTCTATTAATGAGTCGCCGAACTTGACTAATACAGACTTAATTCAGACAATTTGTTCTGGCACCTCAACAACTGAGATTGTTTTAACATCTGATAATCCGAATACGACGTTCAGTTGGTCTTCCAACAACCCAACAGATATTACAGGATATATTCCTAGTGGTACATCGAATACTATTCCTGTTCAAACATTAGTGAATACATCATCAAATAGTACTTCATTAATTTATACGGTAGTTCCGGAAATTAATGGATGTGCTGGAAGTCCTATGAATTTTGAAATTATTGTTGAGCCAGCTCCATTGATTACAGACCAACCATTGTCTGAGGCTGTTTGTTTAAATGGGAGTGTAGATCCCTTATCAGTTACTATCAATGGTACAGGAACTGCAACTTATCAATGGTATCAAAATACTATTGATAATAATACTTCTGGAACATTGATTTCAGGAGNAACCTCATCAACTTTTTTACCTCCAACCAATGCTGTAGGTATAACNTATTATTATGTAGTNATTTCATTTACAACAGGAGGATGTAGNGAAATTGTNTCGGACACTGCAGCAATTGNAGTGGCAGATTTATCACANATAGATACGCAACCNATAAGCTCTCAATCTATTTGTANTGGAGGTGTTGCAGATGAACTTGAAATNATTATTTCNGGTGGAACNGGTAACNTGTCNTATCAATGGTANAGTAATACTACTAANACNAATNCAGGTGGTACAATTATTTCAGGCGCAACCCTATCAACATATACACCTCCAGCATTTACAACACTAGGTAGTTATTACTATTATGTTGAAATCACTTATGAAGCCAATGGCTGTTCAGATTTAATAAGTGATGTTGCAGAAATTATTGTTGTAGATGATCCTGAAATTACAACACAACCTATACCATTTCAGAGTTTATGTCAAAATGCAGCAGTTCAAGATTTAGAAGTTATATCTTCTGGTGGATTAGGAAATATCTCTTATCAGTGGTATGTTAATACAGTTAACGATTCAACTTCAGGAACACCAATTGTTGGTGCTACAGCTTCAGTATATTCACTTCCAACAGATGTTGTAGGGACACTCTATTATTACTGTGTTATTACTCAAGATGTATCGGGTTGTGAAGTTACAAGTGCTATTAGCGAAATTGAGATAAGTGCAGGAGCACAATTTACTTCTCAGCCTATTCCAGATGAACTTTGTCTCGGTGAAACTACGACAGATTTATCGGTATCATATACAAATGGTACAGGTACACCTAGCTATCNGTGGTATGTAAATACAATTAATGATACAGCAACTGGAACTCTAGTCTCAGGAGCTGAAGCAGATACCTTTAGCCCAGACGTAAGTACAGTTGGAACATTATATTATTATGCCATAATAACGTTTAATTCTGGAGGATGTTCGGAGATAGTCTCAAATACAGCAGAGATTACTGTAAATGTTACACCAAGTGTTAGTGATACANCACTTTTNATATGTAGTGGTAATACTTTTGAATATACTCCAGATGAAAGTAATGGAGATATAGTGCCATCAAATATAGTTTACACTTGGACAAATCCAGTTGTAAGTCCTGCAGGTAGCGTTACAGGTGCTCTAGAGCAACTAACACCAACAACTTCGATCTCGCAATTTTTAGAAAATATAACTGTAAATCCTNCAACAGTTACCTATACTGTGACGCCAATAGTAGGTGATTGCGTTGGAGAAAATTTTACAGTAGCTGTTACCGTTAACCCTTCTATTTCTGTAACTTCAACGGTTGTAAATAATACATGTTTTCAGTCTGATAATGCATCTATTGAGATTAATATAGTAGGAGGCATTCCTTTCTCAACAGGAGATCCATATAGTATTACTTGGTCAGGACCTGATGGATTTTCTAGTACTAACGAAGGTATTTTTAATCTTGCTGCGGGAACTTATAATTTAGACATTCAAGATGATGGTGGCTGTCCGTATACAGAAACATTTATAATCACTGAACCAGACGAGTTAGTATTTAGTGATGTGAATTTTGATCCTGAAACCATTTCATGTTTTGGTGCTAACGATGGAGAAATAGGAATAGATATTTCAGGAGGAACTGCTCCTTATACTTATAGTTGGACTTTAAACAGTTCACCATTTTCTACAAATGAAGATTTAACAAATCTTGGCCCAGGCGATTATTCCATTTCGGTTTCAGATGCTAATAATTGTGGNCCTATAACTTTAGATTTTACTATTATAGAGCCAGATTTACTTGAGGTAAACTTAGANANAAAAACAGATGTTATTTGCTATGGNGATGCCACAGGAGCAATTGTTGTAAATGTTGTAGGAGGACGTTTAGATTATAATTTCAGCTGGATAGGACCGAGTGGATTTACAAGTCCTAATCAAAATATAGATAATCTAATCGCAGGAGTTTACAATTTAACAGTTGCAGACAGTTCAGGATGTATAGATAATTTAGAAGTTGAAATTCTTCAGAATGATGAAATTAATATCCAAGTAACGACAACAGAAATTGAATGTTACGGAGATAATGACGCATCGATTACAATAGATAATATAACAGGTGGTGTAGAGCCTTATGACATTGCTTGGAGTAATTTTGGGTCAGGAAATAGTCAAACAAATCTTTCAGCAGGAATTTATACCATAACGATCACAGATGCCGAAAATTGTGAGCGTGCTTTTCCAATAGAAATTGAAGAAGCTCCAATATTTTTGATAGAACCTGTCGTTACACAAATGACTTGTGCAGGTGAGAACGACGCAAGTATTACCTTGAATTTTCAAGGCGGAATAGATCCTGTAAACTTAGTTTGGGATGATGATTCCACAGCAGGTACAGAGCGCAATAATTTAGCGGCAGGTACGTATTCCGTGACGATTACTGACGGCGCACCTTGTATTATTCAAGAAAGTTTTACTATTTATGACATTCTTCCGTTGCAGCTATCAGCCAATGTAAGTGATGCTTTAGATTGCGATGATGCCAATAGTGGTTCTATCAACCTTATTATTCAAGGAGGAACACCACCATTTAATGTGTCTTGGTCTAATAATTCTACGACTGAAGATTTAAATAATGTGCCTCCAAATACTTATGTGGCCAACGTTGTAGATGCTAATGGCTGTGAGATTCAAGGAAGCTGGACTGTAAATCGATTTGAGCCTTTGGTTTTAGATGTCAACATACAGTCTGATGTGGATTGTGAGACACGTACTGTGAATCAAACTTTTCAAGCAATAGCGAGTGGAGGAGTGCCACCGTATCAGTACAATTGGTCAACTGGAAATGTTAGTGGAGCTAACAATGAATTAATGACAACGGATGAAGATGGTTTGGTGATTTTNGAAGTTATTGATGCTTTAGGTTGTTCAACAAATTATTCGCTTAATGTTGATACTCCAATTCTAGGTAATGCTGATTTCACNACAACATCCTTTGGTTATGAAAACTATGGAGTGTATGCTATTCAAGATCCAATTCAGTTTACAAATACAGCTACAGGTGATTACGAAAGCATTTTATGGGATTTTGGTGATGGTAGTTTTTCTTCAGAAGAAAACCCAATCCATACTTATTTTGAAGTAGGTAGCCATGTCGTNACCCAAACCGTAACATATCCTTTTGGGTGCGTCTATACTAAAGTTGTTGCGCTTTATGTNGAAGAAGGNTATAAACTCATAATGCCAGATGCATTTACTCCCAATGGNGATGGACTCAANGATTATTTTGCGCCTGTGCATATAGGCTTAAATTCTCTAGAACTTAGTGTTTTTGATACTTGGGGAAGTCTTATATACAAAGAGAAGGGTGATGCTATTAGAGGTTGGGATGGAAAGGTAAAAGAAGAAGTTGCTGAAAACGGAAACTACTATTATACTTTTTCTGCAAAAACATTTTATGGAGATGAAATTAAAAAGCAAGGAGCTTTTGTTTATATTAAATANTACCAATACATGAGAATACAACATATTATTACTTTGGTATTGGTTTTAGGGAGCGTTAAGGTCTACGCTCAGGATCCAATTTTCACACAATCTAACTACATACAAGAAACATTAAATCCAGGATTTTCGGGTTTTGAAGATAGTGATAGAATAGCTGCAGGGTTGTTAACTAGGACTCAGTGGCCAAATTTAGATTTAAGAATAGATACGCAATATGCTTATTTAAACAAGTCTTTTGATTATGGTCCAAGCCTTGGCTTTGGATTAGGAATTAACTTCTTGAGACAACATGAGACTTTCAATAAATACAATTATTATCAGATTAATGTCAACTACATGCANCGTGTGAATCTTAACGATGGATGGTTTTTTAGACCAGCTATTGAAGTTGGTTTAGGCTTTAAGGACATTGGTTTTAGTAACTTGACTTTAGCAGATCAAATTAATATAAATACAGGTGTTGTAAACCCAAATTCTGTAGATCCTTTAAGTAACAATGCAGACAACGTATTTTTTGGGGATATTTCTGCAGGAATAGTTGTTGAACGAGAGGAACTTAATAATGTCACCTATTGGTTTGGAGTATCTGCAAAACACCTCAATCGTCCTAATATTTCATTTGTAGATGGAGAAAAATTACCATTGGATATCTTCTATTCGGTTCATGGTAATTTTCGTTTTCCATTTTTGAATGATTATAAGATTATGATGACGGCCAATTACATGCAGCAAGGAGAGTATAATCGTTTAGATATAGGCTCATTGTTTACTGTAAATCAATTTTTGGTAGGAGTAACAGCAGCTACAAACCCTGCAAAAAATGATGATAGTAGTCATCTTTTAACTTCAATTAATGCATTTGTTGGATTAGAATATGAAGCNTTNAGGTTTGGGNTGTCTTATGATGCTAATACCACTAATATTGGCAGAACTNATGGTGTTTACGAGTTTTCTTTAACGTATCTTTCAAGGTGTAGAAACTGTAAGGTTGATAGAAGACGTAAGCGATAGTTGCTAGTTCAATTTCCAAATGAGAGGTAGTATAAAGTAAACGATAAGCGTTACTAGCAGTATGGAAATAATATTCATCCATATGCCTTTTTTTACCATGTCTTCAATTTTTAAGTATCCAGAACCAAAAACCACAGCATTAGGTGGTGTAGCAACAGGAAGCATAAAAGCACATGAAGCAGCTAACGTGGCACTGACCAATAAAATATAAGGGTGAACCTCTATGATGGCTGCCAACGACACCAATACAGGTAAAAGCATAGCTGTGGTAGCCATATTTGAAGTCACCTCTGTTAAAAAGTTAACGGAAGCTATTAAAACCAACAATAGCACAAAAATCGACACTCCAACTAAAGATGTAAGGTGACTTCCAATCCAAACAGCTAAACCGCTAGACTCAAAACCAGAAGCTAAAGCCATGCCACCTCCAAAAAGCAGAAGTATTCCCCAAGGTAGTTTTACAGCATCTTCCCAATAGATAAGAGCACTTTTCTTTTCTTTATTTGGAATTAGGAACAGAACGATTGCGGCTGTTATAGCAATAATAGTATCATCAATTTCAGGTAACCATTTTGAGAGTAAAAAAGATCTACAAATCCATGCGATTGCAGTGATTGAAAAGACAATCAATATCACTTTTTCCTCATAAGTGATTTTGCCCAAAGCTTGTAATTGTTTGTCTATTTCTGCACGACCACCAGGAAATTCTTTCTGCTCAAACTTAAAGGCAAATTTGGTGAGGTAAATCCAACATACAATTAATAAAACTATACTAATAGGAAAGCCNAAAACAAACCATTGCGAAAATGTNATTTCAGTATTGTAGGTGCTTTCTACAACACCTGCTAACACCAAATTTGGTGGTGTGCCAATAAGTGTTGCCATACCTCCAATTGAAGCACTGTAAGCAATGGCTAACATTAAAGCTTTACCGAAAATTAAATTTTCGTTTTNCTTGGTNTTNGGATTNTCTTTNAGTTGTAATACAATGGCCATACCAACAGGNAGAATCATTACGGCTGTAGCGGTATTNGAAATCCACATNGATAACAANGCTGTAGCTACCATAAAACCTAGAATAATTTTACTNACGTTNGTNCCTACNAGNTTGATGATATTCAAAGCAATCCGTTTGTGCAAATTCCATTTTTCAATAGCTATAGCTATAATGAAACCACCCATAAACAGGAAAATGTATTTATGACCATAAGATGCTGTTGTTTCACTTAAAGAAAGTCCACCAGAGAGCGGAAATAATATAATTGGTAGTAAAGCAGTAACCGGAATAGCAATAGCTTCAGTAATCCACCAAACGGCAACCCAAGCTGTAGAAGCTAAAATAGCATTAGCTTCTTCTGAAAGTCCTTCGGGCTGAAAGAAAAATTTTAGAAGAATAAATAAAAAAGGCCCAAGAAAAAGCCCGATTTTCTGTTTAGAAAGGATCATTTATGTATTTAGTTTTCTTTGGCCGAAAGATAGAAAATTGCAATTACTTCCGATTAGGAATTCAACCGCAATGAATTATAGTCATTGTTGGCATTAGTTATTTAATAACCTAACCAGTATTTATTAAACTTTAGATATTCTGTCCATTGTGATTCAGATAATATTTTTGACAAATCATTTTTGTCGGTTTTTGAATTAAAATTGTCTGATTCTTGTACTAAGAGAACAAAGTCGTCCTTTAAACTGACTTTATCTGAATTACTTAAGTTTGCTAAAATTTCGCAATAAGTTTTAAAAAGAGTCTTCTTATAATCATAAAACTCCAATTGATTTGAGATTTTTTGAGAGATGTCAATAATTCGCTCTTGTTCAGCCGAATCTTTTGATTCCCAAGACCATTCTGGTAGCCACCATTTATTAGTCAGTTTTTCATCTTCATTATCAGCATTTAAATTTCGTTCATTTAGATGTTCTACGGTATTTATATAAACCACAAAGGATGACATATCGGAATCTGTAAAAATCCCAATTCCATTAACTCTATTCTCAGATGGAAACTCATTCAGGCACTCTTTTAAGTAAGATTCGAATACATTTTTTAGTTCTCCAATTAATTCGGTTAAGTTCACAGGTTTTTGTTTTTTAATTAATGCCAACAATCAGATATAAGTATTAACTATATCCAAATTACATATGCACTAAGGTAACAAATCTTTTATATTCAAAATCATTTGTTTAAATCTATAAGAAAAGCTCTATTTCAACATTTCAATAGTTGCTACGGTTCTAAAACCTGTATGGTCTGAGCTAGAGTCGGTACTTGTTCCCATACGTGCAGATATCCTAAAACTAGCACAATAAGAGGCATGGCAAAGAAAAGAGCCGCCTTTCATAACAATTTCCTTTTGGTAAGGATTATCTGGGCTAAATGCCGTTTCCGCACCTTTAGGGTTAATAAGAGTTTTTGAGCCGTCTATATTTTTGTAATAATTTACATTAAATAGGTCTGAGGTCAACTCCCAAACGTTACCCATCATGTCGTAAATCCCAATGCTATTTGGGTTATAAGATTTTATGGGCGCTATAAATTCAAATCCATCAATGCTTTCGTTTTTTATAGGAAATATACCTTGCCAAGTATTAGCGTTTTTGGTTAGTGCATTAAAATCATTTCCCCAAGTAAAAATATGGTCCGTAGCATTACCTTGAGCTGCAGATTCCCATTCGGCTTCGGTAGGTAATCTTCTGTTGGCCCATTTACAATAGGCTTGGGCATCTTCTAGCGCAATATGTACCACAGGATAATTGTCCTTACCATCAATAGAACTTTTAGGTCCTTCAGGATGTTTCCAGTTGGCACCTGTTTTCCAGGTCCACCATTGTCCGTAATTATTCATGTTGGTTACAGCTTTTACATCTTTGTTAAACACTAAACTTCCAGGTTGTAGCAAAGAGTCGTGTGGTTTTTCTGTGTCTTCGGGTAGTTCTCTTTTCATAACCTCCCAATCTATTGGTCTTTCGGCTAAGGTGATATAACCTGTGGCATCAATAAAAGCCTTAAACTGTTTGTTGGTGACTTCGGTTGCATCAATAAAAAAACCATCAACAGCAACTTGGTGTGCAGGTTTTTCTCGTGTCATGGCATATTTGTCATTGGGTTTGGCACCTTGCAGAAAGGTTTTTCCCTTCACCCAAACCATACCATCTGGTGCAGGAATGTTTTTTGGTTTTTCAATTAAAAGATCGAGATTTTTATCAGTTGAAGAGTCTTTAGGTTTTATTTTTTTGTACTCTTCCTCACATGAGTAAAGGCAGATGACTAAAGCAAATATGATGAGTTTATATATTGGGATTTTATATGGCACAGATGAGTTTTTAAGGTGAAATTTAAAAACAATAAAAGTAAGAAATCTATTATTGGTTCGGTCTGCTTAACTTTGCACTTCTTAGAAATTTCAATCAAAAGACTTTTCTACCGTAAAAGAAAGAACTTAACCCAAATAAAATGAAACGCTTTTTAAAAATCTTATTGGGTATTATATTACTTATATCTTTAATAACTGTTATGATACTTAACCAGTCAAAATTTGGACAACATCCTAAAGGCGAACGTTTAGAGCGTATTAAAAAATCCCCAAACTATAAAGACGGATCATTTAAAAATTTAAGTGAGACCGCTGTTATGACCTCAGATAAAAGCACAATAGGCGTTATGTGGGATTTCATATTTGCTAAAAAGTACAAAGTAAAACCTGAAGATAGTTTATCATTCGTTTCAACAGATATTAAAGGTTTAGATGAGAAAGAAGATGTGTTAATATGGTTTGGACATTCATCTTATTTTATGAGATTAGATGGAAAAACGTTTTTAGTAGATCCTGTGTTTTGTGGTTATGCAGCACCATTTTCTTTTATGACTAATGCATTTAAAGGAACTAATAATTATGTTGTAGAAGATTTACCTGATATTGATTATTTAATTATTTCTCACGATCATTGGGATCATTTGGATTATGAAACAATATTAAAGTTAAAGCCTAAAGTTGGTGAAGTAGTTTGTGGGTTAGGTGTTGGTCAGCACTTTGAATATTGGGGTTATGAAGTGTCTAAAATTAACGAGCTAGATTGGTACGAAGATATCAAATTTGAAGGTGTAAAATTGACCGCAACACCAGCGCGTCATTTTTCAGGAAGAGGTATTAAAAGGAATAAAAGTTTATGGGCATCTTATGTGTTAAACACAAAAAATAATAATATCTACATTGGTGGTGATAGTGGTTACGATACGTTTTATAAAGACATTGCGGCTAAATATGGTCCTTTTGATTTGGCAATTATTGAGCAAGGTCAGTATAGCGAGAACTGGAATCAAATTCACTTATTACCTAAACAATTATATCAAGTGNCAGAAGAGTTGAATACACAAAAGNTGTTTCCAGTTCATAANTCNAAGTTTACACTTTCAGATCATCCTTGGTATGAGCCATTAGATGAAGCGCTAGCTAATAAAACGGAAAACGTTTCTTTAGTAACACCAAAAATGGGTGAAGTAGTAAAACTAAAAGATAGCACTCAAGTTTTTGAAGCTTGGTGGAAAGATTTAAAATAAGTTTACTGTTTATATTGCATCTATAGTTGCTGTTGTAGTAGGGCAAGACTGCTTTACTTGAGATAAACCATTTGCAATACTTTGGTTGTAATAGGTGTGTACTAAGTAACTCAGAATAAATCTAGGAAAACTGAGAGTGCTTAAATTTAACAGAAGCTTGTTTTTTAAGTTTAAAACCTCTCAATTAAAACGTTTAAAACAGTATCTATATTATTAAACAAATCATTCTCTTTCTGATTAATTATCATATCTGGTTTAAGTGCCATATTTGCTTTATCTGATAAACGAAATAATCTTTTAGAATAGGTAATTACCAATTTTGAGTTAGGTAGTATAAAGCTATCCATGTCTTGATAACCAGTAGGGTTTGATCCCGTGGGCTCACCAACTAATTTTGCATTTAATAATTGTTTGAAAAGTGCAGCATTACTTGTGCCTGCTGAAAAAGTTTTGTTACTTGTTAATACAAACACACCATTCTTCCAATCTACAGAATCAGCAAGATTTAAGGCATAGGCCATAACAATACCTACATATAAATCTCCTCCACCATTGTTGCGCATATCAATAACTACTTGTTTCAATTGGTTTTTAGAAATATAGCTTACCAATGTTTCACTAAAAACTTGCATTTCTTCAAAGGTTGGATAGCTTTCAAAATTAATATATAAAGCTTCGGTGTTTTCAATAGGTGCAAACCATAAGTAAGGAAAACTAGGATTATTTGGCTTTTTGATTTTTGGAATGCTAATTGCAAATTCAGCAAAGTCTTTTGGTTTTGCTGATGAACCTGAGACTAAAGCGGTAAGGGTTATTTTTATCTTTTGATTATTGGTGTCTAGAAAAGTAAAGATAGCTTCATGTTCTTTTTTAGTAATATGAAGTGTGTAGAGTAATTCGCTAATATTTAAATATTCTCCAGTTCTAGTAATTTGTGAGTATGCATTTTCTACAAACTGTGCCACTTCAGAAACTTTTGTTGAAACCTCTTCAATAGGAATACCATCAATAGCTATTAATGATGACTTCAACAAGCGACTGTGCTTGTTACTTATTTTTACCACACGCCATTCATTACCAATAAACTTTACTTCAAGGGGAAAACGATGTATTGGCATATTTCTCAGGGAAACCGATGTATGTCCATCATTGACACGCCTTGTTAAGTGCATTAGTTTAAGAATAATTTCAAAATCGTTTAAATTTTCAACATTTTCATAGATTTTAGTCCACTCATTTTCAAATTCTTCTTTTGTTACTGTATTGTATAAATCGATGTGTTTTTGCTCTAAGGTCTGTTTATAAATTACAAGATCTTCTTGCCATTTGATTTTGTTTGGTGTTTGAGCAAATAAACCATTACTTGATGATAATAATACAGTAACCAAAAAATTAATTACAACTTTTAAAAATGAGCTCATAGTTCTATTTGTTTTCTATTATTTTAAGTATATCATAAACCAACATCATTGCACTTTTAGAAGCCTCCAACTGATTAAAAGTACCTGAAATATATGTGTCTAATTGCGGACAATACCATAAGAAAGAAGCGGTACTACCAGAATGCCCAATGAGCTGTAAGTCGCTTTCTGTATTGGTTAATTCACCTATTGAAATTTGTCTTATCCCAAAGCCGTAATCCATACCTTTAGTTTCTTTTACCCAGTTTTGCATGGCTAATCTTGTATCTTTCTTCACAATTTTATCTGTATTGTAGGCTTTTAAAAATGCAATTAAATCTTGAGTGGTGGAGACCAAACCGCCTCCACCCCAATCTGCACTCAAGCTTTTAAGTGATGATAATTCATATTGACTCGCATAGAATTTAACAACAGGTAATTTGTTATCTATGGCTTTAGACTTTAAGTTTATGTAAGAACTAGTCATTTTTAAAGGTTGAAAAATGTTCTGTTGAAAGAATTCATCTAACGGTAAACCACTGACGTTTTCAATAATTAAGGCTAAAAGCACATATTCGGTATCTGTGTAATGATAACCTTTACCAGGAATAAAATGAGGAGTCATCTTTTCTTTTGAAAACTGAATTAATTCTTCTGCAGACCACAATTTATTCGGATTCATTAATAGTTGATTAATGATATTTTGACTTCCATCATTTGTTGAATCTGTGAAATAATCAGGTAAACCAGAGGTATGTTGTAATAGATGCGCAATGGTTAACGTTTTAGAATAGTCTTTACCACCTAAAACATGAAGATTAGTAATTAATGAATCTGGTAAATATTGAGCAATCTTATCTTCAAAATTTATTAGCTTTCTATCCTTTAAAATACCAATTGCTGTTGCAGTAAACATTTTTGTAATACTAGCTGTGTAAAATGGATGATCTATTGAAATAGAATCTTCTTTACTTTCCGCTATCTTAATGTTAATACCACGAGATTCAGAATATACCTGTAGTATTCCACTTTTTATATTTTCCTTTTTTAATTCGGTTTTAAAGCGTTGTATAATTGTTGTTTCTTTTGTTTGCTGAGCAATAGCTGATAATCCAACTAAAAATATTAAACCTAGAAATAAATGTTTCATAATGTTAGTTTTAGAATTTTAAGATGGTCTTATAAGTTAAAATTTTATACCAATATAAAGGTTGGGTTCAAATAAGAAATAGGAGTCCCATTTATTGTCGAGTTGCTTAAATGAATCTGGCGTATTGGTGTCAAAATGCCAAACATTACAATGAAATTGTGGTTCTATAAAAAATTGTTTCTTTTTACCAAAAGCGAAATGATAACCAATATGATACGAATTGTAAAGTTTAAAACCGTTAGCTATTTTTTTGTCATTAAGATCTAAATACGTTTTGTATAATGGTAATACTTCAATTGAAGCAAATAACCCTTTCCATAGCATACGTTGATATGAGATACCTACACCTGTTTCACGTAAATACCCAGGATAAAATTCGGTTTCAGAATCTATTTTATCAGTAAGTCCATCCCACCATTGTATGCCCATAGGTTGAAACAAACGCCAAGTGGCAAATTTTACACCAACGATGTTTTTGGCGTCAAGCTCACGTTTAACGTGTAATTCAATGTGTTGTGTGTTGGTTCTTTTGCCTCCGTCACCAATATTAGATAAGATAATAGCAGGAAAGCTCACTCTGTATTTTAATTCATTGTCACTTTTGTTTGATGACTCTGAGATCTGTTGTGCAAAAACATTACATGTAAAAAGTGACAGGAAGATAATTACTAATTTTTTCATTGTGATTGATGTTTAAATTGTTCGTATTTTGATTGAAATTTTGATGGTACAAAGATGCATTAGAAGTGAAGGCTAATCGTTCTGAATTATGATTCGGTACCTTTTTGATATTTAGTACTAATCCTTAATTTTTACATGAATAGAAAAAGGCTTAACAGTTTTACTATTAAGCCTTTTATTAGTTCTTAGGGTTTATTTATAACAACGCCTCAGGATGCGATGTAAGTTTATTGACATTTTTAGTGATTTTTTCAATCTCCCAATCCCACCATTTAAGTTCCAATAATTTTGAAATGGTGTCTTCTGAAAAACGTTTTTTAATAGGTTTAGCAGGATTGCCACCAACAATAGTATAAGGCGTAACATCTTTTGTAACCACTGCTTTTGTGGCTATTATTGCTCCATCACCAATGGTTACACCAGGCATAATGGTAGCATCGTGACCAATCCACACATCATTACCAATTACGGTATTCCCTTTGGTTGGATAGGTTTTGTCATCCATAGCATGTTGCCATGCACCACCAAAAATGGCAAATGGATATGCTGATGTGGCTTCGGTTAAGTGATTGCCACCATTCATAATAAAGGTTGCACCAGAAGCAATCATGCAAAATTTACCAATGATGAGTTTATCACCTATAAAATCGAAATGATACTTCACATTTTTTTCAAAGTTAGAAACATCTTTAAAATCGTCATAATAGGTGTAGTCACCAACCTCAATATTAGGATTGTTAATGGAGTTTTTCAAAAAACATAACTTATCGTAATTGGCTAAAGGAAAAACAGTATTTGGATCTGGAATATTCATAATTTATTGCGTTTTAGCTTCTTCTCTAAAATAGTCTTTTAAATTATACTCACCATAAGTTGGAGCAATATTATCCTCAGCCATTAAGGTTAAGAAAAATTCAATAGGACCATAGGTTTTAACACTGGTAAATGTTCTTAAAGTCCAAATGGTGAATCGTCTTAAGCAATCTGGTAAATGCGTTATTTTTATTGGCTTGTTTAATGAAGTCAGAGCGAGTTTACTAATATCATTTAAGCTTAATATATCAGGACCTCCAATTGTTAATTCATTGTTGTAATCCTCTAAGTTATCTACAATAGCTTTTGCTAAATCCTCTCCGTGAATTGGGTTGAATCTTTGATTGCCTGATCCAAATAGATACACACGACCAGATTTTGCCATTTGCAAAAAGTCTTTCATATCAGAGAAAAAACCGTTGGGTCTAATAATGGTATAATTTAATCCTGAAGTTTTTAAAGCGTCAACAAACTTCTCTTTTGCTTCAAAAATCTTCAAATTTCGATGTTTATTGCCATTAATAGCAGACACATAAACAAAGTGGCTTACACCAGACTTTTTAGCTTCTTCAAGTAAATTTATATTCGCTTGATAATCGACATCCATATACGTTAAACCATCCTTTTGCCTTGTAATACCAACGGTTGAAATGACCGTATCTATGCCCTTACAAATGTCTCGTAAAGTTTCGCGTTTGGTGACTTCGGCTTGCTTAATTTCCAGATAGTTTTCATTAGGATTATCTATCTGATTTAGCTTACGGACAATAGCAACAACCTGGTTTTGTTTTTCTATTAAAACCTTTAATAAATGCTTGCCTAAATAACCTGTAGCACCTGCCAATAAAACGTTGGTATGTTGCATACCTGTAATTTATTGGTTAAACTCGTTTGTTAATAGTTGTTCAATAATAGTATTACGTTGTATGCCAGTATCATCTTGCTTATTGCTCAATAGTATAATTGTAGCATTGTATTCTGGTATAAAGCCTATCATACTCCAGTAACCATTAATATCGCCACCATGCCAATACAGTGTTGTATTGCCTTCTTGTGTTGTGAACCAACCTAAACCAAAATCTACATAGCCACTTGGTACATCTTGCGCGAATATGTCATCTTTTTCTGCAGTTGTAAACCAGTTTGTTTTTACCGCATTTGTCCAAGTTTCCATGTCTTTTGGTGTGCTACTAAAATCTCCTGCACCAAAAGCAATAGCCATAGGGTAAGTGCTATTTGCGTTACCATTCTTGTAACCTTCAGCATGCGTATTAGGGTTGATAGCGTCTGTTCCTTTGAGTGTGTCATCCATTCCCAAAGGATTAAAGATATTTTGTTGAATATACTCGTGATATGACATCTGAGTTAATTCCTGAACCAACAGAGCTGCAATAAGGTAATTGGAATTGCTGTATTGCTTACTTGCGCCTGGCGCAAAGTTGAGACCGTTTTCAGAAATCAAATACGTAATAACGTCATAAATGTCTTCTTCATCTAAAATTTCACCTTGTTCGAAGGCATCTTCAACTATAAATTGATAATCTGGAATACCTGATTGATGAGATAATAAATGTGCGATTGTTATTTGATTACCGTTTGGAAATTCAGAATCAAATTCATCTAAGGTCTGATTGAAATTAGAGATAAAACCATCACGCTTTAACTGAATAATAGCAGCTGCTGTGAGCGTTTTGGATACAGAACCAATTCGGTAAGCCATTTCGTAATCTTGTGGTAATGTTGTGGTTTCATTTGCTAAACCAAACCCTTGACGTACCAAATCATTTCCATTTTTAGTTACAATGGCATACCCTTGAAAATTAATTTCATTCAATAAATTTTCAGTAGTTGTGTAGTTTATTGTTGGGTTGTTGTTGCCGTCATCCTTTGAGCAAGAAGTAAGAAGCATTACTGTTGCAGATATAAATGCAACTAAGAATTTGTGTAAAGTATTCATAACTGTTCGTTTTTTGATTGTTGATATTGATGCAAAGATTCACAAGATTGACACGTGAATCGTACTGAATTATAATCTGAAACGAATTGGTGATGATTTACTACGAGTTGGATTTCATCCAAGCTCTGGGTGTAGTACCTTCTATTTTTTTAAAGTATGTGTTAAAAACACTTTTAGAGTTAAAACCGCTATCATAACCCAAACCGAGAATAGTTAAATGTGAGTTTTTAGGATCTAAAGCTATAGTTTTAAAGTGGTTGAGACGATATTGATTAATAAAGTCATTAAAATTTGTATCGAACGCCTGGTTAATTAAATACGACATCTTATTGGTGTTTAAACCTAAGACATCAGCAACAAATTTTAAACTTAGTTGTGGGTTCAAATAAGGTTCTTCCTTTTCAAAGTAGTTAAGCAATTCTTTTTTTAGAATTAATATCTGGTGACTATCTAAAATGTTTGAAGTTAGTTTTTCTTCCTCTTTTTGAGGAACTTCAATGTCGTCAATAAATAAATTAGACTGATGTAATTCTGAGAACCCATTTATGCTATGTAAGGGTTGTAAAAAAGGTTCTTGTCTGTAGTTAATAATTTGTCCACGTCTTTGACTAACCATTTCTTTTAATCTCGAAAATCCAAGTTCTTTATGATCTGAGTTGCTTAGAATAAACACGTCATATGGCACTAGCATTGTAGCTTCATTACCTCCTTTAGACCATTTTGAAATGGCTTCATTTGTTATTACTGCATCATTTTTATTAATAAGATTAAACAGCATGTTTTTTTCTTCTTGTAATGATGTATTCTGAATAAATGTTTTAAACTGCTCAGCCTCATTAAGCCATATTAGACAGAAACATTTTAGGTGATGCGCTAATTCTAAATGTGGATTAAGTGTTATGGAGTAGTCAATGCTTTCTAGAGCTTTACGAAATTTACGTTGATAATAGTAAATGTGTCCTAAAGTGTAGTGATTGTTTGCTGAGAGAGGATCTACTTCTAACAATTTGTTGGCAAAGACTTTGGCTTTATCGAAAAAACCAAGAGCAATACACAACTCTGCCATAGCTTCTAATCCATCTATATGGTTTGGATTTATTTCTAAAACCTTATTAATGTGTATGTAAGCGTTTTTGAAATCCCATTCTTCCCAGAAAAATTTACCTACAAAAGACAAGGGATACTCAGGTAGCGAAGTATCTATTTCTTTCGCTATCAAAAGGTTGCTAATTGCTAATTCCATAGCCTCTTGATAAGGCATGTAGCCCCACATTGCTAGTAAACCATAACCTTGTAGATTGGCATAGTAGGCTTTGGCATATTTTTTATCAAGAGTAATGGCTTGATTATAAAACGATATTGCTTGTTTGATACTCTCTGGTGTCCATTTTAATTGTAAAGAGCGTCCCTTTAGAAATAATTGATAAGCATCAATACTATCAGTTGGTTGCTTTATTAATTGGTCTTGGACTTCAAAGTGCCCAAAATTATTTCGGACTTCGTCTGCAATGGCTAAACTAATTTCATCTTCTAAATCGAAAATGTTTACGAGTTCTCTATCATATTTTTAGACCAATAATGTATACCGTCCTTAACGTCAATTAATTGTGCAGTTATTCGAACCTTTTCTTGAGACTTCTTTATACTGCCTTCAAGAATTGTATTTACATTTAGCTGTTTACCGATGTCTCTGATATCTATATCCTTTCCTTTAAAGGCAAATGAAGAGGTTCTTGCAATTACTTTAAGACCCTTTATTTTGGTAAGGGCATTTATGATTTCTTCGCTAATACCATCACAGAAAAACTCATTATCAATATCATTGCTCATATTGACAAAGGGAAGCACAGCTATGGATTTTGAATTGGTTTTCAACTAAAGTATTGCAATGGCAATTAATTACTGTTCGAAATTAAATAAATTCATAAAATCTAAAAGTAAAATCAATAATCTTTATTTGATATACTTATTAATGATGTATTTAGTTATTGGTTTAAGGTTTTTTCCTGTCTCTGGGTGACGACCATAATCAGTAAAAAACTCATATTCTTTATCATTGTTCTTACCATACCAAACGCGTTCGGTACCATCACTATTAAAAAAATGATAATTAGAGTCTGGCTGAATTTTTTTAAAATTATCGATTCTTTCCTGTTTGTAAACTTTTAAGTCACTCAGCTTATATTTATTCAAATCCAATTCTACTTCTTCATAGTGATCTATTTTCCAGATCATAAATTTGGGTTCATTATTATTTAGAAATAGTAAAACCGTTGTTAATACAGTAACTATTACAATGAATCCAAATAGATAAATTTTCTTGAGAAAGTTTTTTTTGTTTTCCTTTTTAACAGTTGACACATCTACAGTTTTTTGGGAATTAATAAAGTCGTTATAATCTTTAAAGCCTATATACTTACACAACCCATTAACTGTTTCAATTCTAGAAATATTTATTTCCTCTTCTTCTGATGCTGTTTTATAGTAATTTCTGAGTGTTCTAGAATGGGTCGAATATTTAAGATCTTCAGTTAAAAATGTGGCAATATGCTCTGATATAGAATTAATAGATGGGTTATTTGATCCATTTTTTTTTAATATTTCTTCACCACTTTTGAAGGCTTTAAGGATTAATTCTTTATGCATGACAGGTTGGTTGTTAGTGGCATTAAAATTAAAAATTTAAGTGGGAAAAGAGGGAGAAATTCTTTTCCATAATATTTCCATTCAGTTTCCATACTACCCATTATAAACTTCATTTATTTGTTCTAAGAATTGATAACCACCTTAGGCGTAATAAGGTTTACGAAATCAATTCATATTAATGGAGTGGCAAGGTGAAATGGTATTGCCATTTGGGAAGTAATAATTCTGTTTTACTTCTGCACTCCATACTTCCCAAAGGAGAGCTCACTCTTCAAATTTAGTCTGTGTTGCTATTCAATAAATACTCCGAAAAGTATCGGACAGCAACACTATTGTCCAATTTTAAAATCATTTCAAAATGAAAAAAATATCTGTAATTCTGTTTACGGTTTTCCTCAATATGGTTTTCTTTTCATGTAACCCTGAGAGCATAACCGATGAAGTTACACCTCAGGCTTGCTGTGGTGAAGGAGGAGAAATTCCACCGCCACCTCCGCCGCCTCCACCAGGAGGGGGAGATCCTGATCTTGGAGGATAATTATTAACTCATTAATTTAGTATTTTAGGGGAATGAAACCAATCAAAATTTCATTCCTCTTTTTTTATATAGTATTGTTTACTATTAATATAAGCGTCTTTGCTCAGAGTAATTTAGATAGTTTACAGTATTATTCAAGTTTAGCTTTGAGACCACAAAGTGGTAGGGATTTAAATAAAGCCTACAATTATTTTGATACATATTACCTGAAATCATTAGATAGCAATGACACCCATAATGCTTTAACATCGCTCTATTATAAAGCAAGTGTATTGTATAAAAATGGTGAGTATTTTAATAGTGAAGAGACAATTGTTTCCGCTCTACCCATTATAGAACAATTAGAAAATACTACTTACAAAACTTCAATTCAATTGAGTTTTTATAACCTTTTAGGGTTGAATTTTAAGCAACAATTGAATTATACCAAAGCTCTTGAAGCTTATAACAATTCTTTGCTGATTGCTAAGTCTCCCAAGGACAGTGCTATAATATATAATAATAAGTCGCTTGTTTTTAAAAATCTAGAGGACTATGATAATGCTATAAATGAAGTAAAAAAAGCCTATGAATTAATCCCGAGAATTCCTGATAGCTTAGCATTGGATAAAGCATTGGTAATAGATAATTACGGTGTTTTAAAATTTAAGACAAATAAAACCAATGGACTTCCATTATTATTTGAAGCTCTAAAGCTTAGAAAAGCCGTAAACGATACTTCTACAATTTATACAAGTTACTCACATCTTTCGGAATTTTACCGTTTAAATGATAGCATTGAAAAATCCAGAGATTTTGCCAAAAAGGCTCTTGGTATAGCTGATATATTAAAATCACCTTCGTACAGAAATAACGCCTTAGGTCTATTAACAAATTTAAGTGAAGATAACTATGTCAAAGCATATAAACATATCAATGATAGTCTTTCCAACGCCGAAAAAATGGCAGTTAATAAATTCGCTTTGGCAAAATATGATTTAACTAAAATTAAGGAAGATCTTCTACAAAGTGAAAGGCTGAAAGAACGCATTTTAGTAATTTCCTTATTTTCAATACTAACCTTTCTCTTTATTTATTTCTTTCAAAAATTCAAGCATAAAAAAGAAAAACTCTTGCAAGTTTATAATACTGAAACACGTATATCTAAAAAAGTACATGATGAAGTGGCAAATGATGTCTATCAGGTTATGGCAAAAGTACAAACCAATAACTATTCTAACAATGAAGTCTTAGATGATTTAGAAAATATCTATAGGCGTACAAGGGATATATCAAAGGAAAATGCAATAATTGTATTTAATGATGATTTTGAAGATCAGTTACAGAGTCTATTCTATAATTATATAAACAACGAGGTTAATATTATTACAAAAAACATCTCAAAAGTTACTTGGCAAAATATTTCTAAAAATAGAAAGGTTGTGCTGTATCGCATCCTACAAGAATTATTGACTAATATGCGAAAACATAGTAAAGCTACAATTGTGGTTTTGAATTTTCAACTAAATAAGAAAAACCTAATAGTAAATTATAAAGATAATGGATTAGGTTGCGAACTTAAAAAAGGGACAGGTTTGCTAAATGCGGAAAACCGTATAACTGCTCTTGGGGGAAGTATTACATTTGAATCGGGATTGAATAAAGGGTTCCAGGTAGAGATTGTAATTTAATATGTTTTCAAAAGTTTTAATCGCAGATGATTTAGGAAGTATTAACCGAGGGGTTGAGACGATATTAGCAACTTTAGGTATCACTAATGTTGATCAAGTTCAATATTGCGATGACGCTTATTTAAAAGTAAAATCAGCAATTCAGAAAAATGCACCCTATGATTTGGTAATAACTGATTTGTCATTTAAAATTGATCATCGTGATCAAAAACTTGCATCTGGTGAAACTTTAGCAAGACAGCTAAAATCTGAATATCCAGATCTTAAGGTTATTGTTTATTCGGTAGAAGATCGTTTGCAAAGAGTAAGAAATTTAATTCAGAATATTGAGGTGGATGCATATGTTTGTAAGGGTAGGCATGGGTTAATGGAATTAGCTGCTGCAATTCACTTAGTTCACGATAATAAAATTTATGTATCACCACATGTTGAAGAAGCTCTGAAACCAAGTTCAAATTTAGAAATCAACGATTATGATATTGTTTTGTTAGAGCAGTTGTCCAAAGGTTTATCTCAAGATGAAATTAGTGAATATCTGAAAACTAACGATATTAAACCAGCTAGTCTAAGTTCTGTAGAAAAACATATTAATAAATTAAAAATTCAGTTTAGAGCAAATAATGCTATTCAGCTCATTGCAATTTCTAAGGATCTTGGTTTAATTTAGGACGCTTACGGTAAACCGTAATGAACAATTAAATAATCAATATAATTTTATTGAATCCTAGTTATTAAGGTCATTAACTGGATTCTTAGGGGATAAAAGACGTATAGATTTTATACGTCTTTTTTTAGTTTAGGGTAATTACGGATTCCCGTAAAATTATTTATAGCTCTAGTTCTAATTTTACGGATATAGTATTTACCATTTGTAAAATCATATGAATATCCGATTACATCTATTAGTTCTTTTTTTTGTGTTGAGTTGTTCAACACCAAATAATAAATCCAAGTATTTTAATGACTTTGAGTTGTTTATAGAAGAACTTGAGGAGAGGAAAAGGACTAATAATATTGACTCGCTAGAAGAGAATGAAACTTTTAAATTTTATTTAGAGCAAAAAAATAAATTCCGTTTATCAAACCAAGACGTTAAAAATATAGATGAACTAACGGAACGTTTTAAAGTAATTTTTAAAGAATCAGGAGGTGTTGATTTAAAAGTAAATTTCTATTTCGAAAATTCTGCAAGTATGAATGGTTACCTCGAAGGAACAGAGTTCCTACAAGTAATGAATAGAGTTGTAGGTAACATTCAAAATTATGATAATAAATCCTTCTTTGTAAACTCTAAAGAGCATCAACAATCAAATATCTTACAGAAGATAAATAAAAAACAAATTAAGGTAGGAGATATAAGCAATTCTGATCATCAATTTATTTTTTCAAACGCTATAAATTCTGCATCTGAAAATAATAGTTTAAGTATTGTTGTTACAGATGGGATTTATTCAGTTACTGATGGAAATATTGATATTGTTCCAATAAAAATAGAACAAGCTTTTCAAAAATCATTGAAAAGTAAAAATACAGAAACTGTAGTTTTAAAATTAACTTCAAAATTTAAGGGAACATACTATTCTGAAACTTGTCAACCAGGTAAAAAAGCGATTAAAATTAATCAAAGTCGTCCTTATTACATGCTATTATTTGGTGATAGCTCAGTTATAGATAAAGCTTTACAAGACATAGTTAATGTTACAGAACTTCCTGGGTATAATGAGCAAGCAAGGTTTTTGTCTTCGTTACAATCCAAACCTAGTTATACAATTTTATCTCAAGGTGAAGAAAAAATAGGGCATTTTAAACCTGCAAAAAGAGGAAGTAGTTTTTTTACAGAAATAATTGATGTAGAAAAATCTAAGGCTTCTAGATATAGTAAGGATGAAAATAAAGAAAACGTATTTCAATTTGGAGTGGCTGTAGACTTTTCAAAAATAGACCTGCCAAATTCTTATTTAGAAGATTTAGGGAATTATAGTATATCTGAAGAAATGGGTTATGAAATATTAGATATACAAAATATTGATAATGTTGAAAAAACCAGCAGGACTTATAAAGAGCTAAATAAAATTCAAGAAGCAAACAAAGTAGAATTTACACATATTATAACTGTTAGTGCGCAAACTAATTTGTTTGGAGAATTAGAAATTAGTTTAAATAAAAATTTGCCAGAATGGATAAAGGAGTCTGGAACAACAAACGATTGTGAAATAATAGGTGATGAAAAAACAACTTTTGCTTTTGATCAACTGATTCAAGGAATTTCAAAAGCTTATCAAAAAAAATCCAATAAATCCGATTACTTAAATATTAACCTAAAAATTAAAATATAAAGATGAATAATGTTGTAGCTAGTTTATACGACCCTTGGTTTAATTACGAATTGTACTCTGATTTGTTAAATGCTGTATATAATGCTTTTGATTTTCAAAAACTTGGAATTGCATATCTGGTGGTGTCAATTGTTTGTTTGTTAGTGTTTTATAAAGTATTAGATCCTATTAAAAAACCTCGCCTTAAATGGTTTTTAACAACGGTTTGTTCAGGTATATTGATGCTTATAGTTTGTTGTGTGTTATTGTATAATAATAATGAAGTCCTAATGTCTATTGCAAGTTATAGCCCAAGCCAACCAAATGCTATTAATCCTGAATATTTTATTATTCAAATGGCTGCTATTACTTTTTTATACGGTGTTATTACTGCAATGCTTTTATCTGTGCTAATGAAATATTTAAGTGCAGCAAATACTAAAAATCCTTTTTAAATATGGCAAAATTATATGTGTTCGGAATAGGAGGTACTGGATCAAGAGTTTTAAAATCTCTTACAATGCTACTTGCATCAGGTGTAAAACTTCAAAATGATTTTGATACGTTAGTACCTATTATTATTGATCCAGATGCTGCAAATGGAGACTTAAATAGAACAGCAGATATACTAACAAAATATCAAAGCATTTACAATTCGGTAGGAGAAGATAATCAGTTATTCGCAACTAAAATCCTAACCTTAAAACAATTATTAAATGATAAACTTCCAAGTGTTTCAGATCATTTTAAGTTCGGTATGACTAATACTGGTCAGAAATTTGGAGAATTTATAGATTATAATGGATTGGATAAAGAAAATCAAGCTCTTATTGATTTGTTATTTAGCAAAAATAATTTAGAGTCTGACATGACTGTTGGGTTTAAAGGAAATCCCAATATAGGTAGCATTGTATTAAATAAATTTACCGATTCACCAGAATACAAAGAGTTTACTAGATCCTTTAATCCAGGTGATGCAATTTTTATTATTAGTTCAATATTTGGGGGTACGGGAGCATCTGGTTTTCCTTTATTATTGAAAAATTTAAGACTCAACAAACCCGAAATTGAAAATAGTAATATAATTAGTAGTTCAAAAATTGGTGCTATATCTTATTTACCATACTTTAAAGTTGCTAATTCAAATGATGATAATAAAGCTATAGATTCAACTACTTTCTTTAGTAAATCTAAAGCAGCTCTGAGTTATTATCAGCATTCTATTTTTGATAATAAGGAAACCATTAATGCTTTTTATTATTTAGGAGATTACTCAAATAATAACATGCCTTATTCAGAAGGGAAAAGTGATCAGAGAAACAATGCTCATTTTCTTGAATTAGCAGGAGCTTTATCTATAATAGACTTTACTAAAGATTTTAACAGTCTAACTGAAAGTGATTCAACAATAATAAAAGAATTTGGTATAGAACCACATGAAGGTAGTAAACTAAAGTTAGATCATTTGGGTCAGTGGTCAAAGAATCAAATAAGTGTTCCTCTTTCCAAAATGGTGCTTTTGTCAAAGTTTCTTAATAAATCTTTAGATGTTTTATTTCAAAATTTAGGAGAATTCAACAAAAAGGATAACGGGATAAGTCGAGAGTTTTATAATCAAGAATTTTACAGAAGTTATTTTTTGAAGTTCATTCAGTACTTTGATGAATGGATGGATGAGATGGAAGATAATGATGTTTCTTTCGCACCATATCATGATAATCAAGAACACGATACGCTTCTAGATTTTGTAAAAGGGAAAGATGTAGAAAGAGGTGGTTTTTTAAAGAAGAATAAAGCGAGTGCTAACCATATAATAAAAGAAGCACATACAATTGCAAAAAGTAAAAAACATGATGACGAATCAGAACCTTCAAGATTCCTGAAAATTTTGGATGAAGTTCTTACTACACAAATAACGAAAATTCTAAATTAAAAGTAATGGCAAAAAAAGTTTTTCGAATTCACTATGAAGGCGCTCATAATACAGACTGGTTTACTTCAGATAAAATAAATGCCACATTAATAGATAATATAGTTACTGATGGTGGAGATGGTAAAAAATTACCAACTTCTATACCTAGTCCATTTGCAAGAATAGATTTAGTTAGAACTGCGTTCAGTGCTATTGGAGCCAATGGTAATTTAGATGGTATAACAAGAAATGGTAAGGCTGTAGCTAGCGATAATCACAAACTTGTTTCAGATGCTTTAGATATAGGTCAGTTGTTTTTTAACTATGATAAACATCAAGATGATTTAAGCTTAATTGTATGGAATAAGGAAAAAGGGGTAAATACACTTTTAAATTCAAATCAACATCAAAAGCATTTAGGAGAAACATTAAAGTTATTCTTTCAGCAAGATAGTAATCAATATAATTTTAATGAATTTAATCATATATACATTTTACTTTATAAGCATAAAATTATTGGGGGAACTTCACCTAGAACACTCTTTTTTGCTGCACCAGATGCAATAGGAACCGATATAAGATTTGGTCAAGATACAATGCTAGATGATATGCTTTTACCTCTCTACAGGAGAGACCCAAATTATATAAAATATTTAGTAGCACTTTCTAAAAGACCTAATTTTAATATATATTTTCCTGAGTTTAATAGCTATATAAGAAAAACGGTAGATAAATTATATAGTTATAATCCATCATTACATGGAGAATTAATGAATCAAGATGCAACATCTTATTTAGATTCTCTTAAGCCAATACTATTTAATAATAACTTAGGTCAACCTGTTGAAGTAATTCAAAGCTTACTATTAAAACAGTTTAAAAAAGATCCTTCATTAATAGAAAAAGCAAGTGATTTTACTATAAAATCCAGTAAAAACATTGATGAGCTTACACCTTTGGTTTTACCTGTAGAAACCTTGAATTTACCATACATATATACAGAAGATAAATGGGATAGTAATACCAAAGTGCCATATCAAGATAGCAAGCCTATAAATGAAAGGTTGTTACCAGATCAGGGAGATAAGTATCCTTATCTAACAATGAACGATTTTTTAGAAAGTACAATTATAAAACTGCCTTACAGTGTAGATGCATCAAAATTCTTAACCTTAGGAAACGGACAGTTTTTAATTCCATTAAAACCTCTTTTCTTTAAGTATTTTTCTGTTAATGATCTTATTAATAAAAGTTTATTAAAAATAAAAGAGCTTGCGGGTAGTAGTGTTCAAGTAGAATTAAACATACCAATAAAGCAAGGTTTTATTTCTTATACAAAGATTTATAATACACGTTCTAATGTGACAGATGCAGTTCAATTAGATAAAGGTGTAATTTTAGAAAAGTCACTTGCAATGTGTATTTATCCATTTAATAAAAGTAATGAGGTGAAACTTAATTATACCATTGGTTTAGCTGATATTTTCCCTAATAATTCAACTAAGTTATCAGTTAATTTATATAACGATACGTCTCAAAATCCTTTAAAACCTAAAAAAAACAAGGAGAGATCTGATCAACCATATATTACAAGTCAAACTATTTTAGATCAAAATTTTGATGCTATAGGTTTAAATGTAGGAGAAAGTCAGAACTATATTATACCTCTTTGGAACAATTATACAATTACAGGAGGAGATGCATACAAATTCGCAATAGATTTCGGAACCACTAACACACATATAGAATATGCTATTGAGGGGCAAGGAAGTGCAAAAGCATTTGATATTTTAGATACTGAAGAGCAGATTGCTTTTTTATTACCAGCTTCAGCTTCTCGAAGAACAGATGCAGTTAGAGTAATAGATGATGGTGAATCACATTTAATGCAAGAAATAATACCTAAGCGAATAGGTAAAGATGAGATGGTAAAAATGCCATTCAGATCTGCACTACTTCAAAATACTAATGTTAATTATGATTTAGCAACATTTGTGTTTGCAAATGCTAATATAGGTTTTGAATATGAGAAAAAACCAATCAGACCATACCTTAAAACATTTACAAATTTAAAGTGGTCACATGAGTCTAATAATGATAAGCAAGTAAAACATTACATTGAAGAAATTTTAATGCTTTGTAAAAACAAAGTTCTTAAAAACAATGGTGATTTGGCTAAAACAAAAATTATATGGTTTTATCCTGTTAGTATGACAACAAACCATTTAAATAGGTTTAGAAGAATTTGGTCAGAGTCATTTAATGCCATATTTAATATTAACGAAGAAAATTTAAGTAGTTTTCCAGAAAGTATTGCACCATTTTATCATTATAAGAACGAAGAAGGTATTAGAACAGCAGCTAGACCATCAATATCTATAGACATTGGAGGCGGAACAACTGATGTTATGGTCTATTTTGATGAGAAACCACAATTTATTACATCATTCAAGTTTGCTGGAAATGCCATTTTTGGTAATGGTTTTAATGGAAATATAAAGTCTAATGGTTTTGTTCAAAAATATAAAGATGTATTTGAAAATGTTTTAAACCAAAACAAGCTTGTAGAGGAAGCAAATATTTTAAAAAGAATTTATGGAGATTATATGTCTTCTACAGATCTCATGAACTATCTATTTTCTCTAAAAGAGAATAAGAATGTAGTTGAAAAACATCTTGATTTAGATCTTAATAAACACCTTGCTAATGATGATGATTTTAAAATAATCTTTTTACTGTTTTATTCTTCAATAATTTATCATATCGCTGAAATGATGAAGTTAAAAGGTGTTGATCAACCTAGAAACGTTGTTTTTAGTGGAACAGGATCAAAAACTTTAAAAATATTAGATGTAACATCTCAGCTTTCAAGCTTAACAAAAGTTTTTGAGGCAATTTTTAATAAAGTATATGGCAATGATTTAATTAATTTAGATGTGAAGTCTAAGGATAATCCTAAAGAAGTTACCTGTAAAGGTGGTTTTAGTATAGACAGTGATTTAGATGGTATTAAACACACAGATTTAATTGAGATAAATATAGGTAATGGAAATACTCCGAAAATTCAATCTAAGTCTCGTTCCCAAGAAGAAGTTATTACATATAAAGATCTAGATAAAAAATATTTAGAAGGTGTTATTGAAAATGTTAATAATTTCTATGATTTGTTTAATGATCTTATCCATGAATTAGATTTTAGAGGAGAATTTGGATTATCTAATAAATCCATAGAATTATTTAATCAAATAAAATCAAACGATCAGTTAGATTACTTGATGCAAGGTGTAAAAGGATTGTCTGATGATTCTATACCAGAAGAACCTGTAGCTCAAAGTTTATTCTTTTTTCCTTTAACAGGTTTACTATATGATTTGGCTTCTTCAATTAATCAATAATGATAGTGTTATGAATCTAATATTTTTAATACAGCCAGATATTGTGAGTCAAGTTAATGAGGATGTCGTAGGTACAACTGATGTTTTTTTTGACCTTAAAACGGTAATACTGATAGTAGCAATTTTAGTTCTTGTAATTATTAATCTGACCTTACTTCGAATGCTCAAAAAGTCTAATTCTAAAGTAAGAAAATTAAATAATAAGCCAGATTATTCTCATTTTAAAAATATAGAACAAAATACGTATAAAACTAAAATAGAAAACCTTAAAAAAGCTAATGAGGAATTAAAAAAACAATTTTTTAATAAGAGTAAAGAATTAAGAGTTAACAACCAATCAGAACAAGATAATGTTTTAAATGATGTTAATCAAGAGCCCTTGAAGGATGAAGATCCTGTGGTATATGATAGTTTTAAGATAGAAAAACCAGAAGTTCTGTTTTTACCATCCCCTTTTGAAGATAGAAAATTTTCAACCGAAGATGTGAGTAAAGAAAGAACACCGTTTTCTTTATATAAGATAAAACTAAACTCATCTAAAGTCTTTGGTGATTTAACCTTTCTAGAGGATGCAGATTTGTCAAGAGCTTTAAACTCTCCAGACCATTATCTTGAAAAAGCATGCGTTTATGTAAATGCTTTTAATATAGAAGCCAAAGGTATAGAAGTCGTTGAGGCAGGTGAAGTAAAGCTAGAGAATAATGATTGGTCCATTATACAAAAAGTAAAAATCAAATTTATTTAGAGATGGAGGGAATTGAGAGAGTTGAGATTGCCGTAATTTTAGTTTTAATAGGGTTTCAATTATATTTTGCATTTAAGCTATGGCAAAAAATAGTTTTGTATAAAAATGTTTTTAAGAATCCGCCACTTCTCGGTCTTAAAGATGTGTCATTAAGTCTTTATAATGAGGGTGATGTAGATGAAATACTTTTAGATGAAAATTTTAATGAAGATGTAGAATTTGACAACCCTACAATTAGAATAGCTTACCTAGTAAATAACTCGAAAAATGTTGTTATAAGTGAGATCTGCAATTCTATTAATACATATCTTATTAAAAATAAAAGTGCAGCTATAGATTTTCATATTTTGAAGGATATAACGGACAGAAATGTAGAGATTAAAGAAGGTGAAATAGATAATAATATTCCAGCTCCGTTATATATAGGTTTAGCAGCAACTATGCTGGGTATTATATTTGGATTATTTGCAATTAATTTTAATACCTCAACAAGCGAAAGTGCGACATTAGCTTTGGAAGCTATAAAACCACTAATTGATGGTGTGAAAATTGCTATGACAGCTTCTGTTACAGGACTAATTATTACGACTGTATTTTCGATTTTGATATTTAAAAGTGCAAAATCAAAAGTAGAAAATGGTAAAAATGAATTTTTATCTTTTTTACAATCGGAGCTTTTGCCAAAAATGAATAAATCCAAACTTCCAGAAGTTCAAACCCTATCAAATAAACTAGATAAGTTTGCAAGAAGCACAAGTGGTGTAGTAGCTCAATTAGATAGTGTGGTCAAAAATTCATCCCAGGCCATAAATAGAGAACAAGATCTTATTGAACAAATCAAAGAGCTAGACGTTAAAAAAGTTGCGTCAGTAAACTTAGATGTGTTTAATCAACTACAAGGGATGATGGGATCATTTCAAGAATTTGCGAAATATTATGAGCATTTAGATAAGTCTTTGTTGAATACAAGCAACCTGTTAAGTAACTTACAAGTGTTCGTTGCAAATACACATAATATTAATGTAATATTAGAGGATATAAAAAGTACTGTTGCAAAAAGTAATCAATCAACCGAGTTTTTTAATACCCATATAAAGTCTTTTGTTAATTATGAAGATGCCGTTAAAGAAGCTGTGGCAAATACAGATTCTAAAATGTCTAGAGCAATTGAAGAATTAACAAGTTCTGCTCATAAACAATTCGAAGCGTATAATAGTGTTATTTCAGAATATGACTCAAAACTTTCTACTGCTTTTAACAAGTCTATAGAATCGTTTACAGAAGTAATGACAAAACAAGTTGCTAAAACAGAGGAGGCTTTTAACACTGCCAGACCTAAATTTGAATTGTTAAGTAAATTAAATAAGCTAGATGTAATTGAAGAACGATTACAAAATTTAGAAAATGAGTTAACACAGGTCATTTCTAACGGAAATAATTCAATTGTTAAAGCTATTGAGGCTATTAGTATTAAATCAATTAAAGTAGAATCAGAAACTAAAATTCCTGAGCTTAACTTTCCTAAGCCTAGCGTTTTTCAAAATATTGTATCCACACTTAGTGTATTAACCTATACTGTTATTATATCAGGTGCTTGTTACTATGTTTATATAAATTACTTTAAATGAAAAAAACAGGTTTTTTTTGGGTAAGCTTCGCTGACTTAATGACAAGTTTATTTTTTCTAATGCTTGTTTTGTATGTAATAACTTTTGTGATTTTAAAGGTTGAGCAAGGTAAAATTGAAGCTCAGAACGAACAGCTTAAAAAAATACTTCAAATAGAAGATCAATTTGCGCCGCTACAAAATGATAAGGATTTTTTTTATCTAGATGATTGTGAGAAGTATGTAGCCAAAGAGTTAATTGGTATTGAAATATTTGAGCCAGATAAAACCGAAATATTAGATGTGCATAGAGAAACTGTTATTCAAGTAGGGCATAAAATAAATAAGTTTTTAGAAAGTCTCAGAGCGCAAAACGCCAAATTTAGCTATTTACTAGTAATAGAAGGAAATATGGCTAATTCATGGGATAGAAGGTTTAGTTTAGACTCTAATTATGGATATTCAAAAAGTTATGAGCGTGCCTTATCAGTTTATAATTTATGGAACAAAGAAGGTATAAATTTTAGAGGAGGAAATGTTGAAGTATTAATTTGTGGTAGCGGATTTAACGGGCTTTGTAGAGATTCAATTGAGAAAAACAACAAAAGGTTCTCTATTCAAATTATACCAAAAATAGAAAAGATAGATTACAAATGAGAAACCAGCGTATTATAACATTACTTTTTATGTTCGTTTTGTTTTTTGAATCTTGTGTAGGCTGTTCAAATTCTGGGAGATCTCAAGTTATAGCTAAAGCTAGAGAAGAAGCAGAAAAAATAGAGACTAAACCGATACCAAATACAATAAAAAAGTCTGTAAAACCTAAGGTTATAAAGATAGAAGATATTGTTACACCATCAGAAAAACAATCAATTATTAAAGATTTGGTTAGAGATAAAATTCCTAAAGCAAAAGGTAATTTAATACAGGTGGAAGGTCTTGTTTTAAAAGAGGTGATGGAATTGAATATAAAGTTAAATACTTCTTCATCCCAAGTACAACAGATTCTTGCTATGCAAAATCATGTTAGAGTCAATTGGCATTACATTTTTGATCCACAAACAGGGAAGGACACTTGGCGATCTGCAGAAGCAACATTAGCCTTAAAGTATAAAGGACAGTATTCTGGTGATTGTGATGATTTCGCGATTTTATTAGCTTCAATGGCAAGACAAATAGGATTAAAATCACGTATGATAGGAGGCTTTGATAAAGGAGATGGACATGCTTTTGCAGAGTTTTTATTACCACAAAGTTATACTATGGATAAGAGTTTAACCTATTACGATTTTAGAAAAGATGATGAAGGTATATGGGTGAGTTTAGATTGGTTTAAAGGAAATAAACACAATAGGTTTACAAAGGATATTAGAGTATATGAAAATATTTAAAAATCTGTTTGCGTTTTGGTTGGTACTTTCAATGACAGGATTTGTTATATCCTGTAATCCCAATTCAAAGGGTAACACTACACGCTCTGCCACTGTGAAATTGGTAGATAATTCGGCCGCCAATGATTCTAGCTCTGAACTCGTAGCTAATAGCGATTCAATCTATAATTCGAGAAACCAATTTAAAATAGTGAGTTGGAATATTAGAGATTTAGGACGGTCAAAGATACTAAAAGATATAGAACAAATAGCGCATGTAATTAAAGAAGCAGACTTGGTATTGATACAGGAGGTTGTAGCTAAAGACCCAGCAGGTGCACAGGCAATAGCTAAAATAGCCGACAATTTAAACAGGTTAGGAAGTAAGTGGGATTATGCTACAAGTAACCCAACTGAAAGTCCTTCAGCCAATATGAGTGAGCGTTATGCTTTTCTTTGGAAAACCTCCAAGGTGAGGTTGTTAAACGAGCCCAATTTAGCATCAAATTATAAAGATGTTATTTATAGAGAGCCATTTCTTGCTAATTTTAAATTTAAAAATAAATCTAATCCTATTAGCGTTGTAAATTTCCATTCGCGTAAACATAACGATAACCCAGAACATGAAATTAAATATTTTGTAGATATTCAATCTAAACTAAAATATAAGACAGTTATAATTGCGGGTGATTTCAATTTAGATGAATCTCACAAAGTTTGGCAACCTCTTTATGACTTAGGCTTTAAAAATGCATTATTTAAGACTAGAACCACACTCAAAAAAAAATGCAGTTTTGGGGACTATAAAAATCATGCTATAGATAATATTTACTATAATAATGGTATTGATAAGATAGAAGCAAAAGTTATAGATTTAGTTAAAACCTGTGACAATTTAGAAGAGATTAGGCGGTTATCTGATCATTTACCTGTTCAATTGATATTTTATTAACAGTTAACTAGCTTGTGAGATTTAAAAAATAAATATCTCTTCTGTTTTTATATTCTTAAAAGTATGGTTTTACGGTTTCCAATAACAAAAATTTATAGAATCGCTTTATTTTTAAATCCAAGAATTACTATTGAGCTTTAGAGGTAGATTACTCATTTTTCCTATCTTTAATGTCCCTTAAAAACTAATTCTTAAGTTGAAAAAATCATTGTAAACTTTTGTAATGATTTTGCTATTAATTAAAACTCAATCAATGAAATTGATATTTTCTACTTTTTTGCTTATTTCTTGGAAAAATTCAAGTCTAAAGTCTCTCTTTAAATGATTAGTAATGTAGTTGTTAAAATAACCATAATAAAATATAGATGTCATCTAAACAATGATAAAGCAGAGAAACTTGAATATACATAAAGTCCGAAAATTAAAAGACTAACAAACTAAATGACCAACAAAAAACTAACCCTTTCATGGCTAGAAGGTTTCCTTATGGATGCCTGCGATATATTAAGAGGTAACATGGATGCCTCAGAGTTTAAAGAATACATTTTCGGGATGTTATTCTTAAAACGACTAAGCGATAAATACGAGCAAGATCGAGATAAACGCTATAAAGAACTTTTAGAGCGTGGCACTGCTGCTGATAAAATAGAAGCGGCTTTAAACAGACCAAATGCCTACCAATATTTTGTGCCACCACGTGCACGTTGGAACTACAAAACCATCAACGATGCTGGTGTAGAAATTAATACTGGTATTCTTCACCTTAAAAAAGACGTAGGCGACCATTTAAACAAAGCATTAGAAGCATTAGAAGAAGCGAATCCAGATAAGTTAAGTGGAGTACTCACCAATGTAAACTTTAACCGTACCATTGGTAAAAACAAAAATGCCTTGAGCGATGAAAAACTTATTGAGTTTATTACGCATTTTGATAAGGTGGTGCTTACAGACGACCGTTTTGAATTTCCAGACTTGTTGGGAGCAGCTTACGAGTATTTAATTAAATACTTTGCCGATAGCGCTGGTAAAAAAGGTGGCGAATTTTATACACCTAACGAAGTAGTAAAATTATTGGTCTCTATTTTAGAACCTGGTGAAGATGCCGAAATTTACGATCCTACTTGTGGTTCTGGTGGTATGCTTATTGAAAATAAAAACTACGTAGAAGCTCGTTATGGCGATGCGTCTCGATTGAGTTTTTACGGACAAGAGTTAAGCGGTACTACCTGGTCTTTGTGTAAAATGAATATGTTGTTTCACGATATTTTTGATGCCACCATTTTACAAGGCGATACCATTGCCAATCCGCAACATATAGAAAATGGAGAACTCAAACGTTTTGACATCGTTATTGCCAATCCACCATTTTCCGCCAATTACAGCGATATTAAAAACCATCGCGACCGTTTTCATTATTGGATGCCTAAAAAGAAAAAAGCTGACTTTATGTTTGTGCAGCACATGGTATCGGTATTAAAAGATAACGGACGTATGGCAGTAGTGATGCCTCACGGTGTGCTGTTCCGCGGAAGCGAAGAAAAAAGTATGAGACAATGGTTGGTAGAGCGTGGTTATCTAGAAGCGGTGATTGGTTTACCATCGGGCTTGTTTTATGGTACAGGTATTCCTGCTTCGGTATTGGTGATCAATAAAAAAGATGCTGGTACACGTAACGAGGTCTTGTTTATCAATGCTGATAGGGAATACAAAGAAGGAAAAAACCAAAACAAACTGCGACCAGAAGATATTGCCAAAATCACCTACATCTACAAAACCAAAGAAAATTTAGAAGGTTACGCCAAAAAGGTGTTTCAAACCGATTTAGAAAAAGAAGACTATAACTTCAACATTCGTAGGTACGTAGATAACAGTCCGCCAGCACAACCACAAGATGTGCACGCGCACTTGCATGGTGGTATTCCTACAGCCGAAGTTGATGAACTACAAAACTATTGGGACAATTACCTGAACCTGCGTACTGCCATTTTTCACAAAGCACCAAAAGCAGGATACGATGTATTTACGGACCAAATTACCGCTAAAGAAGACCTAAAAAACGTGGTGCTTAACCACGAGGATGTTTTACAAAAACGCGAAGCCTATACCAACAGTATCAACAATTGGTGGAACCAAAACGTAGCAAAACTTGAAGCCTTACCAGACACCCAAAACGTTTATGAGGTACGACAAGATTTTGCAGTAAGCATTGCTACGACCTTTAACCAATTGGGTATTTTAGACTTACACAAAAGTCGTGGTGCCTTTGCTGCTTATTGGGATGCTTTAGAAACTGATATAAAAAGTATTGCCGCCAGTGGTTGGAATGCCGAATTAATACCTGCCGATGCCATTTTACAATCGCAGTTTCCTGAGGTGTTGGAAGAATTAGCCAAAAACGAAGCCCGTAGAGACGAGTTGGATGCATTATTTAATGAAGTAAACGAGTTGGACGAAGACGAGTACGAAGAAGACAACTACGAGGTATTCCCAAAAGACACCTTAAAAGAATTAAAAGCCGACTTAAAAGAAGCCAACGCCACCATTCGCCAATGTAAAAAGGACATCAAAGCCTTAAAGATTAGAATAAAAGCCAACGCGTCTGTCATTCAGAGTCCTGACGTTTACAGTCAGGACGAAGAATCTCTAAAAACCCAACTAGCAAAAAAAGAGCAAGAACAAACCCAAGCCGAAACCAAAAAAAACAACATAGATCAAAAACTAGCACGCCATAACGAGTTGACCAAAGAGCTAAAGGACTGTAGAGCGACCATAAAAGAAATAAAAGAACAAAAAGAAGACCTAGTAGCCAAAGCACGGGAGAAGATTACAGCAGACGAAGCCAAGGTACTCATACTACAACGCTTTAAAGACACCCTACACACCACGGTTATGGATTATGTGCACCGTTACGAACGTGCCATGTTAACCGAGCTAGAAAACCGTTTTAGTAAATACCAACACACCTTGGTAAACATTTTAAACGAGCGCGAGCAAGCCGCTAACCAATTGCAAACGTTTTTAACCGAATTGGGCTATGAAGGATAGTTGGGAAAAGAAAAAAGTTTCTGATTTTGGTGATATTATTACAGGTTCAACGCCTTCAACAAAAAATATCAATTTTTGGGATGGTGAATATCCTTTTTATTCACCTGCCGATTTTAATGGCAAAGTTTACTGTATACAAACAGAAAGAACTATTACTGAATTAGGTTTAAGAACTGGCAGGATTTTACCAAAAAATTCAGTAATGTTTACATGTATTGGTTCAATAGGAAAAATGGCTATAAGTAATTCGATTGGTATATCAAATCAACAAATTAATGCTATTATAGTTAATGATTGTTTGGACTTTAAGTACATATATTATTTACTTTTTCATTATAAGGATAGGTTTAAAAACTTCGCGCCAATGACTACAATTCAGATAATAAACAAAACTGAATTTGGTCAATTTAAATTTAACCTACCACCACTACCACAACAACGCAAAATAGCCGAGATATTAAGCACGGTAGATGCGGTGTTAGAAAAAACCGAAGCCGCCATAGCCAAATACCAGCAGCTTAAACAAGGGTTAATGCACGATGTATTTACACGTGGTATAGATGTACACACAGAGCAACTACGCCCCAAACAAACCGAAGCACCAGAACTGTATAAACAAAGCGCTTTAGGTTGGATTCCTAAGGAATGGGAAGTGGAAACAGTAGACTCAGTAGCTTTTTTAAGGCACGGTTATCAATTTAGAGATTATGACTTCGTAAAAGAAGGAATTGATGTTGTAAAGATAGGACAGATTGGTAAAAAAGGTAATGTCAACTTAGAGAACTCTTCAAAAATAGCATCATCTAGATTAGATGAATTCAATCCAATACAACTGTTTGAAGGTGATATTTTAATGGCTTTGACTGGTGCAACTTTAGGTAAGACTGCTATAATAAGAGGTATTGATAAACCAATGTTACAAAACTATCGCGTTGGTTATTTTACACCTAGAGATGAAAATAAACTTAATAAGTTATTTCTCTATTATCTTTTAATCGGTGACTCTGTTCAAAACGAAATTTTAGGTTTTGTTAATACAGGAGCACAAGGGAATATTGGAAAGGCAGATTTTGAAAAAATTAAGGTTATAGTACCTAGTTCTATTCAAGAGCAAAAGTTAAGTTCATTAAAACTACAATCCATCGACCAAAAAATCCACACCGAGCAACAGGCTTTGGCAAAATACAAGCAGCTAAAAGCAGGTTTAATGCAAGATTTGTTAACGGGTAGGGTAGAGGTGCGTGTGTAAGTAATTAAAAATACAAGAATATGCCAGTAAATGAGTTAGAAATTCATCCTTATTTAGAGGATATAAATTACCAAGATTTTAAAGTTAACCATTTTGAGAATCTCATTATTGGTACGTTTCCTGTATATAGTATAACAGATACACTAACACCAGAAGAGGAAATACAAGAACATGTATTGAATGAAAACAATGCTGATATGCGTTTTTTTTACGGAAGTAAAAAAAATAATTTTTGGTCTTGGTTTGCAAATGCCTTTTATGCAGATAACCCTTTAGAACAAGCTAACCCAGAATTGCGTAAACAAGCTGCCGTAGACTTATTGGTGGCTAACAAGTTCTTAATTACCGATGTGCTTTATAAAACTAACCGCAAAAATACGTCGGCATTAGATAGTGATTTGTGGGTGAAAACACGAAACAATTTTGTTGTACAAAACCGTAGCTTAAATCATAATTTAAGCACATTACTCAATATTAATAAGGCTATTAAAAACCTTTATTTTACAGCTACGGGTTTAGATGGTAAAACCCCTTTTGTCTGGTTCAAAAAAATATTTGGTGACGATTTAGAGTTCCAAAATATCAATGTAATACATAACAATACGGTTTCGGCAACACTAACCATTAAAAAGAGAAAATACAATACCTTTTTCCTTATTACACCAGGAGGTGGTTGGGCAAGACGTATTCCATTTACTGGCATAAATAACGATGGTATGTTTTCTAATTTTTTAATGGATATAGATATGAATTTTTACCATGAAATTGAGCATGTATATAAAGAGGATAGAACAAAAGCACAAGGGGACACACTGAAACAGTATCGTAAAAATTATATTAAACTGTACTATACCCAATTACTCAATGCTAAAAACATGTTGTTTGATGGACATATTGTATAAAAATACAAATGATGAATAATAAGAATAGAAAAGATTTAAGAAAGGTCATAGAAATTATTAACGACTTAAAAGATATTGTAACAACCATCCAAGAAGAAGAGCAGGAAAAGTTTGATAATCTACCAGAAGGATTACAAGATTCAGAAACTGGGATGAATATTGAAGCAGCCGCAACATCATTAGAAGAGGTTCTAACTAATCTTGATGAGGCGATTGATAATATTGAAACAGCAATCATTTAAAAAAAATATTAAAATGAGTAAAATAACCAACCATAAATACACCATAGAAGAAGCTTTTAGAGACTGTTTTTACATTGTGCCAGATTACCAACGTGAATATGTCTGGAGCGATAAAGAAGTTAATAAACTACTAGACGATTTAAATAATGAGATTGAAAACGGTTCTAATAGCGAGTATTTTATTGGTACCATTTTAGTATCGCCATCGCAAGACAAAAACCAGTTCGATGTCATCGATGGGCAACAACGTTTAACAACTTTCTTCTTAATTCTATGTGCATTAAAAGCCTTGTTTAAAGGCGAACCACAAGAGGGTATTATTAACAATTTAATTTCAACCAGCTACACCAATAGCGATGGCGATATAGAAACCAGCCTTAAACTAAACCCTAAATACGAAAATGCCGAAGAGGTAATTAAGGCTATTTTAAAGAGTGATAACCAACCAGAAAATATTAAAGCCTTATTAAATTCTGCTGGTGTATCGCAATTTGGAGCGTTAGAAAATATTATAAATGCTTATTTTACCATTTACCAATATTTAAAATTTAACTATCAAGAAACAGGTACACTCAAAAAATACTGGGGAAACTTATCTAACAATATTGTATTTATTCAAATTTCTACCGATGTAAGTAGCGCACTAAAAATATTTGAAACTATTAACGAGCGTGGAGTTGGACTTAACCCAATGGATTTGCTTAAAAACTTATTGTTTACTAACGTAAAACTAGATGAGTTTAATAGATTAAAAAACGATTGGAAAAAAATTACTAATCCACTAGAATCTAATAAAGAAAAACCCTTGCGTTTTCTGCGTTACTTTTTAATGGCAAATTATAAAATAGAAAACGCCAGACGTGATGGTATTGTACGCGAAGACGAAATTTATGATTGGTTTTCTAAAAAAGAGAACATTGCAGCAAGTAACTACAAACAAGAGCCTTTTGTGTTTGTTCGTAAAATAATTAAAACCGTAGACAACTTTATTAAACTAACAGAAGGTAAAGGTAACGATGGAGCAGATAATGTGTATATGAATAACATCCGTAAGTTAACAGGTGGCGGTTTTAGCTTACATTATGTGTTATTGTTAGCTGCATATAACTTACCTAAAGACTTGTTTGACTATTTATTAAAACAATTAGAAACCTTTTTGTTTTACTTCATCATTACAAGAACGTCTACCAAAATATTAGAACGTAACTTTTCTGCTTGGGCAGATGAGTTAAGAGCCATTAGCTTATTAACAGATTATGATAAGCAAAAAGCACAACTTAATGCTTTTGTTATAAATCGTTTTAAGGAAAGTACTACACAAAAACAACCAGAATTAACCGATGCATTAAAGCGTTATCATTTTTATTCATTACAACAATACCGTACACGTTACATTTTAGCAAAATTCACTCAACACGTCAACATGGCGTATAAAGGTTTAGCAAATCCAGATAACTTAAACGATTATACCAATTTAGAAATTGAGCATATTTTGCCAAACACACCAAACGATGAGTTGTTAAATGCGTTTAATTCGCATGTAAATAATGCTGAAAAGGATTACCACCAATACAAAGTAAAATTGGGTAACTTAACCTTGCTAGAAAAACCTATAAATATTGTTGCTGGTCGCGATTTTTTTAAAGACAAGAAAGACCAATATAAAATGAGTAAATATTACTTAACCAGTAGTTTAAATGAGTTAAGTCACGTGGGTGCAAATACCTCAATTACAAGAATAAATAACAAATTAAAAGCTTTTGATAATGAGTGGACATCCAAAGAAATAGATGAACGCCAACAAATGCTAATTGATTTGGCTTCAGAAATTTGGACTATACAACCTTTAACTGATTAACCATGGCAGAATACACCAACGTAGAAAAACCGTTTTTAGATAAGTTACAAGCCTTAGGTTGGCGTATCGTAAATCAAGGGAGTTTTGGGATTCCTAAAGATCCTGCTTCAAGTTTGCGTACCTCTTTTAAAGAAGTAACCCTAAAGGATGAGTTTATTAAAGGTGTAAGCCAAATCAATACAGTTAATGGCAAACCATGGTTAACTAACAAGCAGTTAGAAGATATTTACAACGAATTAATTGGTGTAGAACGCGCCAATTTATCTTTACTAGAAGCTAATAAAGAAGTCTTTGAAAAACTCATAGGTGTCACCAAAACAACGGTGGCAAAAAATGAAGTGACAGGAGAAGAGAATCCGCTAGTAAAACTTATCGATTTCGAGAAATGGGATAATAATGAGTTTGTAGCGATCAATCAGTTTAGAGTAGTCACACCTGGTGGTCCACGAGAAGGCATCATTCCAGACATTGTGTTGTTTGTTAATGGTTTACCTATTGCTGTGGTAGAGTGTAAAGAAGTAGATGTAGCAGATCCTATTTCTAATGCGGTAGACCAAATTATGCGCTATGCTAACACTAGAGAAGATGAGTTTGGTACCAAAGAAGGCGAAGAACGTTTATTTTATTACAACCTTTTTAGCATTGCCACGCATGGAGAAGAAGCGCGATTAGGATCTATAACAGGTGATTTTGAATATTACCTGAACTGGAAAGATATTTTTCCAGAAAGCTATAAAGACATAGATATTACTAACTATGTTGAAGAAGAAAGCGAACGCTATAAAAGTAACGGTTTACAAAACGATCCTCGTGTACGTCAAGAAGTGATGATAAAAGGGATTTTGAATAAAGAAATCCTGTTAGATATTTTGCAGCATTTTACCTTGTTTATGGAAATTAAGGAAGGTGTTGAGGTTAAAATTGTATGTCGTTATCAACAATACAGAGCTGTAGGTAAAATTTTAGACCGTATGCGCACGCAAACCACAGGGCAAACACGTTCTGGAGTGGTTTGGCATACCCAAGGTTCTGGTAAGTCCTTAACCATGGTGTTTTTTGTGCGTAAGTTACGCTCACAACCCGACTTAAAAGATTACAAAGTCATCATGATGGTAGATCGTAAAGATTTACAAAAACAATTATCGGCAACAGCGCGCTTAACTAATGAGTTTAAAGAAGCTAATATTGTAAGTTCGCGTAAAGATTTAAAACCGAAGTTAAGTGGTACAGCATCTAATTTAAATATGGTCATGGTGCACAAGTTTGTACAAGAGGAACTGCAACATTCTAAAGCCTTACTAAAAGCCTACGAAGAAAAAGGCAAAGTGCCAGAATTTAAGCCTTTTGAGGTTGTAAACACATCAGATAGAATAGTTATCCTTATTGACGAAGCACACCGTACTCAAGGTGGTGAAATGGGCGATAATTTATTTACAGCCTTTCCTAACGCAGCCAAAATTGCCTTTACGGGAACACCTTTATTGACCGATAGACACAAACAAAAAACACATGAGCGTTTTGGTGGTACAGGTGAGTTTATAGATACGTATAAAATACGAGAAGCAGTTGACGATAGAGCGACTTTAGATATTCGATACATTGGTAAAACTACTAATGATAATATTAAATCTAAAGAAGCTTTTGATGCTGAGTTTGAAGATGTCTTTAAAAAACAATCTAAAGAAGAAAAAGAAGAGATTCAAAAACGTTATGGTACTATGCAAGCCTATTTAGAGAATGAAGATCGCTTGCGTAAAATAGCCAAAGACATTGTAAAACATTATGTCGCTGATATTTTACCTAACGGATTTAAGGCAATGGTAGTAGGTAGCTCTATACTGGCAGCTGCGCGTTATCAATACTATATTCAAGAGTACATCAATGAATATATTGAGGAGGAAAAACAAAAAGCGAATCCAGATATTGACCTGATTGAAAAACTAGAGTTTTTAAAATTAGGAACTATTGTAACCAAACAAGATAATAACGAGTTAGGTTTTATAAGTGCTGCAAGAAAGCAAGCCAAAGAACTAAAAGCAGTAGATAACTTTAAAAAGGACTTTGATTTTTCTAAAGATGAAGATGGTAATTATAATAAACCAGAAACAGGTGTCGCTTTTTTATGCGTGTGCGATAAATTACTAACTGGATTTGATGCGCCAATTGCACAAGTGATGTATTTAGATAAGAATATTCGTGAACATGATTTACTACAAGCCATAGCAAGGGTGAATAGAACAAAAAAAGATAAAAAGCATGGTATTTTAGTAGATTATTACGGAGTATCCAACCACTTAAAAGATGCATTAAATATTTGGGGAGCAGAAGACGAAGAGGATATTAAGGAGTTATTAGAATATTTTAAAGATATTGATAAAGAAATTCCTGTTTTAGAAGCGCGTTACAACAGAATGATTCAGCTATTCACTGACAAAGGTATTACCGACTTTAAAAGGTTTGCCGAACAGCGAATGGCCGACAAAGCAAAAGAATTTCAATTAGCTGAAGATTGTATTGCTTTGGCAGAATCGGTGGCTTTTAGAGCGCAATTTGACACCTATCTAAAAGCATTTTTTGATAGTTTAGATTTGCTTTTCAATTCTAAAGTAGCTAAAGATTATTACATTCCTGCAAAACGTTTTGGTTATTTATTGGTACGTATTAAAAACCGTTACAAAGACCCAAGTATGGACTTAAAATGGGCAAAACCCAAAGTCCGTAAAATGATTGATACTTATTTAGAAACTTTAGGTATTGATAGTAAAATTCCACCAGTAAGTTTGTTATCTGATGATTTTACCAAAGAAGTAGATAAGCTAGGTAAAAATAGCAAAGCAAAAGCTTCAGAAATGGAGCACGCTATTAGAAGGCACATTAAGGTTAACATCCAAAAAGATCCTGCTTTATACAAGCGTTTTTTAAGACGAATAGAAGAGTTGCTAGAACGTTATGCAGATAATTGGGAAATGATTGTTCAAGAATTCTATAAAGTCCGTGAGGATATGGATAGAGGTAGAGCGGAGGAAGCTCAGGAATCAGGCTTAACTCAACAAGAGCTACCATTTTATGATTTTATCATTTTTACAACGTTAAAAGAAGAGGATTTATCGGATGATGAAAAAGAAGAATTAAAAGTTTTGGTAAAAAATCTAGTTATCTTACTACAGGATGCAATAAATAAACCAAACTTCTGGAAAGGACGTCCTTCTGAAATACGAAAATTACAAGGAATAATTGAAGATGAAATATCTTTCGTGTCGGTTGAAAAAGTTGCCAATCAATACGCTAAATTAAGTGTAGAAATTATGAATTTGGCAAAACGTAGAAATGATGAATTATTAGGCTAATGCAAATATCAGGTGTAGACATAAAAATTATTAAAAGTAACCGTAAAACTGCTAGTATTTATATAGAGCGAGACGGTTCTGTGTCAGCTCGTGTTCCAGAAACAATAACAGATTTAGAAATACAAGAGTTATTAAAAGCCAAAGAATATCAAATTTTCAAACACTTAGCAGAGTGGGAACAACTAAATGAAAATGCAGTAGAACGAGAATATGTTAGCGGTCAATCTTTTTTGTACTTAGGCAGAAACTACCGATTAAAATTTGACAGTGTAGATACAGGTAAATTACACTTTAGAAGAAATACCTTTTTTTTAAATCCAACTGATAAGGATAAAGCTAAAGAGTTATTTATTAAGTTTTATAAAGAAAAGTTGAATCAAAAGTTGCCAGAAATAGTAAACCGTTACCAAGAACAATTAGGTGTTCAACCTAACAAAATAAAAGTTATGGAATTACAAAATCGCTGGGCATCTTGCACTCCGAGTGGTAATGTGAATTTTCATTGGAAATGTGCTATGGCACCTATTGATGTTTTGCATTATATAGTTGTACATGAACTGGCACATTTAATTCATAACAACCACTCTAAAGAATTTTGGAATGAAGTTGATAAAATACTGCCAAATTATGATGCTCAAATCCATTGGCTTAAAATTAATGGTGCTGGTATGGATTTGTAGACTACAAGCTAACAGAGAAAATTAATTTTTTTCAAGGTATAATTATTTAAAAATAATTAGTTTGTAGTTAAAACTTATTCGTGTATTATTTAAAAAATCCTAGAAGTCTTCCTTCATAACTTTGAATCATAGTAATTTTAAAATAAAAAAATGAAAAGATTTAAAGATGAACCAACACAAGCGGATTTGGACAACCATGCTAACCAATTGAACCCTAATAACGAAGAATATTGGCATTCTAGGGAAGAAAACTAAAACCTAATTTGGACAACCCTAATTGGTTTAGTAAAAAATGATTTTTACTATTTTTATAGCATAAGTTCATGATAAAATGAGTTTATAAATTTTCCAAACTAATAGCAATGTTTTTATAGCATTGCTATTTTTGTTTATATGATAGATTTTATAAAGTTAATTGAAGAAACTGAGCAGCTTCTGAGCAATAGCAGTAGTTTGAAAATTGTAGAGGGTTTGTTTATAAATAAGTATGGCAGTGAAGAAAAAGCTAAGGAGGCTTTTAAAGCAATTTTAGAACAATCTAAAAAAAATGATAATCTTCAAGAATTAATTTTTTCAGAGTTTGGATTGGATAAAATTATTCGAGTTTTAAATTCATTTAAAGAAGCATCAAATTTGAAAGAGACCTATGAAAATCTACAAAACGAGAAGTTAAAATTAATTAAAGAGGAAACACCAAAAAGTAAAGAAGAACTATTAAATAATTTAGAGCTTTTAAGTAATGCAGCACATCAGGTTGATATATCTGAAACCTCTAAAGATAACCTTATCAATTATATTAATGAGAATGTTATTTTTAATCTAGCAAATACCAGAAAAGAATTAGGCTATCCAGATCCTCGTCCATTTAATTATTGGTTGAAATTTTTTTTTCAGGGTAAATACAATGATAAAATAAATGAAGGAAACTCTAAAAACTCAGGTAAGCTTACTTTATTTGAATATTTAGAGGTTGTTTCTGCATTTCTTTTGAGTTATGATGAAGGTAAAATAGACTATTCAAACCCTGAGAAAATGCTCAAACGTTTTGAACTTCAGAAAAAAACACAAAAACAAGTGTTAAAATATATTACTAATAACAACTATAGCTACTTAAAGGAGAAACTAGAGGATTTATACATTTCGGATGTGTATAGGAATAAATTTGGTGACCAACCTTTTGATACGTCCAAGAGGAAAATACCATATAGTATATGTTCCGTAATAAAAAAGCATATTGAAGAGGAGTATTTTGATTAATAATTGTTTACCCTAATATATATTACTATACCTTCCTGCATATCATAATATGGATAGTCACCAAGATGATTGGCCGGCAAATTTTTTATAGGATGGTATCTAGCATTTAGTTTTTCTATAATGGAAATTAAATCTCCTTTTGTTGCAGGTTTATTCTTTTCAGAAGTTAAAAGTTTGGTTATGGTATCAGCTAATAGAGTTCCAGTAGCTGCATTACCTATACCTGCCAAAGACATACTTTGGTTAGTGTTATCAGGTGACTTTTGTTGCGGTAAGTTGTTGTTGTTTACAGTTTTTCGTGAATGATATGCCGCAGAACGACAAGAATTACTGCAATATCGCTGTACTCGGCGTCGTTTGGGTCTGTATTTACTATAACAATATTCACAAATATAGAATTCCTCGTCTCTCATTTAAGCGTAAAATAAACGTTTGTTTTACGCTAAATTACCGTTTTTCTTTCAAAAGTTTAGGGTCAATGTTAAAAACCTGCTGCAACAGTACTATATCAATCTCTTCTTTTGTTGGCAATATGGCTTTCAGCTTTGTATCGGCTTTCTTTGGTTTTGAAATTCTTGGTAAAGAATTTTTTGGTGTAGAAGTATTAACCGTTGGATCAACTTTTTTTAGATCTCGGAATGAAGGAGGTTTCATTTTAAAAACTCTACTATAATCAACTAAGTCTTTCCAAATACCGAAATGAGATTTCAATTGTTCTTTATGGATCTTTAGAAGATTGTACTGTGATTCTAAGTATCCTTGAACTTCAGAGTTATAGTTCATGGTTTGATGTATAGCATCATTTTTAGTCAATTCAGCAACTGTCAACCAAGTATCTAATTCTGCAAAATATTGATCTATAAAAAATTTAAAAGTGTCATCATTATACTGCTCTCGCATTTTTAAAATTTCAAAAAAGTTAGAATTTAGAATTACCTTTTTATCCGTTATAGGGAGAGCATCATAAATATTTGAGTAGACCTTATATTCGTTCTTCTTATTTCTAACAATTAAATGATTAGTGAATTTAATGTTATCGAGTTCGCTTAGATCTTTACCTATTGCTTTTTCAAACAACTTTCTAGGAAGGAAGAATATTGCAGGTTGACTAATTCCTAGGAGTAAAGCTTCTAATGTGTTTTGATTCATATTTTTTTGCCTTTTAATAAATCGGAATAATCTTGCGGTAACTCAGCATCTATATCACGAAGATATTTTTCTAATGCTGTCATAGTGCTGTGACCTGTAATAAGCATTAACCTACTTTTTGCCTCAAAAGGAGAGGAGTCTTTAGCCATTGCTCTGTATAGTCTTGTAATAAAGGTATGCCTAAAACTGTAGAGTGTATAATCTTTATTAAAACCTAGTTCTTTTTTTATCTCTGAAAATCGTTTCCCAAAATTAGTTCTGCGGTTAATTTCTGTTGCTTTCCATGGTCCTCCAATTTTGTTTGGTGTAAACAATAAATCTTCTGGTTGGCATTTCGAAAGATCAGGCAGTTCGTTAAACAAAATGTCTGGTATGAGTTTAGTCTTTAAAACCTTATTCTTGGCTTCAAATTTTAAAGTCTTTTCATCAAAATTAATATCCTTAATTTTCAATCGACAAACTTCTAGAGGTCTTAGAAAGTTATACGAAATGAATTTAATGTAGAGTAGGAGAATAGGATCTTCTTTTTCTAAATGGCTAAAAATACGTTCTTGCTCCTTATCGGTATAGGTTTTGTGTCGCTGAGGTTTAGATTTTAACGACTTAATACTTTTTATAAAATTACGCTCTATAATTTCATTGTCTTCTAAAACCTGAAAAATTGTGCTAAACACTGTTTTGTAATTATTTCTATTTCTTGGTGAAGATTGAAGCTGTACTTCATTAAGAAATTCTAAGACATGCTTTTTTTCTAAATGCTCAATATGAGTTATTGCTTTATGTCTTTTTTTAAGCCATCTGTGAAATTTATAGATACGAGATGTATAGTCCTCGAGTGTTTTTGCTTTGGTGACGTTGGTTTTTAGCTCTAATGCACGGTTAAAGGCGTCTAAAACCTTTGGTGACAAGGGTTTTGGTGGTTTTTCTTTTTTCGGATTTGGTGTTGTTTTTTCAACAGGTTTTGGCTCTGTTTTGGGTGTAACTTCAGAAACGTGTTCTTTTTCGTGTTCCTTCTGCGGTAAAGTTTCTGTAGATTTTAAAACTTTCTGATTTTCAGTAGTTTGTGTTGGTTTTTGAGTATGCCTTTGGTAAAGCTCTGTATTGTCTTCAAACGGATTATAACCTTGTTTCAAAAACCGCAATAAACGCTTCTTATATAGACTAAGTACACTATAGCGCTCGGCTTTAGTTTTAAATCGATTTGCACCTCCGTATATGTTTTTCATGCGTTTCATCTTTCCCGTCTCCGGGTTGCGGTACGAAAAATAAACATACCATCGCTTGCTTAAATCTCCGTCTGCGTCAAAAATTTTTGGTGCTGAAAATTTTCTTTTGTGTTCCAAATCGTGTTCTAAATCGTGTTCGTTTAAGAACTCTAAGGTAATCAAATCATAAATAATACACATAAAAAAACGGTTTAGCGTGAACTAAACCGTTGATTTTGTGTAATTTAAGTTTTTGTAGCGAGATCGAGATTTGAACTCGAGACCTCCGGGTTATGAATTCTGGGTAAATAGTTTTTTAAACGTAATTACTGGTGTTTCAAGCCCTATAATTTTGAAACCGTATGCAAAATCGTATGCAGTTTAAGTTTTCTTATTAATAAAGCTTCAATATAAAAAAATGACTATGATTTTTTGTTTAATTTATTATATAAGTCAAAAAAAAATCTCCTTAAAAACTAGCTTTTTTTATTTAGATTAAGTCATTAGTAAAACTGTTGTTATGGTTTTAAAGTTTCTTTTAACTAGTGTTAGTAATTACCGAGTAAATTCGGACTTATTCGAATCCACCGACCCGAGCGTAGCGAACAGGTATAAGCAAATTGCGGTTATACATCTTAAGTTTACAATCCATTACATTTAGACTATTAATCAGAAAGCACAAAAGAGAGGATTAAGGTTAAGTTATACA
>PAJL01000077.1 GCA_002706045.1 Flavobacteriaceae bacterium
ATAGATGCTGCCACACCAATAAGGCTCATCTTGGTTTTTAGCTTACGAACTTTAGTAGTCCTTTTATATTCTATTTTCGATTGTATGTTTCTAAACGTTGCGTCTGGTGAAGCATTTAATTTTTCTGATACTTCTATACCTTTTCGGAGCTTTAAATAAGACAAATATGCTTCTTCACCAACTCTTTGTTTTAACTCAGAATCGGACAATTTCCTTTCTAGCCATTTGGCTAAAAATGTATCTTCAATGCTATTTATATCTTTATTTTCCATTAGCTTCTACCTTTAATACAATCTACTGAATAAAAACCCTACTCCCTTTTTAAATATTCCCTATTTTGCTTCTCATAGTAAATAAAGCTTGATGCATGCGTTTTTCAACAGCTTTAACAGAAATACCTAACTCTTCTGCTATTTCTTTATACTTCTTCTTCTCTATCCTACTCATCATAAACACCTCTCTTTGCTTATCTGGTAGAGACGCAATAATAGCTTCTAGTTTTTCTAAAAACTCTTTTTCCAACATTATAAATTCGGGAGACTCATTGGAATTTTCTGGCTTATACTCATTTTGATATTTCGCCACTACCTTTTCATGCTTTTTAAGATTCAAAAATGAATTATTAGCAATCGTATAAATGTAACTTTTTACTGTATCATAGTTTACTCTACTACAGTTATCCCAAAGTTTCACAAAGGTGTCTTGCAGAAGATCTTCTGCCACATCGATATCTTGAGTTTTAAAAAACAAGAAACGCCTGATGTCTTTGACATATGTATTGTATATATGCTCAAAAGTTTTAGGTTTACAAATGTTGCGATGATCTTTAGACATAGATGTTTTATTCGTGCGCTAAAACTATAAAAAAAATAATTTGATAAAAAAGTAGGGTATTAAGTTATGTAGTTGTATTACTATTGATTAACCTCAAAAAATTGTACAACACAAAAAAACAAACACAAATGAAAAATTTAAAACTTACAATTTTTAGTATGGTTACAGCTTTTATTATGGTTACGTCCTGTACTAATAATGAATCTGTTATTGAAGATCCTCAAAACACAGAAGAAAGTGCATCGCTTGTTACTGCTTTAGATGTCTTACAGCAAAGGTTTGATGCCAATGGCAACTTTAATAGAGAAAGTAATCCTGCAGGAAATATTGTTTTCGATTTTGGATTTAACTTCGTTTATCCTTTAGACCTTTCATATAATAATGATGCTACTGTAGTTGTAGAAAGTTTAGACGATTTGGTATATGTATTACTAAACTCAAGCGAAAATCTTTATATAAATAGTATTGAATTTTCTTTTGATATAGAAACATACAATACTACTACAAACAGTATTGAAGTCATTACGATAACAAATGAAACGGATTTCTCGAACTTAATTACAAACTTGGATCTAGACAACACAAATTCTTGCGAGTGTTCTACAGTTTATGATCCTGTTTGTGTTGAAATAACTGATCCAGCCGGAACTATATTTACCATAACCTATCCTAATGCTTGCTATGCTGAATGTGATGGATTCACTCAAACTAATTTTATTGATAGTTGTGAAACTGATTACACCAGTCAATATGATTGTTTTTCTTTAAACTATCCTGTTTCTATCTATGGAGACAATAATAACACAATCGTCATCAATTCAGAAGAAGATTTTTACAATACAACATACGGAATGTATGCTTTCAATTTTGCTTATCCTTTTGATATTACTTTAGAAGATGGAACTGTTGTTACCATAAATTCTCATGGAGATATTGAAGCTGTTTTAGAAGATTGTTACACTGTTGAAAACCCTTGTGATGAATGTGCAGATCAACCAATAGATCCTGTTTGTGTAGAAATTGTAGATACTACAGGAAATACTATTACTTATGCTTACGACAATGCTTGTTATGCATTATGTGACGGTTATACAGAAGCTGATTTTGTAGCTTGTAATTCTGGTAACGACCTTTGTCTGCCAAGTGCCATTTCAGATGCTCTTATAAACAATAGTGGTTGGGCTGTGACAGATTATAATGGTTCTACTGATTATAGCAGTCTTGAAATTTCTTTTGATGCAAGCGGAAGTCTGCAATGGACAGATAGTGGAACAACTTTTAATGGTAATTGGTCTGCTAGTGAAAATCCTGTTAACGGAAACATGTTGTTTTTAAGTTTTTCTGGTCCAAACTTACAGATAGCAAGTGGAGATTGGATGATTACGGATTGTGACCTACCTTGCTCTATTACTTTGCAATCTATAAGTAACGGAGATTCAATGATACTTAGTCGTTCATGCGATTAATTAATTTAAGTTAGTAATGTAAAAAGCCTTCAGGTTTGTATGAAGGCTTTTTTTATTAATCTAAAAATGTATAAAATTTTAAACGGTTTCGCCCAACCAAGCTTTCATCATCCAAACAGTTTTTTCTTGTTCGGTAATAAAATCACTCATCATTGAGTTAGTACCTTCATCATTAGCTTCATCAGAGGCATTAAGAATGCTTCTTTCAATTTTTAATAATTCTGAAAGTGAATCCACAATAAGCTCTACTGCTTTTTCGTCTTTAGAAACATTCTTTCCTACTGGAACTTTTGCAGCTTTTGTATAATCTTCAAAAGTATGCAATGGTGTTGCTCCTAATGTCAATATACGTTCTGCAATTTCATCAACCTTTAAATTGGCGTCTGTATAGAGTTCTTCAAATTTTGCATGCAAATCAAAAAACATACGTCCTTTAATGTTCCAGTGAATACCTCTTAAGTTTTGATAATACAATTGAAAATTTGCTAAAAGCTGATTCAATTCATCAGCTAAATCCTGTGTTTTTTTGGTGTCTAAACCAATACTATTTAGTGTCATTTTTGATATAATTTTTCGTTATATAAATTTACGATATTTTGACCCCTTATCATGATAGTTTTTATAAATACTTTGCATAATTTTATAGCCTAAATGAATAAGCATGACAATTACTCAACTTAAATATGCATTAGCTATTGCTGAGCACAAAAACTTCACCAAAGCTGCCGAAAAATGCTTTGTAACCCAACCAACATTAAGTACTCAAATTCAGAAACTTGAAGACGAATTAGACGTTGTGATTTTTGATAGAGGAAAAAAACCAATAGAACTGACTGAGGTCGGTAGAAAAATTGTTTATCAGGCCAGAAATATAGTAAATGAGGCAGACCGTATTCAAGATATAGTCGATCAACAAAAAGGATTTATTGGTGGTGAGTTTAAACTAGGTATTATACCAACAATAATGCCTACACTTTTACCGATGTTTTTGAATAATTTCATTAAAAAATATCCAAAAATAAAACTGAAAATTGAAGAGTTAACTACTGAGGAAATCATGACACGTATTAACGACGGTCATTTAGATGCTGCCATAGCTGCAACTCCTCTAGAAAGTGATAATATTAAAGAACGTCCTTTATATTATGAACCTTTTGTTGCTTATGTACCAAATAACCATAGGTTGAGAGAGCTAAAAACTTTGGAAGTTTCAGATTTGGATATTGAAGACATGTTACTACTAGAAGATGGTCACTGTTTTAGAGAAGGAGTTATTAACCTTTGTAAAACTTACAAAGCACATGAAGAAGATCATTTTCAACTTGAAAGTGGCAGTATAGAAACCCTAATAAAACTATCTAATGAAGGTATGGGAATGACCTTACTGCCTTATTTACATACCCTAGATATCAATGAAGGGTTTAGTGCTAACCTAAAACATTTTAAAGAACCTTCACCTGCTAGAGAAGTAAGCTTAATCTACCATAAAAGCGAGCTAAAAATGCAGATCATTGATGCTTTGCACAATGTAATCTCTGGTGTTATTCGTGGTGCTATTGCCTTTAGTAATGTAGAAATCATTAGTCCTTTGGCTAAATAAAAAAAGCGACTCGTGAGTCGCTTTTTTTTATGCTTTTAAATAAATTAGACATTGATTTAATTCTGGGTTTTGATTGATTAGGGACTGAATGAAAATCCTTAATTCCTCAAGTTCGTGCGGTAGTAATCTTCTGACTGCTTTTTGCACTTCCTTGCAAAATAATGTGGCATCAAAACTAACTTTGCTAAGTACAGTTTTAGTGTACTCATACATTGCTCTCGCCATAGGTTTGTTCAAGTTTTTAAATTAGTAAGTAGATTTTTTCTATAAGCTGTTATTTTCAATTCAGTCTCTAAGTTAGAAAAAAAATTGAAACCCAAATTTAAAACTTAAAAAGTTTAACAGCCTATTATGTTAAAAATCAGAAAAAACACATTGACTTTAGAATCTATTATCACCATCTAACAAATCGCCCAAACCACCTAAAATACTACCTTCACCTCTATCTTTTCCACCAGCTTTAGGCGCCGAAGCAATAATTCTGTTGGCTAATCTACTAAAAGGTAAGGATTGTATATAAACTTTTCCTGGACCTCTTAACTTAGCAAAAAACAGACCTTCACCTCCAAAAATTGAGTTTTTAATACCTCCTACAAATTCGATATCATAATCTACATCTTGGGTAAAACCAACAATACAACCTGTATCTACACGTAACGTTTCACCTGGTTGTAAAGTTTTTTCTGCCATGGTTCCTCCTGCATGTACAAATGCCATACCATCACCTTCTAACTTTTGCATAATAAAACCTTCACCACCAAAAATACCTCTACCTAATTTCTTAGAGAATTCTATACCAACACTTACACCTTTAGCTGCACAAAGAAAAGCATCTTTCTGACAGATAAACTTTCCTCTAAATTCCGTTAAGTCTATTGGTATAATTTTTCCTGGGTACGGAGATGCAAAAGATACATTTCGCTTTCCTGTAAGATCATTATAAAAAGCCGTCATAAAAAGGCTTTCTCCTGTAAGAATACGTTTTCCTGCTCCTAAGATTTTACCAAGAAATCCTTTATCCTTTTCTGAACCATCACCAAAAATAGTATCCATTTTAATACCATCATCCATCATCATAAAACTTCCTGACTCAGCAATTACTGCTTCTTGAGGATCGAGTTCTATTTCTACATATTGCATTTCTTCACCGTAAATACGGTAATCTATTTCGTGAGCATTTCTCTCACTAAAATCTGGTAATCTTTCCATAATATTTTTGTTTTTGTTTGATGTATGTATAAGTTGATTTGTAGAAAGATTTGTTACAATAATTATGTCAAAATAAAATTACTAAACACTTTATACTATTTACTGTCTACTTTAAAGTAAAATCTACGATTTTACTTTAAGCGTCCATTCAAAATTAAAGGAAGACACCTCTACTCCTTCTGCATTTACACCATTGGCACTAAGCCAGACGGTTTGTCCCTCTCCTGTTTCAATAGCTTTTGTAATAGCAGCATCTATTTTAGCCCCTTCGTTACACTTAAACATAATTCTTCCTGTTGCTTTTTTAGTAAATGTCGCATTATTATTTGCAACTAACATCGATATTTTCTTTCCACTTTTTCTAATTTTAGTCATTACTAAAGCACCCGTGGTTAGTTCTGCTGCCATACCCTGTACTGCCCAAAACATAGAATTAAACGGATTTTGATTAATCCAACGATGCTTTACAGAAACTACACAGGTGGTATCGTCTAAAGACTTCGTTCTTACACCTGTAAAGTATGCTGCAGGTAATTTAAATAGTAAGAAAGTATTGAGCTTTGATGGTGAAATANCCATAGATTGTATTTAGATTTTCCACTAAAATAACTCAAAAATACAACCTAAACCAATGTTAAAAAAATATTAATTTTAAGTACTATGCGTAACATAATACCTTCTTTTAGACATATATTTGTATAAGAAACTATTATATACTTTTTAAAATGATAGATAATCACCATAAAAACCTAGCGACGTTTATACATCTTTCAACGTTTTCGAGATTTATTATTCCTTTTGGAAACTTTATTGGTCCTATTGTGTTGTGGGCTGCCAACAAGAATAAATCTGAGTTTGTAGACAAACACGGTAAACAAGCTATTAATTTCCAGATTAGTGTATTGCTTTACGCNATAATTATCGGAACGATTAGTGTNCCATNTTTCATCTTTAAATTATTTAGAGGNCTAGATGTNATNGATTTTCANGGTTTTCATGAATTTCATATAAACATGGGTGAACCTTCTCCTCTATTATACATTGGTGGTGGTTTAAGTGTGTTAGCCGTTATTGCTTTTATAATTGAATTGGCATTAATAGTTAGAGCCAGTTTAGCCGCTAGAGATGGTAATGTTTATAATTATCCTTTGACCATTAACTTTTTAAAATAAAATTCATCACTGCACCTAAAAATAATAGGTGTAAAAAATCAATCAATCAATCAATCAATCAATCAATCAATCAATCAAAAAATGAACAGTTTAATCAAATTTAAGAACCTCATCCTATGAAGATAGAAAACACAAAAGCACAAATGCGAAAAGGTGTTTTAGAATACTGCATCTTATCCATCCTTAAAGATGAGGATGCTTATGTTGCTGAAATTCTCTCAACACTAAAAGACGCAAAAATGCTTGTTGTAGAAGGAACTATATATCCACTATTAACAAGATTAAAAAATGCAGGATTGCTCAACTATCGTTGGGAAGAATCCACATCTGGACCGCCAAGAAAATATTACGGCCTTACGGAAACAGGAAAGTTGTTTCTAAATGAATTAAACACCACTTGGAGTGAATTACAAAATGCAGTTAACCTAGTAACCCAAACAAAATCAACTAAAAAATGAATAAAACAGTCAATATAAATTTAGCAGGTATATTCTTCCATATAGACGAAGATGCATATCTTAAGTTATCACGCTATCTTGAGGCTATAAAACGTTCATTTACTGACTCTCAAGGTCGCTCAGAAATTATTTCAGATATAGAAGCTCGTATTGCTGAGCTTTTCTCTGAACGTATACAGAACGAAAAACAGGTTGTTGGTATCAAGTTAGTTGATGAAGTAATAGCCATTATGGGGCAACCAGAAGACTATTTAGTCGATGACGAAATTTTTGAAGACGAACCTCAACCAAAACACAGACAAAGTTCTAAACCTAACAAAAAGCTTTACAGAGACACTGACAACTCTTATATAGGTGGTGTAGCTGCAGGTTTAGGCCATTATTTTGGTGTAGATTCTATATGGATCAGGTTAATATGGTTACTATTTGCTATAGGTTCTGGCGGAACATTTATTGTTATCTATCTTATCTTTTGGGCTTTAGTACCAGAAGCTAAGACTACGGCAGAAAAGCTGACTATGACTGGTGATCCTGTGAACATCAGTAACATTGAAAAAAAAATTAAAGACAGCATTGATTCGGTTTCAGAGACCGTAAAAAAAGTTGACTTAAAAAAGCATGGTGATCATATAAAAGAAACTTTCGATAGTGTTTCAGATAATATTTCTGAAACTGTAAGAAGTGTTGATTTTCAAAAACAAGGCAGTAAACTAAAGTCTAGTTCTCAAACTTTTTTTGATACTATAGGTAACATTTTAATGTTTTTCCTAAAAGTCATTGCCAAGTTTATTGGAGTTATACTCATCATTACAGGTATCAGTGCATTAATTATATTAATCGTAGCTTTCTTTACGGTAGGTGTTACAGATGCTATTCATTTTCCAGGTATAGATTTTCTGAATGCGGCAAACATGGCGAATATTCCTTTCTGGTTAATGTCTTTAATCTTATTCTTTGCTGTAGGAATTCCATTTTTCTTTGTATTCTATTTGGGGCTCAAAATATTAGTAAACAACCTGAAATCCATTGGCAACGTCGCAAAATTTACACTTTTAGGTCTTTGGCTAATGTCCATTATTGGCTTAGTTATAATTGGTGTCAAACAGGCTACAGAACAAGCCTATGATGCTAGCTTTACAAAAGTTGAAGAAACTATAAATATAGCTTCAGGTGATACTCTGAAATTGAAAATGATTGGTAGTGACCAATACAACAAATTTATGTACAGAAGTTACCATAACTATAAAATAAGTAGAGATGAAAATAGAGACAATGTCATTTCAGCCACTGATATTAGATTAATGGTACGATCTACTACAGATTCTTTAGGTAGTATCAAAGTAAACACGTTTGCAAGAGGTAGTAGTTATAACAAAGCTAGTAGTCGTGCCGAACTAATTAATTATAATTACGCATTAGTTAATAATGAATTAAGGCTAGATTCTTATCTGCTAACCGATCTAAAGAATAAGTTTAGTGATCAACATGTTGAAGTTATAATATATCTACCTGAAGGTGCTATCCTATATGCTGATGGCAATACACATAATTTTCACCAAAACAGTTCTTATGTAAATGACATTTTGAAATCTGGAATGGAAGAACAGTACTTGAAAGTTACCGAAGATGATGTCGTGTGTTTAGATTGCAAAGACAAAGATGATGAAAACAGTGATAAAGACGATGACAAAGAAGAAGATGATGATGATGAGAATGAAAAAGAACAAAAACACGACATAACCGTTCAGGTTAATGAAAATGGTGTAGATATAGAAGTTAATGACAATTCAGACAACTAATTCTACAATTCATCATTTATAAGTTTTAAACCAATCACAATCAAATCATATTTGTAACTGAATTTATCAATCAAAAAAANAATCATTATGAATACTCTAATCAAAATTATCGTCACAAGCATTTTAGCNTTAACNCTATTTTCTTGTAACTTTTCCATGAAGATCGGNNCTGGAGTTGATGGCAATGGCAACNTAGTTACTACCGAAAGATCTATTTCTTCGGATTTTGACCAAATAAAAGTTAGCGAAGGCCTAGATGTATATATTACACAAGCTAATGAAGTTTCTGTGAATGTTGAAGCAGATGAAAATCTTCAAGATATTATTTTAACCGAAGTTGAAAACGGTATTTTAAGAATTCATACTGCAGAAAATATTAGAAGTTCTTCTTCAAGAAGAATAAACCTCAGCATTGCCAATGTTTCTAGTATAAAAGCAACAAGTGGCAGCGATGTATATTCTACCAACACTATAGTTGCAGAAAACTTAAACCTTAATACTACAAGTGGTGCCGATATGAAAATTGAAGTAAAAACCAAAAATTTAATTTGCGACGCAACAAGCGGCAGCGATCTTATTGTTAGTGGTACTACTGATATTTTAAAAGCTGAAGCGACCAGTGGTAGCGACATCAGAGCTACAGATCTCATTGCCAATACATCAAATGTAAAAGCTACTAGCGGAGCAGATATTTCTGTAAACACTAAAAAAGAACTAACTGCTAAAGCTACAAGTGGTGGAGATATAAAGTATTCTGGAAACCCAGAAAAAGTTAATGCTTCCGATAGTAGTTCAGGAAGTGTGAAACAGCAATAGCATCAATCAATCAATCAATCAATCAATCAATCAATCAATCAAAAAACGATAGTTGTAATATAGCTATCATTTTTAAAGCCAATCAAAATCAAGCCATTTCAAATTCTATATAGAGTTTGGGATGGTTTTTGTATATATTTGTTTAATGTCTTTAATTTGGAAAATATTTATGTTTTTCAAATAGCGATAAACAAAGCATTTGCTTGAGTCTAAATAACTCTAAACATTTAATTAGGCACACTATTTGTTTTTACAAAGACAATAAACTTTGGAATATGAAAAAAATATTACTCATTCTGGCTTTTATTGGTGTTGGAATGCCATTAATACAAGCGCAAACTGACGATAAAATAAAAGGCGACAGAAACGTAACTATTAAACAAACCTATATTGACGATTTTCATACAATTGTTGTTGATGGTGATTTTTCTTTAGAAGTGGTTTATAACAGTAAACCTTCTGTTGAAGTAGAAGCTGATGACAACCTACATGAAGTGATACAGTTTGATGTTAATGATGGAGTACTAAAATTCACTGAATCGGTTAGAATTACATCTAAAAAGAAACTTAGCATAAAAGTTAATTATGGAGACGCTCTAAAAAATATAGAGGTTAAAGGTGATGGCGAAATAAGATCTCTTACTTCTATGGAACTAACTGATGTCTCTTTAATAACTGCAGATAACTCTAGAGCTTATTTAAATATTAGAGCAAAAACATTTGATTATAAAAGCTTAGGTAAATCTAAAACTAGATTAAATCTTACTGCAGATTCTACTAAAATGGAACTTAGCGACAACAGTAAACTTGATGCATTGGTAAATACTAAAACTTCAAATTTTGATCTTTATCAACGTGCCGATATATCTATTGAAGGCTCTGCAAACAGTACCGTTATTAGATTAATTAATTCTTCTAATTTTAACGGTAGTAATTATGAGGTTAATAATGTTGAGGCCAGCTTAGAAGACAACAGTGATTTAACAATCTCTGCAAATAAAACCATTACATTGTCATCTTCTGGTGACAGCGAAACTTACCTATATGGAAGTTCTGTGATTACAATAAAACAATTTGAAGGCACATCAAAGCTTCAGAAAAAAGAAAAATAAATAAAAAAGGCCGAAGTTTTACTTCGGTCTTTTTGTTTTATGTTTAGTTAATTTCTAATTATAGGTAGAAGTCGCCACTTCAAAATCAGCATCTTTAGCAGCTAAATAACGCTCAGCGTCCAACGCAGCCATACATCCTGTTCCTGCAGCAGTAATTGCTTGTCTATAAACATGGTCTGCAGCATCTCCGCTTACAAACACACCTTCTACATTGGTTTTACTGGTACCAGGCACAGCATTAATGATATAACCTGTTTCGTCTAAATCTATCTGACCTTTGAATATATCTGTATTTGGTTTATGCCCAATAGCCACAAAGAAACCAGTAGCTGGAATTTCTTGTTTTTCGTTAGTTTGGTTATTAAAAACCTTAACTCCTGTAACTAATTGTCCATCACCTAAAACTTCTTCAGTTTCTGTGTTGTAAAGAATTTCAATATTTTCTGTTTTCTTAACGCGTTCTGCCATAATTTTAGATGCTCTAAACTCATCACGTCTTACTAACATTGTTACTTTTTTACATAGCTTAGATAAGTAGTGTGCTTCTTCACAAGCTGAATCTCCTGCTCCAACGATTACCACTTCTTGGTTTCTGTAAAAGAAGCCATCACAAACAGCACAAGCTGAGACACCACCACCTAGTTTTAAATATTTCTGTTCTGATGGTAAACCTAAATATTTTGCTGAAGCACCAGTTGAAATTATAATTGTAGATGCATGAATTTCTTTCTCATCATTAATCCAAACTTTGTGAAATTCACCTGAAAAATCAACTTTTGTAACCCATCCATGGCGTATATCTGTCCCGAAACGCTCTGCTTGGTTTTGTAATTGCATCATCATCTCTGGCCCTGTTATTCCTTCTGGGTAACCTGGAAAGTTTTCAACATCATTTGTAGTGGTTAACTGTCCGCCTGGTTGTTCACCTTGATATAAAACCGGATTCATATTTGCTCTAGAAGCATAAATTGCCGCAGTATAGCCTGCAGGTCCAGAACCAATGATTAAACACTTCACTTTTTCAATTGTATCTGACATATTTTGTGTGTTTTTTTATACTTAACAAAAGTAGGATTTTTGCATAAATCCTTACACTTAAGTTATCAACAGTAATTATAGTATTATAATTAATGTAAATACGTTTAAAAATCTGCTTAATATTTTGTAAATTATTATGGTCTAATAACAAAATAAACACGTCATGAAATCTAAGCACTTAATTTTATGTCTGTTTTTGGTACTAACTTTATCATGCAACAACAATCCAAAAAAAGACACTCCCACTGCAGACATCAGTAACGATCAAACCAATCATCTCAAAGGTACTTGGGAACTTATAGGATTTTACAACTATAAGGACAACAAAGTAGTTGACTCTTTTAAAACTAATCCTGAGTTTAGGCAATTAAAAATGTATACAGACACCAAGGTTATGTGGTGCAAACACAGAGCCGCTGATTCTTCGGAATGGTTTGGTTATGGCACTTACGATTATGATGGCAATCAACTGACTGAGGTTTTAGATTTTGGTTCAGAAATTATGGATGAAGTCATAGCCGAAAAGAAACAATTCAGATTTGATTTAGAGCTAGACTCTAATCGTTTTAAACAAATAGAACTCGATGAGGATGGTAATAGAATCTACTCAGAAAACTATAAACGTGTAGAATAATAGATATAAAAAAGCGAATTTCATAAGAAATTCGCTTTATCTACTGGGTAACCAACCCACCACTAAATTAATAAAAGTTACTTTACTAATATACTAACTAAACTAAGGCGAAGATACCTTCATAATACTTTCAAGGTATGCTCGAATACTAAATAATTTGACTCAATTGAATTTTAGTTTATTATTTTTAAAGTTTTTGATTTAGATTTATGTTCTGAATGTTCAGCATAAAGGCTGAACCAACGGACTATCATGTATAAATCTGCAACTTTAAAAGCTGATAACAGCGTAGATATTGTAAAACTTCTTTCTGAAAATCTCGAAGTTAAGATTGAAAAGGAGAACAATGAATATTGTATTGATATTCCCAAAGAACTTGGCGATGGTCATATCAAAGCTATTAGTTTTGAAAATGGTATTTCGCTTATAGAAGTTGACGTTTTATTGAATAAATCGTTTAGAATTCGTTTTAAAAAAGATGAACTGAATCCGCTGATTCTATTATTTAATGTAGAATCTAAGGTGACGCACTCCAACTCTTCCAATGAAAATGAAAACAAAATAGAACGTTTTGAAAGCCTAATGTTTTCAAACGACATGAAAGATTACAACACTCTTTTAATTCATAAAAACAAAGCTACAAGCTTTATAAAAATCTATATCAACAGAAAAGAATTTGAAAAAAAACTAGACCATTTTGAAGATAATATGGGTTCTGATCTTGAAACCATATTTAAAGATGTTAATGGAGTTAACCTCTTTAGCTATAAAGGTCAATATTCAATGGAAATTTCTGAGGCTATTGATGCTATTAAGAATTGTGAATCTGAAGGTCTGGTAAAATCAATGTTTATAGAATCTAAGACTTATGAGATTTTAACCTTACATTTTCAACAATACACAGATGATTTAAACGATCCTAAAAAAAGGCAAATTTTAAGACGTTCTACTATAGATAAAGTAGAAAAAGCAGCCAAGATCATAAGCGAAGACTTAGCTGCAAATTACAGTGTTAATCAATTAGCTAAAAAAGTTGGCCTAAACCAAAACACACTACAATCTGGTTTTCAACACTTATTTAATAGTAGTGTTAATGATTATGTGAAATCTAAACGTATCATCAAAGCCAAAGAGCTCATTGAAAATACCGATTTAAATATTACCGAAATTACATATTCAATAGGAATAAATTCCAGAAGTTACTTTTCTAAACTTTTTAAAGAAAAATATAAGCTTACTCCAAAAGAATACCTTGATCAGGTAAGAAAAGACAAGACAGCATAATTTTCTTTTTAAGTAGAATTTTTTTTTATGAATGTTCATCAAAATCACATAAAACTTTAACAAAACTACCCAATACTGTTACTCTTTGTTTCAATATTGTTAATCCATTTTTTATTAATCTATTTTTTTTGCGTCACCAAATTGAATAAACATACACTCATATTAATGAGTTTATTAGGTGAGCTGAAAATGAAAGAAATACATGTAGATTTATCACTTAACCAACCTATAATAGAACAAATAAATAAAGTGATTAATGGCGAAAGTAACGCCACATATAATGAACATATTCTAACTTTTGATAATGAAATTGGCAAAGGAGCCATTAGAAATATCATTTTTGATTGGGGAATTTCCCTATTGGATTATGATGTTTACTTTAATGAAAAAATAAAATTAGTATTTGAAATAGCACAATCTAATCCAATAGAATTCCTATTTGTGTCTGAAGGTAATCTATTATACTCATCAGAACATACAGGAAAAAACCAAAATTTAGTTAAGCTCCAAAGGTACCAGAATACAATACTCTCAAATCTACCAAATTCTAATAATACATTTATATTCCCAAGTGGTGAGGATATCAAATTGAATGTTATTAAAATTATTGGAGATCAATATTCTAATAAGTCCAATAACTACATTGATACTTTACAAAAGTCACTTAAGTCAATTTTAAGTGGAAAAAGTGAATTTTTGCCCTATAAGCACTTGGGAAATTTTAATTTAAAGCTAGCCGATATTATAGAAACATTAAATGCCGAAGATAACTCTGGTATTGTACGATCTTTAAACATTGAGGGACAATTAAATCTCATATTAGCTCTTCAAATTCTAGAACATAAAAGTTACGAGACAAAGCTCTCCTTACCTAACTCCATTTCAAAAACAGATTTAAATAAAACCAAAACTGTCAGTAAATATATATGTGAAAATCTTCACGATTCTTTTACTGTTAAAGACTTAGCAGATATGCACGCCTTTAGTCCAAAAAAGATGCAAATCGGTTTTAAATTGTTATATGGAAAATCTGTAAATGAGTATATACGAACTAAAAAATTAGAACTAGCAAGAGAACTTATAGAAAGTACTCAATTTTCAATTTCTGAAATTGTATATCAAATAAGCTATAAAAGCAGAAGTTATTTTTCCAAAATTTTCTACGACAATTATAATATATTGCCTGCAGACTATAAAGAATTGGTAAGATCAAAAAGTTCTATTTCAGAAGAGGAATAGGTAAATTTTTATAGTTTACGGGCTCTAAAACAGTATCATAAACGATATTATTTTTGAAAAAATCTTTAGAAATTGTGTAGGCTTCTAAGGATTCTTCTATATATTTTCTATTATCTAAGTTTTCAATATCTAAATCATCATTTAACCAGTTATAATAATCTTTGGATTCTAAAATTATCGGGAATTCCTTACCAAGATTATGAACTGTTGCAAGCTTACTACTAATTGCTGATGTTAATAGACTTACAGAAATAAAACCATCTTTTAATTTTGAGAAAATACCTGCTACAGCAAAAGGTTTGTTATCTTTTAGATGAACATAATACGGATATACTTCGCCATCATATAAATAGGAAGTAAAGAAACCTGTAATAATTATAAGACAATGGTTGTTAAGAAAAATATTCTTAATCCAGTCAGATTCATTAACATCACACAAAGAAATATCTAAGGTATTATCTAAATTCTGAAAGTTTTCCCATTCATCTTTATACTGCTCTGGCATTAAGCCCCAAATACCATAATTAATAATGTTATTTTGTTCTGAAGTAATAATTAGCAGCGACTCTTCAGCCAAACCATTAATAACCATAGCTTTTTTATAAAGTGATGGATATTTAAATTTAGTATTAAACACTTCTTCAACACATTGTAAATCAGCTGTATTAGACAACTTGTAAAACATCCCTACTTTTTTGTGCAAGTTCCAAAATTAACATTAAACACATTGCCTTATATGTATAAAATAAGGGCTCAATTAAATCATTTGGAATCACAAATTATCTCATTTAAATTCCCAATAGAGTTAAACAAATATTTTATTATGTCAAGACTCTACACTTTCAATGCTAAATTTACAAATAACAGATAATCAGACCATAATCTATTAAAACCGAATTTATGTCAATGACTCAAATAGGATTTTCTTCAATTGATACGCATCAAATTTTAGCGTTAGATTATCTACACGATCTAGAGGTTAATAGGCACATCTATGATCATCATTTAAAAAGTACCACAGGAAAAGGCATTATTAGATTCTTAAAATTAGATAACGGATTTAAGGTTTTAGAATTTGATGTATTGTTGAGGCAAGCTCTAACCCTTGAACTTTTCAATAATCACAAAGATTATCTATATTTCATTTACTGTACTGAAGGTATAGTTTATCATAAATTCAATAACAAAAACAACCTATTTCGTATTGAAGAACTCTGTCCTTCAATTGTTGGAAGTCAACCCGAAACTAAGAGTTACTTATCATTAAAACCTTCTAATTCTCTCAGATTAAGTATAATTTATATTGATAAAAATATTGTATTTAAAGAGTTTGAAGCACTTTCTTCTAATGACCAAAAACGCTCTAGAACAGAAGAGGTCTTAAGTGCTCTTGAGGAACTCGATTTATACCCTTACAGTTGCACTAAAAATTTAAAACTTGCTGAAAGTTTGTATGAAACGAAGCCTTTTGGTATTAGTGATGGGTTATTGGATATAATGGATATGAAAGGAAACTATCAAAAGACATTAGCACAGTTCATGAATGAGTTTCACAAAGAAATGTACATCATGAAAAAAGATTCTAACCTTAAAACAAACGAATTGCAAAGCGTTAGGAAAATTTCAGAGTTTATTACAGAAAATCTAGATTTACAACATGATATTAAGTCACTTTGCAAAAAAACGGGTTTATCTCCAGTAAAACTTCAGGAGGGTTTTAAATATATGCATGGTACTACAGTGACTGATTATATAAGAAGTAAACGCTTAGACTATGCAGAACAACTGTTTTTAACAACCGATCTCAACGTCTCTGAAGTGGTTTACAAAATAGGAATAATGAGCAGAAGCTACTTTTGTAAAATCTTTAAATTAAGATTTGGATGTAGTCCTAGCACCTTTAGAAAACGAAAAAATAAATAAAAAAAAGAGCGTCATATGAACGCTCTTTTTTTCAAAATAATAGGTCTTTTTTAGCTAAAGCTTTCTAAGGTTTTAATTTTAGAGAGACCATTTTCAATTTTAGTCTTTTGAGATTCTAAAATCGATTTTGTACTCAATGGCAAACTTGTATCGCTAATAACTTCTTTGTATTCATTGATAGCTGCCTTTTCACCTCTAATAGCTTCTTCTAACATAGACTCTTCGTCTTCGCTAGAGAATAGACTTTTTACGTCCATCCAAGCTCTGTGGATTGTACCTGTGGCGCTTCCACCTTTATCAATTTCTTGATTAAAGCTTATTAGCTCACTTTTCAATTCATGTCCAAAATTATAACGCTCTTGTGCCTTATCACTAAAATAAGACTTGAGAGAAGGATTTTCAACATTCTCAGCTGCTTTCTTAAAACCTTTTTCTGCGTCATACGTTTTTTCCAATAAATCATTTAACTTTTTTCCTACTTCTTCTGTGTAAGTACTCATAATTTAAAATTTTTTGCGTTATAGATATCTTCTTTTTAGATGTATATCATTTATCATCTAGTGCTAATAAATAATAACACTAACTTACTTTTTTGACACCACTAAATTAGCCCGATAGCTAATTTTAGTTTGATTCAAATGCCGTAAAGATTGACGCAATACCCCTAAATATTGGGCTGATATGTACTTAACAGACTTAGCATAGAGTTCTCTGTTTTAGCAAGTCCAGTTATGTTTATTTTTTGGGATTCTGTAAAATAAGGCTCTATAGAAGAGTCTAAGTAACTTTCTATTATATGAGGGTGAACATAATATTTTCTAGACACATTTCTAGTATTACCAAGAGCTTTAGAAGCTACATCTATTGCCGAAAGAATATTCTTTTTTGCTAGATCTTCTTTTTTTTCAATCCCTATTGATCTTAAAGTTTCAAAGCATATTTTGCTTGCTCCCCAAGTCCTAAAATCCTTAGCTGTAAATAATTCACCTGAAATATCGTGAATATACTCATTAACCATAGTACTATCTACAGCCATTTTATTACCATCATTATCAAAAAATTTAAAGAGCTCCCATCCAGGTATTTCCTCACACTGCTCCACCAATCTAACAAGTTTCCTATTTCTTAATGTAATGGAATGCTGTTTCCCTCGCTTACCTACAAATTCAAATTTTAATTTGTCTTTATAAATATTTACATGTTTACTCCTTAATGTAGACAAACCATAGGTTTCATTAGTCTTAGCATAATAACTATTACCAATACGTATGTGCGTTTCTTCTAAAAGCTTTATTATTAAAGCTAATACTTTATTTTTGGACCAACTAGTATCTTTTAAGTCTTGGTTTACTCTTTCTCTTAAATTTGGTAAACTTTTACCAAAGGCATACATTTTATAGAATTTTGTTCTATTTCTAAGTTTATTCCAATTAGAATGATATCTATATTGCTTTCTACCTTTTCGATCTCTACCTATGGCTTGAATATGCGCATTGGATATATAAGCTATTCTTACTTTTTTCCATGCAGGAGGAATAACCAAAGCATTAATCCTTTCTATTGTAGTGTTTGATGTAACCGTTTTTCCTTGTTGTAAATAAATAAAATCTTTTTCCTTTCGTTGACGTTCTATTGATAGGATATTATCAGTAGCATAAACCAAATCGAATTTATCAATATAGTTTTCAGGATTATTATAAAGTTTATTTGTAAATTCTAAGCTAACCTTCTGGTTCTTCATTTTTAAGAGTATTACCTATGCTCTTCCATATAAGCATTATATTTATCAGCTAATTCTTCTTTCTGTTTCTCAGAGAAAACTTTACCTGAAAGTTGGAAAAAAGAATGCTCTTCGTCCTCTAAATGGTGTTCTACTTTATCTTTTAAATTCTTTGCAATTTTTAACCAAGCAGACGAGTCCATTTCTGTATCTTCTAGTTGTTCTATTAGTTCGTCTATTTCATGATGCTCCGCAATACCGTGCCTTGCATGATCTTGCATCATATCAACAGGAATAAGAGGCTTATAGAAATGACGCTCTTCTGCATTAGCATGAATGGTCAATTCTTTTTTGAGTTCCTTAAATAATTGACTTCTCTTTGTGGTATCACCTGAAGTTTCTACTAACTTATCTAGCAAATCGCGTTGTATATCATGGTCTTTTCTAATTGATTCATAAATATTCATGATTATAAAAGTGTTTAAATGTTAATAATATCTCAAAGTTAGAGCACCACTAAAGCGAATATTTGCTCATTTAAAAAAATAAATAGCGGTATTAGATATTTAGTTGATTAATGCTTCTCTTTAGCCTAACTTTATTCTATAGATACTTTAGGTATGCGCATTTGTGCTTTGATGATAAAAAATTATAAGAAAACCTTAACATCTCGTCTTACAGCTAAAGCGTATATTAAGTATAACACCAAAACAATCGATTATGAAAGAAATACTTATCAGTGCGAATAGCTCCGAAAATGTTATTGACCAATTTAAGGACAAGATTGGAGGTGAAATAAGCGAAGATTGGGGAGAAACAGTTTTAACTGTAAATAATAACATCGCTAGAGGTTCAATTAGAATGATCCATTTTGATTTTGGAATCCATTTATTAATCCAAAAAATGACTTACTTTGAAGACGTTATTTTCAAAGTTGATCCTTCAGATTATAATCCATTAAGATTTATTTACTGTCTAAAAGGTGAATTTTTACACAAATTCGGTATTCATAAAGAAGAAAAATTGGTTGAACAATTTCAATCCTTGATTTTCTCAAATAAGTCTGAAGGTGTAAACTATCTTCATTATAAGAAAGATGTTGAAGTAGAATCAAATATTATACAAATTGAAAGAAAGGAGTTTTTACAGAAAAAAACTGCAAAACTATCTTCCCTTAATAAGCAACTTAAAGAAATCTTTACTGATACAAACCATGAAAATAGATTTGTTCATCATGGAATGCTTAATCTAAAAATGGCAGATTTTGTTGAGGAGCTGCATGAAACAAAGACAAAGAATATGACACGTATTCTAAAAATGGAAGCTAAGGTTTATGAAATAATCTCAATGCATATTCAAGAATACAGTAAACAGACTAAAGGTGTACCTTTACCAACATCATTGGTAAAAAGTGAACTTAAAAAGGTTAGAGAATTAGGTGAAAAAATTAAAGCAAGTCCTTCTGTAGATTACAATCTTGAAGATTTATCCGCAGAATCTGGTCTTTCACAAGCAAAGCTGCAAGACGGTTTTAAATTTCTTCATACCAAAACAGTTACTGAATATATAAGACATGTAAGATTGGAATCTGCTAGACACTTATTAAGAACTACAGATTTAAACATTTCTCAGGTAGTATATACTATTGGTTTTACAAGCAGAAGCTATTTCTCTAAAATATTCAAGGAAAAATATGGTGTAACACCAAACCAGTTTAAAAAACAGATAGTCCCAAAAGTAATGGTTGCTTAATAAAAATATTAAGCATAGAGTAAATAAAAAAAGGCTAACTTCTAAGTTAGCCTTTTTTTTATTTATTATTTAAAAATCCATTTCNTGAGTAAAGCAATAAAACTATATTTACTTGTAATNTTTATTGCTGTACTCACCCAATTCATAGGTTTTAAATCTTCCTTATACTCATTTTTCATAAGTTTNAANTCTTCCCATGCAATATCTCGCTCTANTTTATAGCGCTTAAGATCTTTCTCTATCTGTTCAAAAGAAGTATAATTATTCATTTTATTTAAAAAAGTTTAAACCGATTTTCTTTATAATTATTGAATTGATCTTCTTTCTAGTTTTNAAAAGAATAAAACNTATNACCATAAACATTAAGCCTACAATNAGGCAACCTAAAGCNAAAGAATTAAGNCTTCNCCCTATTTCAATNGCTAATGCTATGGAACAAAAGATNAATCCAACAAATAAAAAACCACCAATAATTAAAACTTTAGCCATTAAACTAACNGAAGACGTTAGCTGNTGGAAAATTTTTAATCGTANATANTGGTGAGACGCTTTAATATAGCGNTCACCAATANCTGTAGCTTTATCAGTTGTATTATTTAAAGATTCAAAAACACTCATTNATTAGGCNTTTTTNTGAAGNTTNTTNTTCTNNANNTTTAANTCNTNTAATTTNNCTTCNANNGTANTNATNACATCTTCNGCNTTATAACTNGCNTTAGANACNATAGANTCNACTTGGTGATCTAANGTCTGTTTGTGTGAAGCAATAGAATNTCCNACCGTATCTCTTAANTCAGAAGCTTTTGNAGCCATAACATCNCGTTTTGCNGCTGCTTCCTCNGCTATTTTTCTACGGGTTTCACTTCCTTTATCTGGTGCAAATAATATTCCTAGAACTGCACCTACTGCTGTACCTGCTAAAATTCCTAAAACTGTATTTCCGTTATTACTCATCTTATAATGTTTTATGTTAATAATTTCGTTTATTCAAATATCGCAACTATATGCGGTTTTACTTGACTCGAAAGACATTAATATTGACGTAAATACAATCTATTGTTAGCGTTAAAACTTTTATTATAACAACTAATAATATCCATGAGTTAAACTTAAATTTGGTAAAAAGCTTAAAAAAAATCATGAATAACAAAATAACAACTACTAATCCATATAATGGTGAGACATTAGAATCTTACTCGCTTCATTCTAAAGAAGAACTAAAAGAAAAATTGAACTTAGCCAACGAAGAATTTAAATCGTGGAAAACAACTGAAATTTCAGATCGTGTTGAGTTACTATCCAATTTAGCTGATGAATTAGAAAATGATAAAACCAGCCTCAGCTTACTCATGACCAAAGAAATGGGAAAACCTATTTCAGAAAGTATTGCTGAAATTGAAAAGTGTATTTTCTTAATTGATTTTTATGCCCAAAATGCTGAAGATTTCTTAGCTGACTCCATAATTAAAACAGATGCTCACGAAAGTTTTATAAGTTACGATCCTTTAGGTTGTATCCTAGCAGTTATGCCTTGGAATTATCCTTTTTGGCAAGTATTTAGATTTGCTATACCAACACTAACTGCTGGTAATGTTGGTCTTTTAAAACATGCTTCAAACGTAACAGGATGCGCTTTAGCAATTGAAGAACTTTTTATAAAAGCAGGATTTCCTAAAGGTTGTTTTCAAACACTATTAGCCAAACATGACGATATAGAAAAACTAATCGGAAATGATATTATAAAAGCGGTATCACTTACAGGAAGTGAAAAAGCTGGAAAAAGCATAGCCGAAACCGCTGGAAAACATCTAAAGAAATGTGTATTAGAATTAGGTGGTAATAATGCCTGTATTATTCTTAAAGATGCTGACTTGGATAAACATATTGACACTATTGTAAAAGCTAGAATGCAGAATTCTGGACAAAGTTGCATTGCAGCAAAACGTTTTGTAGTCGTAGAAGATATATATGATGAATTTTTAGAAAAGTTCACAGAAAAAGTTGAAAATCTAAAGTACAATAACCCTGAGAATACGGAAACCACTATTTCGTGCTTAGCAAGACCAGATTTGGCTGATACGTTAGAAAATCAAGTTAAAAAATCTATTGATTTAGGTGCTAAAGTTCATTATGGTAACTCTAGAAGTAATGCTTATCATGAGCCAACCATTCTTACAAATATTACAAGAGAAATGCCTGTTTTTAAAGAAGAAACCTTCGGTCCTATTGCTGCCATAATTAAGGTCAGTAACGAAGAAGAAGCTTATCAAATAGCATTAGATTCAAGATTTGGATTAGGTTCAATGGTATTTACTGAAGATTATGAAAAAGCTACTGAAAGAATTTTAGATATAGAAGATGGTGCGTTTTTCATTAACGAAATGGTAAAATCTGACCCTAGATTACCTTTCGGTGGCACCAAAGCTTCCGGTTATGGTAGAGAACTTTCAAAAGAAGGGATTTTAGAGTTTGTAAATAAGAAAACCATATATATTAATAAATAAAACCAAGAATTATGAAATTTGTAAAAGAAGACGAAGAAGACAGAAGAGATTATATTTTTCAAAAAGACACTAAAACAAAATTTGGAGCAAAGTTTATTATTATCACTCTTGCTATTTTAGTAGCGGCAGTAGTAGCATCAGGAATACATTTTGAATGGTTTTAAAAATAGAAAAGGTAACTCTAATATTGGTTACCTTTTTTTAATTATAAATTCCTGTATAACCCTTATATAGATTTAACTATTTCATGTCCAAATTTTGTTCAATGTAATCGATTTCATTATTATTGAATAAATAAAAACAAGCATGACATCAAATCTATTCAAATTAGGTACTATTACCTTTTTTTTACTTATTAACTATTTCGGAATTGCTCAAAACACAGCAATTGATTTTTCTTATTTAAATACCGATTTATCTTTTGACGAACGGGTAGATATCCTAGTTAGCCAAATGACTAATGAGGAAAAAATTAGCCAACTAGTAAATGATGCTGAAGCTATTCCAAGACTAAAAGTACCTGAATATAATTGGTGGAACGAAAGCCTACATGGTGTTGCTAGAGCTGGTTATGCTACAGTGTTTCCACAATCAATTTCTGTTGCTGCTTCTTTTAATAAATCACTTCTTAAAGATATAGGAGATGTCATTTCAGATGAAGCCAGAGCTAAACATCATAACTTTGTTAGGAAAAACAAAAGAGGTATTTATACAGGCTTAGACTTTTGGTCACCAAACATCAATATTTTTCGCGATCCGCGTTGGGGACGAGGACATGAAACTTACGGTGAAGATCCTTACTTAACTGGAGAATTGGCTTCTCAATTTATTCTTGGTCTTCAAGGAGACGATCCTAAATATTTTAAGACAATTGCAACCTCAAAGCACTTTGCAGTTCATTCTGGCCCTGAAGCCTTAAGACATTCTTTTGATATTGATGTTAGTGATATCGATTTGTATGAAACCTATTTACCTGCATTCAGAAAAACCGTTATTGATGCCAAAGTATATTCTATTATGGGTGCTTATAACCGTTTTAGAGGTGAATCTTGCAGTGGTAGCGACTTCTTACTAAATAAAATTTTAAGAGACGATTGGGGTTTTGATGGATATGTAGTATCCGATTGCGGTGCTATTGGTGATATTCATACAGGGCATCACATTGCAAAAACAGAATCTGAAGCCGCTTCAATTGGCCTAAAAGGTGGTTGCGATCTTAACTGTGGTAGATACTACAACTATTTAACCGAAGCTTTAGAGCAAGGTTTAGTTAGTGAGGAAGATATTAATACCGCTGTTAAGAGAACTATGTTAGCTCGTTTTAAATTAGGCATGTTTGATGATGAAACAAAAGTAGCCTACTCTAAAATTCCTTATGATATTGTTTGTTCTGATGCACATAATAGTCTGGCTAAAAAGGCTGCTCTAGAAAGCATCATCCTTTTAAAAAATGACAATAATGTATTGCCTTTAAACAAAAACAAACTTAAAAACATTGCTATAATTGGTCCGAATGCCGATAACTGGGAATCGCTTTTAGGAAACTACCATGGCACACCAAAAAATCCTATTACATTTTTAACCGGATTAAAAAACAAAGTTGAACCTGTTATTAATATATCATATGCTGAAGGCTGTCATCTTTCAGAAGATGCTTTAAATTTAAAACCTATTCCTTCTGTATTTTTTGAAACCATGGATGGTAAACAAGGTTTAGAAGCGTCTTACTTTAACAACGTAAAATGGGAAGGCAAACCTGTACTACAACGTATTGACGATAACATTGATTTTTCATGGCAAAATGATTCTATTTCTAAGGATTTAGATGATAATTTCTCTGTATTATGGAAAGGCTATTTGGTACCTGCAACATCTGGTTCATATGAATTAGCGATTTTATCAAAACGTGGTATGTCTTTAAAAATTGAAGGGCAAAATATTAACAATGGTAAAGGATCGGCACATCATCCCAAATATGCTACAAGTGTTTTAAATCTAGAGGCAGGAAAAAAGTATGAGATAGAAGTTTCCTATTTTAGTGATGAGACCAATGCTTTGGCTCAAATGTTATGGGCAAAAACAGATACTGACAACATTCAGGAAGCTGTTAAAATAGCAAAACAAGCAGATCTTTCCATTCTCGTTTTAGGCTTATCTCAACGTTTGGAAGGTGAAGGTGGTGACAAAAAAGATCTGGATCTACCAAAACAACAAACAGAATTACTAAAAGCTATAAAAGCTACAGGTAAACCTGTAATTCTGGTTATTAATGCAGGAAGTGCTTTAGCTATAAACTGGGCTAAAGAACATATCGATGCTATTATTAATGTTGGTTACCCTGGAGAAGAAGGTGGTAACGCTCTAGCTGATGTACTTTTTGGAGACTATAATCCTGCAGGAAGATTACCCATTACGTATTATAATGCCTTGGAAGATTTACCTGCTTTTGAAGATTACAATATGAAAGGTAGAACCTATCGCTATTTTGAAGGAAAACCTCTGTATCCTTTCGGATATGGTTTAAGTTATACAACCTTCAACTATTCAAATCTGAAATTTAAAAAACAAATTCATGCTGGTGAAAATCTAAACCTATCGGTAACAGTTACCAATATTGGAAATTATGCAGGTGATGAAGTTGTTCAAGTTTACATTACAGATGAAAAAGCCTCTACTCCAAGACCAATAAGACAACTTGTTGGATTTGATCGTATTCATTTAAAACCAAACGAATCTAAATCGGTTAACTTTACAATAACACCAAGACAGCTTTCCTTAATAAACAAGGAAACAAAACGCATTATCGAGGAAGGCAATTTCACGCTTTATGTAGGTGGCGAACAACCTGGTTTTAAAAACAGTAACCAAACAACTTCTACCGAAGTTATTTCTGAGAAATTCAAAGTTAAAGGCTTTTTAGAAATGAAAAATCTATAATTCACTCAGTGACTCTTTAAAATTTTTATAAAACACAACAGCATCAACTAACCTGTGATTTTAAATAAAAAAAGCCTAAACATATTGTTTTAGGCTTTTTGTCGGGGTGGCAGGATGATACCCAAACCTCCACTATGCAGTAAAATCAATACTTCCAGAAATAGACTAAAACAGTGTTAACCGAATTGTAGACCTATCTGTTAGTTTGAAATAGTATTATTTATCTGAACGTCTTACTACAAATTTACAATTTT
>PAJL01000078.1 GCA_002706045.1 Flavobacteriaceae bacterium
AACAGTCAACACACCTGTATCACCAGGATCACCACAAAGAATATCGGTAGTAGAGATATTGAATTCTGGCTCTGGTAAACTATCTACATCAATTGTAGTACTAGCACTACAGTTGTTAGAATCTACAACAGTTATGTCATAAGTTCCAGGTGCTGTAACCACATATTGTGGTACCGATTGGAAATCCGTAGTACTATTGATGAAGTAGTAGTATGGTGGCGTTCCACCATTAGGATAGATGGTAATCTCACCATCGGTACAGGTTAACGGCACAGTTACAGCAGCAGTCACTGTTAAAAGTGGTGGCTCTATGATAGTAATGTCTTCTGAGAAGATACAGCCGTTTTCTGTTTCTAAGGTAGCTGTATAAGTTCCTGGATTTAGATTTTCAAAAGTATAGCTGTTATCCGTAATAGGCCCAACTGTATTTACTAATGTTCCTCCACTATATAGTGTGAAAGTATATTGTGGATCAACATCATTAATGGCTAAATGGATACTACCCATTTCACCATTACATATAGGTTGTGTTACAGTATGGCTTGCTGTGAATTCTCTTGCTAAAACTTGAACATCTGGAACTGTAAAAACACAAGGGTTGGTTGTTACGCCAGTTTGTCTAATGTAAACTGTGTATGTTCCAGGAGTTGGAATAGAAAACACATTACTAGATTGATAATTGACATCATCAAGACTGTATTCATAACCACTAGGTACGTTATTTACTGTAATACTACCATCAGTAGTACAGATAATATCTTCAGAAACTACGGTAGGGTCTAATAAGTTTTCGTAAACATTAAAATAGAATTGTACGAAACATCCACCAGGATAGTTAATTGTAATACGGTATTGACCAGCTGTGTCAACAAATAAACCAGATTCACTTGGTGGAACTGTATTCCAAACACAAGAATCATCTTCATTAGCACAATCTGGATCAGTCACTGCAGCACAACTTGTTTCATCTAATATTTCCCAAGTTATGTTTGTAGAATCAGCAATGTTTGTTTCAATAAATACAAAATCATCAGCACCACATAAGAAAATATTAGGAAGCTCTTTACCATCATTAGGACATATAACAACCTCATCAGCATAAGGTATTACAGGGTTTGTAGTGTCATTGCCATAAAGTTGAACATTATATTCTTGTACTATAGATTGACATGGTGCAATAGCTGTATTGTAAGAATAATATGTTCCTGTGTCTGTAACAGTAATTGTTTGCGATGTGCCTATTACAGGTGTTCCTGTTGGACTTGTTGACCAAGCATAAGAATCATATCCATCAGCAGCCGTGAGTTCTAAGCTTTCACCACATAAAACATGCTCTTCTTCAAATGTACAATCTAAATCAGCTAAGAAGTTAGTGGCTTGAGGAGTTACTAAACATCCTGTATTACTATTAACACTAGGATCATCAGTAATTGTAAAATCAGGATTTATGGTTCCTTGATACGTAGCATAAGCTTGGTTATTAATAACGTTAGAGCAGGCATCTGCTAATTGTCCACAATCATCAACTACCTGAGCATTTATTCTAATTTCATAAACAGGATCATTTTCCTCAACTAGAGATTCATCAATGTCAAAAATTAATTCTCTTGTAACAGGATCATAACTCTGAACAGTTACACCTGGAGGTAAAACTAAATCAGTAGGATGATTATAAACAATATTAATAGGAAGAATATCTCTAATAGTAAAATTAGTAGCATCATCATTTCCTGTATTTTGAAAACCAATAGTATAGTTTAGAGAAGATCCTAATCCGACGAGTTGACCACCAATGTCATTACCAGCATCGTCTTCAACTATTTTAGTAAGTACAATATTAGGTGCTATAATTTCAATAGCGAAAGCACTGAAATAGTAATAGTAGATATCAAGGTTACTACCTAAGCTTATATTAGCACTCGTAACATTATTAGCAATAAGTGTATTTCCTGGGTTTGGAATGTTTATTATACCAGCGTCAAAACCAAGTGTGTTTGTACTACTTGGATTTCGATCCATAAAAAGTTCGGGTGTATTAGTTACTGGATCTATATCTGAAACTGAACTATTAAAGAAGTTGTTTCCTGGTCTTATTGTCGTTCCAGCATTATTAGTTGCGCTAATTGTTGTTCAGTTTAACCTTAAATAATCACCAGAATAACTTCTATCACCTTCGATAGTACTAAATGCAAATTTTGCACGTACAGGACCTACAGGAATAGTGTTAAAACCACTAACAGGGAAAGTTTCATTAATAACACTTGTAATCTTTGTAAAACCATCAAACGAAGTGATGTATTGTGCAGGCATTAAAGGATCTTCATATACAATAAATAAAGACCAACCAGCGGATAAACCTTCGGAATTAGGTCTTGGACCTACTAATGAAGATATGTTTGCAACAGAATAGGTTCCTTCAGGGTCTGGTAATGCTGTTAGCATATCAGTTACATCGTGGTAATATGCAAAGGTGTTAGATTGGTAATTATTTGAAGCATTTTGATAATAGATTTCAGTACCAGTAATATCAACATAAGAACCACCAGGAACCTTAAATTTAATATCAGAAATTGGGTCGTCTCCGTTAACTACCGAACTCCAGTACAGTCCTGCATAAACGATTTGATAACAACCATTATCACTTGGTACATCTAAATCTGCACTACTAGAATTAAATGTACTTGGGTCTCCATCAATATCTACATGTACTGCTGCATTGGTACCATCATTAGTAGCATTACCATTATATGGATTGGTAGGGTGCAAGCCCACATTGCTATTTCCGATTAAAAGGATGTCTCCTTTTAATGCTTCATCAAATCTTGGGGAAAATGGGATGAGGTTTTGTGCAAAAGTTAGTTGTCCCAATAATAGCATTACCACAACTATTGTAATTCTAGAAAAAGTAGGTTTTTTCATGATATCTATTTTTAAAATCCTCACTTCTTCTTTGGGGCTTAAAGAAGTGAAGAGCGCTTAACTTCTATTTAATTTTCAATCTTCACTATCGACATTTTTCCATTGTATGGTCTATTTCCTTTTGATTTTAATGCATTGTTTGCACTTTGTATACTATCATACTTTTCATAATAGATGTAGTATTTACTTGTTGCAACATCATGGAAGAAGTCAACATCAGATCTTCCGGACTCTACAACTTTAGTAACAAACTCGTTTCGTTTTTGAGGGTTGCTATGCACAGCAATTATAAGGTAGTAACCACTTTCTACATTTTTAATGTTTTTAAGTATTTTTATATTATTTCCAAGTTCTTCACCATAATCAAAATCTTCAGCAGTGTATGGTGTTTCTTTTGTTTCTGTTGTACGTTTTATTCTTTCTAACGCAGCTCTATCTTGAGCATATCTGTCTTCTTCATTGTCAAAAGCAGCACGTTTTATTCTACGTCTCTTTTCAAACTCTGTCGCAACTCTAATTTCTTCAAGTTTAGTTTCAAGTTGAGATCTTGTTTTTATAGCTTTTAACTGTTCATCTTTTAAACGATCTATTTTTTTCTTGTAGAATAGGTTGACTTCGTCCAATTCTGTATTAGCAATACGTTCGTCATAAAGCTCTTCTAAATCTTTAATTTCTTTGTTACGCTCTTCAATAATTTTGTCTAATTCAGACTTGATTGCGTTAAGCTCATTATTCTCAGCTGTAACACTTTTGAATGGTCTAGGTTGAACTTTAATACCTTGATCACTTAAATCATTCTCTTCCTTAAGCGCCTTAAGATCTTCGTCTTTAATGTTAATAATATCATTATATCTATCCATTAAATCATTTTGTTGCTCTTTAGAAGCTTCTGTAGATTTAGCTATGGCTTGCATAGATTTGCCTAAATCATCAGTAGGATTAGTAACTAACTCTTCATTTGCTTGTTTCTCAGCTTCTTCTTTGGCTTTTTGTTCAGCTAATAATCTAGCTTGTTCTTCAGCTTCTTCTTTAGCCTTTTGTTCAGCTAATAATCTAGCTTGTTCTTCAGCTTCTTCTTTAGCTTTTTGTTCTGCTAATAATTTAGCTTGTTCTTCGGCTTCCTCTTTAGCTTTTTGTTCAGCTAATAATCTAGCTTGTTTTTCAGCCTCTTCTTTAGCTTTTTGCTCAGCTAAAATTTTAGCTCTAGTTTCAGTAATAGCTTTAGCTTTTTCTTCTTCTTCCTTCGCTTGTTGCTCAGCTAATTTCTTGGCATCAGCCTCTTCTTTAGCTTTTTGTTCTGCTAATAGTTTGGCTTGTTTATCAGCTTCTTTTTTAGCCTTTTGTTCAGCAATTCTTTTAGCTTCAGCCTCTTCTTCGGCTTTTTGCTCAGCTAACTTCTTAGCTTCTGCATCTTCATCAGCTTTAGTTTTAGAAGTCCCACCAAGTAAATTTGTATTTCGAGATTTTGTATTAGATGACTTAACTACACGACGTCTTCTTTTCTTGTTTCCATTTGAAAAAATACCAGCCACTTCATCATCATTTCCATAATTGTAATAGTTATCGTTTTTGAATCGGTAGGCCAAAGTGATTTCGTGTGAAGGACCAAATTCACCTAAATCACCACCAATAGGTGTCTCATAATTGTATTCAATTGCAATCTGTTCAGTAATATTCAACCCTAAACCACCTGAAACACCATATAATGTATTATAACCTACTTGTCCCCAAATTCCTTTAGGAACTGTAAGCATTGCTATACCAGAGATAATAGTTTCATCTTTTTGAAATTCTGATTTTACCATACCAGAAAACTTACTTTCATCAAAAAAACCTCTACTATCCATATAACCCGTATAAAGCATATGTGCTTGTATGCCTTGCTGTGGATTATCTTGAATGAGTTCTGAAGTGTTAAGATTATAAAGAGCGAGGTTGCTTACAGATACCCCAAAATCTAAAAACTCAGTACCGAAATTGATACCAGGATTAATAGTTAGCAAAAAATTTGAAGGTACATTTTCTAATGCTGGATCTGCAAAGTTTGTAACTACATTAGAGGTATTAACACCACTACTGTAAGCACCAACATTAAGACCAAAAGTAAGATTGTTATCGCGTCCTAATCTTGCGTTGTAAGCAAAGTTTAATACTCCACCAAAAGTTGTAAGTACACCATAGTTTTGCTGAAAAACACTAGCACCAGCACCTATGTTTTCACTAAATCTACCAGAATAGGCAGCAAGGTAGGTGAGTGGTGCATCTTCAAATTGTACCCATTCTCTTTTATTATATACAGTGATATATTTTGTTTGTTCTCTAACAAAACTAAATGTTGGGTTTATAGCAAAACGATTGAAGGTTAAAGAATTTCTTGTAGGTAAATTAAACGCAACTACTCCGTCATCTTCTTGCGCTTGCAAAAGTTGCGAGAAACAGATACATAATAATATGACTAATAAATATTCTTTCATATCACTTTACTACAGTTATTGATCCTTTTTTAGTTTGATTGTCTGATGTTGTTATTATATAGTAGTAAACTTGATTAACACTGGTTAAATTCAAATCGTTTTCTGGCCAGTTATTTTGATAATCATTGGTTTGTAATACAATTTTTCCTTGGTTGGTCATAATAATAACCTCAGTGTCTGTTCCACTTACATATTGCTGCGGAATCACCCAAGTATCATTAATAGTATCTCCATTAGGACTTATCATATTAGGTATTTTTTCTACATCTGGGAATAAGTCTAAAGCCTCTTCAATTATAAATTCATATTCAACTGAAGCTTCACAACCTACTGTCTCTGTTATAACCACTGAATATGTTCCAAAATCTGTAGCTTCATAAGTAGCTTCTGTAGCACTTGGTATTAATGAGCCTTCTAAATACCACTCATAGATAGGAGCTGTAGCTGTAGAAGTGACTTCAACAAAAAGAGTTTCATCTTCAAACATTTCATTGATTTCAGAAACATTTATAGAACTCTCAAATAATTCGCTGACCAAATCAATAGAACCAGAAGCAGAACAATCTCCTAAATCTACTTGAACTGAATAAGTCCCAGACTCGCTTGTTTGGTACATTTGACTTGTAGCATCAGGAATTATAGCTCCGTCTTTGTACCATTGATAGCTATTGCCACCAATAGTACTCAAAGTTGTAAGACCTTGCTCAGGACAAAAAGGATTGCCTAAGCTAGAAGCAATAGTAGCGTTAGCCTCTCCAGAGGTTGCTTCACTAATTGTAACACGGTTAGAAAATGAATTTGACGTACATGTACCGTAATTAGTTTCAACAAAATAAGTGCCTTCTTCACTTACCGCTAGAGTAGGCCCTTCAGCTACAAATACAGAAGTTGTTGGTCCAGTTTCTCTGAACCAGTTAAAGGTTAATGAAGGATAGTTTAAAGGAGAATCATTAGATCCAGTACCAGGATTGTCTATTGTAAGCAGATAACTACCGCCTGTACAAAATGCTCCTGTGGATACTAAATTATTGATTGTAAAAGGTGAATCCTGAAGTTTATAATAAGCTGCAAAAGATGTAGAACCAGAGCTTGTTGCTACAGGTGATGTACTTTTTATACGTATTCTATAATTTTCTCCTGCAGTGGTTTCTGGTATAGAAAACGTTAAAGTTGCTGGCGACGTTGTTACCTCTCCTGCGTTAGAGGTGTAAATTGTTACTGCCTCAGAAAAATCTCCATCAGGATTAGACATTTCAATTATAAATTGATTAGAACTGTCTATCCCATTTTCTGGTGAAAACACAAATGTAGTGTTATAGGTGTTGAAAGATTCACTTGCACATGCCTGACTAAACCCTAAATTAGGAGAACCAATTACTATCTGAGCTGTTACTTGTTCAGATAAAATTGAAACAAGAACACACAGAACAACTATAAGTTTGTTTAGGTTAATAGGTTGGGACATTTTTTTGGGATTGTAGTTTTCTAGGCGTATAAGCTTAAAGGATTTTTTAATGATCCATAGCAATTCATGTTAGAAATTTAATTTGAATTGCTATGAATCTCATTTGCTCTCTTAGTAGGAAAATGAGAGGATTTTTTCTAATCTTCATCGTCAAAGTTATCATTAGAAGCAATGATACCATTTACTTTTAATCTAAAGTCTGGTTTTCTACTATTGTCAGAGTCGATGAATGTTTCAGAATCAGGACCTTTTGAATATACATTATCAAAAGCTCTACTTCCATACCAACTTTCTAAGTCGTCGTTATTGGTTTGTCCTTTTTTGAAAATGTTTCCTTTACAGTTATTGAAGTAAGTATTTGTAAACTGTATTTTGGCTAGGTTATCGTTATTGATAGCTATTCTTTCATCTAAGATTACAGCTGGATTAAATCCAGAAATTACACTTTTATCAATTGAGAAAGATACATCAGGCCCAACGTATATAGCTTCTTGAACTAGACCAACACTTATATCGTATTTAATATCGTTGCTCACATTCATAAGCGTTAAGTTTTCTGCTTTAACAAGAGTTTCTTTTTTTGAAGCATCAGCATCTTCCTTGATGTTATAAGAACTAACGTGTAGACATTTAGAACCATCAGGACTAGAAATGTAAGGAGATCTAACTGCTAAAGAATTATAAATATTAGCTTGTGCTCCGTGATTAAATTTAAAATCATTTTTACTAGATCTAAAAGATACTGCTTGCTCTAGTAACACTTCACCACCAAGAACATTGAAGGAATTTCCTTGTGAGTAGCTTACCATAACATTAAATATNGATGTTTTTATACCTACACCAGCNAAAGTAATACCACTAAAGTCTTCGTGACCAACAGTTCGTTTTCCAGCATATTCAATTCTAACATGTTTTAATACACCAGANTTACTGTAAGCATCNTCNCCACCGTAGCTTATGTTTTCAGTTGANGAAGGTTTTAATCCATAATTTAAAGAAGATACTCCTCCGAAAATATTTATNGGAGCATTTCCTAGNAGGAAAATACCTCCCCAATCACCTTGTTTCTTATCACTTTTATTAGAAGTAAACACTATTGGGTCAGTAGCGGTTCCATCTGCAATGATTTTTGAACCTCTACTTATAATAAGAGAACCTTTGGTTTTAAAGTCACCAAGGATTACTGTTCCTGGCTCTATTGTAAGAGTTGCTTCGTTAGTAACGTAAACTTCACCCAGTAGAAGGTAGGTGTTTCTTTTTGTTAACGTTGTATTCTCAGTGATATCACCACTCAATATCTGAGTAGGCTCACCATATTCTGTTTGATTAGGCTTAAAATCTGTCCAAGAGTTTAGCCAATTGTTGTAACCGGTAATTCCTTTTTCCTGTTGTGCAAAGCTTCCACAAAACACAAATAATAAAAGAATTTTAGTTAAAGTAATTTTTTTCATAGTAGTCAAATTCATTATTAGATTAAAGGGCGTTTTAAACTATTAGACCAAACATAAAAACAATACCTATGAAACACAAAATTTATCGATGAAATACATGTATTAATATAAAAAAACTTAAAATTCTTACAAAAAAATACATTTCATCGATTGATAAATTACCGTTATCAGTTAATCGTGTAAATTTTAAGTTTGAAATGAATAAAAAAACCCAAGCAAAAAAGCTTGGGTTTTTAAGTATATATTGAGATAATTTGAGCTAATCTCTTTTAAAATCTTCGTAAGTGTGTAGTGCTTTTAAAGTTGATTCGTAGAACAAAATTGCAGCAATTAAATCTGTAGTATCAGAATAAGGTAAAATCTTCTTTTGAAACTCTATCGCTTTATCAAAATAAGTCTCAGAAGCTTCAATATTTTCTTCTAAAGCCTTAGTGTTATCTTTTGTTTCTGGTATACCTAAAGAAGCCATAGTAACTCCTGGCTTTGTTGCGAAAGCAATATTTGGTAAAATATTAACAATTACTTCAATACGCTCTATGTATAATGTTAGTAGATCGCCTTTTGGAAGTTTTTCTAAATCTTCACGGCTATGATATTTTGAAATATTTACTTTACCACTAATAATACTTGGAGATTTATCCTTTTTTTGGGCAAAGCTAGTACCAATCATCAAGAAAAAAAGGATACTGAATAAAGTAAGTTTTGTTTTCATTTTAGGGCTTTTATTTATTCTTAGTGAAGCAAATCTATACAAATTATTAAATAAATCAACTTTTTTCGGCATTTTTTTAAAAAAAAAAAACACATATGAAATGCAAATTTTATGGATGAAATACATTTTTTAAGGACGAAAAGTAAAATTATCAGATAAAAAACACAAGCCTTTTAATTCAGTTTTTAGGGAGCTATTTCAGTTCATTTTGACATTTATTTTTGTGTGAAAATTTTTAAAAAGGTAGCATTTCATCGGAATTTTTTGAATCCTTTTTCATTTAGTCGGAAATAAATAGCATTTATGTGATTTTTAGTGGATTACGATTTTAATAGTGGAAATTTGACATATCTAAAATGTATAGCCCTATGAAAAATCTAATTCGTAATTTTAGTATTCTGTGTTTCTTTTTATTTGTTAATAAGCTTTTGGCTCAAGACTTTGATGCAGCTACGAGCCCATTGTTTGATAGAGCAGAGGCACAATTAAGTAACAGTGACACTATTCCTGATTACAGATCTCAAACTAAAAAATTAAAGTTAACAGGTGTTGTTTACCAAAGTGACGGAGTAACTCCAGCTAAAGATGTTATAATATATATTGAACAAGCTGACGAAAATGGAAACTTTGATTTAAGAAAAGAAGGTGATGAGCGTTATGTGTTCCATAGAAGCTGGGTAAAGACAGATGAAGAAGGAAGATACACATTCTATACATTCGTTCCAGGTAATGACAGACGTTATAATCAACTACAACAAATATATCCTTTAGTAAAGGAGCCTTCTAAAGATGTATATGCTATTGATACATTTTTATTTGATGAAGATCCGTTATTAACTAAAAGTTGTAGAAAGCGTATTTCTAAGAAAGGTGATCCAAATAGAATTTTGAAGTTAGAAAACAAAGATGGATTACTGGTAGCACAACATAATATAGTATTAAGTGCTTCTTAGTTAAATAGAATAAAAACATTAATTAACCCAATTACAATAACCCTCTTTATAAACAATACTTGTTTGGTAATATAATAAAGCAATAGGTTAATAATGTTGTTTTTTATATTCTAGATTAAAGGTAAGTTTATATCATGATTTTTGAATGAAACATAAAGTAATTGACTTCAATAGAGGTCGCTAAAAAGAAACATTCAAAAGACATATTCTCTAAAAACTTATAAAAGCTCTTGAAATTTTCAAGAGCTTTTATGTTTTTTGAAATAAAACTCATCGATAGAATATACTAAAACGTATAGTCAATTCATTCAAACATCTATTATACTTTATTAAAGTAAGCATTAGTTTCAATTTTACAGTGTTAATTAAAAAACACAAGAAATGAAACTATACATAACTTTATTGCTTTTAGTAATTTCTCAGATAGCAACTTCTCAGGAAATATTAGAACAATCATCTAAAGTTTGGACGCTTGAAGATTGTATAGATTATGCTATTACCAATAGTATAACTATTAAAGAGGCTTCACTAACAAAATCTCAAGCTGAAGTTGATTATTACGAATCCAAGTCTTCTAGATTACCAAATCTCACAGGTACGGCATCACAAACATTTTCTAATGGTAATTCTATTGACCCTATAACCAGCGATTATGTTACCGATCAAATTTACAGTACCAACGTAAGCCTTAATAGTTCTGTAACGCTTTTTCAGGGTAATCAAATCAACAACCAAATAAAACAAAATGAGTTATTGGTTAATCAGAGTATGTTTTTGGAAGAACAAGCTAAAAACAATATTATCTTAAGTATACTAGAAAACTATCTTCAAATTCTATATACAAAAGAAGGGGTCACAATTGCTGAGAATAATCTAGCCGCTTCAGAAAAAGAAGTTGATAGAGCTAAAGCAAGGTTAGATGCAGGTTCTATTGCCTTTAGTGATTATACAGAGGCTCAAAGTCAAGCCGCAACAAACAAATATGCCATCATTACAGCAAAAAATTCGTATCAACAATATGTTATTGCCTTAAAACAATTATTAGAACTACCTCCTAACGTTGAGCTCGAAATTGAAGCACTTGATGAGAATAAGCAATATACCAATATAGCGCTCGATAAAATGGAAATCTATTATAAAGCTTTAGGTATTCTGCCTGAAGTTAATGCTAGTAACCTGGAAGTAGAAGCTAGTGAAAAAGGTTTGGATATTGCTAAAGGTTGTTATCTGCCAACACTATCATTAACAAGTAGTCTTGGTTCGGGATATACAAGTATTGATGAAAGTACTTTTTCAGATCAATTCAATATCAACTTTAATCAAAGAATAGGTCTGTCGTTGAACATCCCAATATTCAACAGAAATCAAACCAAAGCAGCTGTACAGACTGCACAAATAAATATAGAGAAAGCAAAAATAAGTCAGCAAACTACTGAAAAAGAAGTTTATCAAAAGGTCGAAACAGCATATCAAAATGCGGTATCAGCCCAAGAACAATTACTTGCGACTGAAGCTTCAAGAGATGCTGCTGAACAATCATACAATTTAGCTCAGAAAAAATATGAATTGGGTGGTTTAAGTACTACAGATCTGGTCATTAGCCAGAACACTTATACTAATGCTCAGCAGAATTACTTACAAGCAAAATACATGAGCATTATGTACCATCAATTATTACAATTTTATCAAGGAAACGACATTCAACTTTAATTAAAATAAATATGAAAACTAAAAAAAATATCATAATCATTGTTGTTATACTAGCCATCGCTGCTATAGCCTATTATACCTTTTTTAAAGGTGATGATACTATGATGATTGAAGCCAAAACCGTAACGGTAAAAAAAGGTGAAGTAACAACTATGGTAACAGCAACAGGAACAATAGAACCGATAACTCAAGTAGAAGTTGGTACTCAAGTTTCGGGTGTTGTAGAAAAAATCTATGTCGATTATAATAGCGTCGTTAAAGAAGGACAACTTATTGCAGAATTGGATAAAACCAATTTAAGAGCTTCGCTGACACAGGCACAGGCAGCATATGATAATGCCTTAAGTCAGCAAACCTATACTAAAACTATTTATGAGAGACAGAAAACTTTATTCGATAATCAGGTTATCAGCAAATCAGACTATGATGATGCGCTATACGATTATCAAACAGCCAAGGGAACAGTAACACAACGTTTATCGGATTTGCAAGCTGCTAGAACCAATTTGGGCTATGCTAGTATTTATTCACCAATCGATGGAGTCGTATTATCAAGAGATATTGATGAAGGCCAAACGGTTGCTGCAAGTTATAGTACACCAACATTATTTACCATTGCCCAAGATTTAAGAGAGATGCAGGTTGAAGCTGATGTTGATGAAGCAGATATAGGTAATGTAAAAGAAGGACAGCGTGTAACTTTTACTGTTGACGCTTATATAGGAGAAACTTTTGAAGGAGAAGTAACACAGGTGAGATTAGATCCAACTGTAGAGTCTAACGTTGTTACCTATGTCGTCGTAATTAAAGCAGATAACCCTGATTTAAAATTAAAACCAGGACTTACGGCTACTATTTCTATTTACACTCTAGAATTAAAAAACATCATTACCACCGAAGCTAAAGCTGTAAACTTTAAGCCAGACCAACAGACCTTAAATAATTATTATGCCCAACATAATCTACCCAATGATATAAATATTCCAAATGATGGCACTACACTTTGGGTGTACAATACTAATGGTTCACTCTTACCAAAAACTGTAAAACTCGGTGCAAGTGATGGTGTAAGTGTTCAGGTTATAAGTGGTGTTAATGAGGGAGATAAACTGGTTTACAGTCTCAAGGAAACAGCAGTAGCCGATCTATCTAGTGATACTGAAGCAGAAAGCCCATTTATGCCTAAACCACCAGGATCTAATAAGAAAAAATAAGTTGATCATGACCAAAGCAATAATAAAAATAGAAGATCTTAAACGTGAGTTTACCATGGGAAACGAAACGGTACATGCACTGAAAGGTATTTCATATGCTATCAATGAAGGTGAGTTTGTAACTATAATGGGTTCTTCAGGTTCTGGTAAAAGTACGATGTTAAATATCCTTGGATGTTTAGATCAGCCATCATCAGGTGTATATGAAATTGATGGAGTAAAGGTTAAAGATTTATCTAAAAATGAATTAGCGACTATTAGAAATAAGAAAATTGGATTCATTTTTCAATCCTACAATCTATTGGCTAAGACTTCAGCAATAGAAAATGTGGAATTACCATTATTATATAATAGTAAAGTATCAACAGAAGAACGAAGAGAACGTGCGATTAAAGCTTTACAGATGGTAGGATTAGGTGAACGTTTAGATCATACACCTGCACAGTTATCTGGTGGACAACAACAACGTGTTGCTATAGCAAGATCACTGGTTAATAATCCGGTAATTTTATTAGCAGATGAAGCCACAGGAAACTTAGATACCAGAACATCGTATGAAATTATGTCCCTTTTTCAGGAATTAAACAAACAAGGCATTACAATAGCTTTTGTCACACACGAGCCTGATATAGCAACATTTAGCAGTAGAACTATAGTCCTTAAAGACGGTAATATCATAAAGGATTATAAAAATGAAAATATACAATCTGCAAAAGCAGAATTGGCAAAATTACCAATAGAAGATCATTAATTATGAGAGTTATAAATTTATTCAAAATAGCATTTAAGGCCATTGTACTCAATAAAATGAGAACATTGCTTACCATGTTGGGTATCATTATTGGTGTGGCTTCGGTTATAGCTATGTTGGCCATTGGTGAAGGTTCTAAAGAAAGTATTAGAACTACTATTTCTAGTATGGGCTCTAATATGATAACGATTAGACCAGGTGCCGATATGCGAGGAGGAGTTAGAGGAAGCGCGAGTGATATGCAGACCTTAAAATATGAGGATTATGAAGCTATAAAAGCCCAAAGTACTTTATTGAGTTACATGACACCTGTAGTTAATGGAAGTGGACAGGTTATCAATGGTTCTAATAACTGGCCATCGACTATTTATGGTGTAAATCCAGAGTATTTAAAGATTAAAGTTGTCGATTTACAAAGTGGTAGTATGTTCACTGAAGCAGAGGTGAAGTCTGCGGCCAAAGTAGCATTGATCGGACAAACCATTGTTGAAAATGTTTTTCCTGATGGCCAAGATCCTGTGGGACAAATGATTCGATTTAATAACATTCCATTTAAAGTCATTGGAGTATTAGAGGAAAAGGGTGAAAATACCTTTGGTCAAGACCAGGATGATGTGGTGATTGCCCCATATACTACAGTACAAAAGCGTATTTTAGCTATTGATTATCTCAATCAGATTATGGCGTCTGCAGTAAGTGAAGATGATGCGCCTGATGCCGTAACCGAAGTCACTGAAATTATGAGAAATCAGCATAAAATCGGTACAGATCAAGAGGATAATTTTAGCGTTCGTTCTATGGAAGAATTAATATCTACATTTAGTTCTACAAGTGAAATGTTAACCATATTATTGGTGGCTGTAGCGAGTATTTCATTATTAATTGGCGGAATTGGAATCATGAATATTATGTATGTTTCCGTTAAGGAGCGTACCAAAGAAATAGGACTTAGAATGGCAGTAGGAGGAAAGGGGTCTGATATTTTGTTGCAGTTTTTAATCGAAGCTATTTTAATAAGCATTACAGGTGGATTAATAGGAGTAATCTTAGGCTTAGGTTCCACAGTTTTTATTGAAAAATTCTTAAATTGGCCAACTAGTGTTGCGCTGTATTCAATAGTAATTTCCTTTGCTGTTTGTGCTATAACAGGCATCTTTTTTGGATGGTATCCTGCAAGAAAAGCAGCGGCATTAGATCCTATTACAGCTTTACGTTACGAATAAAATTACCATGTATAGAAATAAAAAAATAACGTTTTTCTCACATCTTATTGTTTGGTTTGTGTTATTCTCAACACCATTTGTATTGGCTTATGGCCAAGAAGATGTTAACAGAGTTATAGCGCATTTTATTGTTCCAATGGTATTTTATGCGGTGATTTTTTATACAAATTATTTTGTTTTAATCGATCGTTATCTGTTTGCTAAGAAGATGATAGTTTTTGTGGTTGTCAATCTTATAATGATAGTGCTGTTTGTTTATTTAAAAGATATTATCGAAAATACATTTTTTGAAAATATAACAAGAAAGCGACCAGAAGGTGATGGTGAAGGACCACCTGTAAAACTATTAATTTATGTGCAAATGTTATCTTACGTAGCTCCTTTATTGTTTTCAATTGCTATAAAAACCACAAGACGATGGATAGATACTGAAGCCGAACGAAAAGAAGCTGCGAACTTTAAGCTTAAGTCAGAATTACAACATTTGCATTACCAATTACAGCCGCATTTTTTCTTTAATTCGTTGAATAATATTTATGCATTGGTTGATATTTCTCCAGATGAAGCTAAAACCTCTATACATAGTTTAAGTAAACTGATGCGCTATATGCTTTACGAAACCAATGTAGAGCTCGTTTCCCTTTCTAAGGAAATTGATTTTATGACCAAATACATAGAGTTGATGAAGCTACGTGTTTCTGATAAAACAGTTGTGAATTATGACTTTCCATCTTCTGAAACAGGAATTAAAGTGGCACCTTTGTTGTTTATTTCACTGATAGAAAATGCATTTAAACATGGGGTTTCCGCAAGTAAAGCGAGTGAAATTACCATCAATATGAATTGTGAAGGGAGTGTCATAAATTTCAATATTGAAAATAATAATTTCCCAAAACGGACGGATGATAAGAGTGGTTCGGGTATTGGGCTTCAAAATTTAGAAAAACGTTTGGAATTACTTTATAACGGAAAATATAGTTTTGATACTAAACTGATTGATGAGCGCTTCATAGCAAACCTAAAAATTGAAAAACTGTAATTTTATGAGTACTCAAAAGATATCTTGTGTAGTTGTTGATGATGAACCTATGGCTCTAAACTTAGTGGAAAGCTATGTTGAGAAAACACCATTTTTAGATCTAAAACAAAAATGTGGCAGTGCTATTGAGGCTATGGAATTTATAAAAGAAAATCCAGTGGACTTGTTGTTTTTAGACATTCAAATGCCAGACCTTACAGGTATTGAATTTTCAAAAATGTTACCTAAAGATACCAGAGTAATTTTTACCACAGCGTTTGATCATTATGCTTTGGAAGGTTTTAAGGTTGAAGCCTTAGATTATCTTTTGAAACCCTTTGATTATGCTGAATTTTTAGCGGCAGCCAACAAAGCTAATACTTGGTTTGAACTGGTTAGAGGAAAGAAAAAAAGCTTACTTTCTGATGAAAAGGAATTCCTATTTGTAAAATCTGAATACAAACAACTAAGAATAAAGCTCGCTAACGTGCTTTATTTTGAAGGGTTGAAGGATTATATAAAGATTTGGTTAAAAGACAACCCTAAGCCCATTTTAACCTTAATGAGCTTAAAATCTTTAGAAGAAGAACTTCCTGAAACACAATTTATGCGTGTGCATCGTTCTTTTATCGTGGCTCTAAAAAATATTGAAGTCATAGAGCGTAGTCAAATCATTATCAATAAACAACGCATTACGGTTTCTGAACAATACAAGCCTAAATTCCTAGAGTTTGTAAATAATAATTCCTTGAACTTATAGTATTTCACAAATTACTAAATCTATAAAATCAACTGATTTGTAGATACAATTTAGTACTACTTCTATTTCATTGGTTTTACAAAGGACTTCAAACTACATTTACACTATAAATAGAAAACAACTATTTATTTAAGTCAAAGTTTAACTAAAAACTAATGAATTATGAAAACACTAATTAAAGCATATATTCTACCAGTACTATTAGTTATGGCATTTTCAACAGCTTCTGCTCAAAACCGTAGAAGCACAACAAATGGAACTACAAGAACGGAGAGTAATATAAGCAGAACTACGAATGGTAATAGTTCTAGAACGGAAAACAACACCAATAGAACGGCTGTCAACACTAACAATGGTAGAGTTTCTAGTTCTAAGGTCACTTACAAAACAGATAAAAAGAAAGTGGTTTCGGTAAGAAATGTATCTAACAAAACAGAGGTGAAGCACAATGGGCAAAGTTACTACTATGATAATGATAAATATTATACTCACTCTGGTGGTCGCTACATAGTTATAGCACCAAAAGTTGGGTTTAGAGTCAAAAAACTACCAACTGATTACAGACGTATTAGTTATGGCAATTATAACTACTACAATGCAAATGGAATATTCTACATCCATATTAATAATGAATATGAAGTTGTAGATCCAGAAGTCGGTACCATTGTTAGTGAATTACCAAACGATTATGAAAAAGTAGTTATAGATGGATTTACATATTATGAATATGCCAATATCTTATATGAAAAAATACAAATTAATGGTACAAGAGCTTACGAGGTTGTTGGCATTATAGAAATGAATTAAAACAGACAGTTGAGTTAGTTTAGATAGATTGGTTAATAGTGAGAAAAGAGGATACATTACTTGGTAATTATCCTCTTTTCGTTTTTTATAATTGGCTATAAAAATAAAGCCCTATTCAAGAATGAATAGGACTTTACCGCTATTAACCAAAATTTAGGGCTCTTAAGGGTTAATTTATTTAGCTTAGTTTTAAGTTATTTTTTTAATGCCTTGATATAAAAACAATAGACCTGCTATAATTCCTATAGTAATTAATAAAAAGGTTTGTCTGTAGTGTTTCATGTCTTTGGGGTTTAAGGTTGTTCGCATATTATTATTTATGGTATATAGGTTTGTGTGTCTGGTTTCCAATTGTTTTCTACGCTTGAGGGTTCAAATAGTTACGTTTTCCAGTAAAAAAATTT
>PAJL01000079.1 GCA_002706045.1 Flavobacteriaceae bacterium
ATCTTCAGCGGTCTTATATTCATTTGTGACCAAAGCCTTATTTCCCAAGTTCATTAGCCTCGAGTTTTGGTTTGCTTGGCTTAAATTCACGATTAGTGAAAAAAATAAAAACTGAGAAAATACGAGAATTACAAATCGTTGGGGTGGTCTTGGCATGGGACCATTTTTTTAAAGTTTATAAGGCCAAAGCGTAGAGTTTGGGTTACCAATTAAAATATATTCTAAAAGCAAAATCAACATTTCTTGAAAATTGAATATATTTTAATAACTTATTTTGGTGAGGAAAATGGTAAAGCAAAACAACTATTTACCACAGAAGTTTTTAAACCTACTGAAGAATATGATGTGTCTGATTTACCAGATACATTTCCTCAAGAAATAGAAGTCTCTGTTTACACAGCAGAACAAACTGATAAATCAGATTTTTTCAAATCTATTTGGGGAAATCATTATCGTGATGTTTACAGTAAAAAAATTACAGCAAAGGTCGCTACTTTAGATACACTTTACGGAGGTCTTGAGGTCGTAAGAGCTGGTGGTGGACACCAAACACGCTCATTGCGTCTTAAGACCAAAGATGGTAGAGAGTTAAACATGAGAGCGCTCAAAAAGAGTGCGACACAATATTTACAAACGGTTTTATTTAAGGATACTTATATACAAGATGAATTTGAAAAAACTGCTGTTGAGGAATTAATTTTAGATTTTTACACAGCAGCTCATCCTTATGCATTTCTAACTGTTCCAGACTTATCAGATGCAGCGCAGGTTTATCATACAAATCCAAGATTGTTTTTTATTCCAAAGCATAAACATTTAGGAAAGTTTAATAAGGAATATGGCGGTGAACTATACATGATAGAAGAGCGACCAGAAGAAAACTACAGCCACGAAAGAAACTTTGGTTATGCAGACGATATTGAAAGTACACACGATATCATTGAAAAAGTAAGAGATGATGAAAAGTATAAAATAGACCAAAATGCGTTTGTACGAGCTCGATTGTTTGATATGTTAATTGGTGATTGGGATCGTCACCAAGATCAATGGAGATGGGCACAGTTCGATCAAGAAAATGGAGATAAACTTTTCAGACCTATTCCAAGGGATAGAGATCAAGTGTTTTCAAATTTCGATGGCACTTTACTAGATGTTATGAGGCTTATTTCTGGGGCATCAAATCAGCTTCAAGTTTATGATAGCGAGTTAAAAGATATTGAATGGATGAATGTAGCAGGAATTCGTTTAGATCGTGTACTTGTTCAGCAATCTACAAGAGAACAATGGATGGAACAAGCCAAGTTTTTACAAGAGAACGTTACAGATGATGTCATCGATAAAGCGTTTACTAAAGTTCCTGAAACAGTTCAAGATTCTACACTGAGAGTAATCAAGAAAAATTTAAAAGGGAGACGACAAAACCTTACAGACATTGCAGAGCGCTATTATAACCACCTTAATAAATTAGTTATTCTCACTGGTACGGACAAGGATGATTATATAGAAGTCAATCGTATTAGAGATAATGAAACAAGCGTAAAGATTTGGAGAATAAAAGGCGGTGAAAAAGCAGATGTACTTGTAGATAAAACGTTTAATAGAGATGTTACTAAAGAAATATGGATATATGGTCTAGATGACAAAGATATCTTCGAGGTTAAAGGCGAAGGGAAAAAACCTATTTTCACAAGACTTATTGGTGGTTTAGAAAATGACACTTATATCATTAAAAATGGTAGAAGGGTTAAGATTTATGATCATGAAAGCAAGAAAAATACCATTGAAGAAAATAATGGTGCAACCGTAAGATTTACGGATGTGTATAAGCTTAATTTATTCGACTTTAAAAAGAATATCAAGAAAGATTTTGTAACAACACCAGCTGTTGGTTTCAATCCAGATGATGGTGTGTTACTAGGTATATCTTACGTAAGAACAAAAAAAGGTTTTCAAAGAAATCCTTTCTCACAGCAACACAGGTTTAAAGGAGGATACTTTTTTGCAACAAGTGGTTTTTCTTTAGAGTATGATGGTGAGTTCGCTAATATAATGAACGATTGGAATCTGCATATCGGTGGTAGGTTTACATCAGAAAACTTTGTAAATAACTTCTTTGGGTTTGGTAACGAAACTGTTAATCTAGATGATGATTTAGATTTTGATTACAACCGTGTAAAAACAAGTATTTACATGGCAAAAGCAGGAATCCTCAAAAGAGGTAGTTTTGGTAGTGACTATGGTTTTAGAGCCATTTTTGAGGCGATTGAAGTAGATAATACCGCAGGTAGATTTATTACGGATTTTGTACCAGCATCAGATGAAGAGTTTTATGAAAGAAGGGTTTTTGGTGCGCTTGAAGCAGAATATAATTACGAGAGTTATGATAAGAAGTTAAACCCTTCAAGAGGTATGAACTTTTTGCTTAATCTAGGTGCTAAAACAGAATTAAACGAAACGGATAATACTTATGGCTATCTAAATTCTAACTTAGGGTTCTATAATTCACTTTCAAGAAATAGGAAGCTAGTTCTAAAAACAGACTTAAGAACACAGTTAAGGTTTGGTAATGGTTTTCAATTTTATCAAGCGGCAAATATTGGTGGACTCAATAGTTTAAGAGGATTTAGAAGAGATCGTTTTACAGGTAGAAATTCATTAGTAGGAAGTACCGATTTACGTTATAGTTTTAACCAGTTTAAGACAGGAACGTTACCATTACAAATAGGTGTTTTTGGTGGATTTGATGTTGGTAGAGTTTGGCTTACAGGAGATTTTTCAGATAAATGGCACAACGATTATGGTGGTGGTTTTTGGGTTACAGCCGCAGAGAGTGTTTCAGGAACATTTAATTTATTTCATAGCGTTGAAGGACTTAGACTCACCTTTGGTTTTGGTTTAAACTTCTAAACAAAAATGACATCCTTTTTCAACAAGTATTTTAACTACATATACAAGTTAGAGAGTAGAATTGCTTTTTACCCAACATTAATTAGTTTGGTAGGTGTATTCTTTGCTTTCGCAATGTTTTATTTTGAAAATAAAGGAGTCTCTGAGTATTTAGTAGAGCACGCACCCATTTTAGTGGTAAATGACACAGATACAGCCAGAAATTTACTCACCACTTTCATAGCAGGTCTCATCTCCATCATGGTNTTTAGTTTTTCTATGGTTATGGTTCTTCTNAATCANGCNTCGAGTAACTTTTCACCNAGAGTTTTACCAGGTTTAATATCCAACAGAAAGCATCAGGTAATATTAGGAATTTACAATGCATCTTTGCTGTATTGTATTTTTACTCTTGTTGCCATAGAACCTAATGGTAATAAATATCAATTACCAGGTTTTTCGGTGCTTTTGGCTATTGTGATTATGACGCTATGTCTTGGTGCATTTATCTATTTTATACACTCTATTTCGCAAGAGATTCAGGTAAATAATATCATGGATAGAATCTACAGAAAAGCAAAATTAAGACTCAATAAAGAAATTGATACCGAAAAAGATTGTAATACAGATTTTCCTGATACTAGCCAGTGGACCTCTATTAAATCAACTGATTCTGGATATTTTCAAGATATAGAACTTGAAANTTTAGCTGAAATAGCAACAACCGAAAATATCAAATTCAAAGTCATTCCTGTTAAAGGCGATTATATTCTAAAGGATTTACCTCTAATTTCTTCGGATAAAGATTTGAGTGACGATCAGATAGAGAAAATTAGAGAAACGTTTCGTTACGACAAAAGTGAATTGGTAGAAGATAATTATGTTTTAGCATTTAAGCAGATTACTGAGATTGCTATTAAGGCTATGTCTCCAGGTATTAATGATCCTGGTACAGCAGTGAATGCTATAGATTATCTCACTGAATTGTTTTCAATCCGTCTTAGAAAAAATGACAAGAGCTTCTATTTTGATGCTGATAATAAACCTTTGATTTATGTCAACACGGTTGATTTTAACGAGCTGCTGTATTATGTAATGTCTGCATTTAGAACCTATTGTAAGCATGATGCGGTCATTGTAATAAAACTGTTTAAAATGTTGTCGTTCTTAGCTAAAACAGAAGATGTNTTTTCTGAAGATTATATTGAAGCTATTAAAAATGAAGNCGAAAATCTTTACGAGGATGCCAAGGCAAATAANAACAATGAAGCNGATTTAAAAGTTATTGAATCNTATTACAAAACNATAAAGTCATAACACTACAAAATAATATTGGCTTAACTTTTTTCTAAATTCTTACTACTAATTTTGTTCAATGTCTGAAAAGAAATATTACCATAGAGATTTAAGTTGGCTTTCGTTTAACGAAAGAGTATTGCAAGAAGCTGAGGATAAGACTAACAGTCTTAATGATCGCTTAAAGTTTTTAGCGATATTTTCCTCTAATCTTGATGAATTCTATCGTGTAAGAGTGTCTAAACTTCGACAGTTTAGAAGACTTCAAAAAGACTCACCACTTCGCTTAAAGGAAAAGCCCAAAAAAATAATTAAGGCTATTCAGAAAAGGGTTGATAAACTTCAGGAAAGATTTGGTTTTATCTATAAAGAAAAACTACTTAAAGAACTAAATGCTGAAGGTGTTAATCTTATTGAGGCATCAGATTTTAATGATATTCAGCAAGAATTTTCATCAGAGTTTTTTGAAGCTTCAGTAAAAAAACCATTGAAGATTTATGAGTTAAATTCAGATTTAGATTTATCCTTTATTAAAGATAAAGAATTATTCTTTTTTGCTAATGTCTCTCAACCTTTATTAATTTCTATTCCTACTAAAAAATGTGGTCGTTTTATAACATTTCCAGGAATAGGAGAGAAGAAGCATATTACTTTTTTAGATGAAATTATTAGAGATAATATTTCAAAAGTTTTACCAGAATTAAGAAGAGAAGACTTATTTAGTGTTAAGATTACTAGAGATGGTGAGTTGTACTATGAAGAGGAAGATGGGGAATTAATAGAACTGATAAAACAAAGTTTAAAACATAGGGATTATGGTATTCCAACAAGGGTTTTATACGATTCTAGCATTGGAAAGGAAGACGTTAAAATTCTTCGAAAATGCTTAAGCCTTAAGAAAACGGATTTAATGCCAGGTGGACGCTTTCATAATTTTAGTGACTTTTTTCATTTTCCTGAAATTGAAAGTAGAATTAGTGAATCTAACAATGGGCAATTGGCTCATCACAGTTTAGAATTGGTTGATAGTATTATTGATCATATTAGTGAGAAAAATGAATTATTATCCTTTCCATATCAGAAATATGATCCAATTTTAAATTTAATCAATGAAGCTTCTGAGCGAAAGGATGTAAACCATATCTATATTACATTATACCGAATTTCCAAAGATTCTTCGGTTGCTATTGGTTTAATGAATTGTTTGGCAAAAGGAAAAAAAGTAACTGTTTTCGTTGAAGCTAAAGCACGATTTGATGAAGAAAATAATATAGAATGGGGAGAAAAATTAGATAAGGCAGGAGCTCGTGTACTTTATAGTATGCCAGATATTAAAGTACATTCTAAAATTTTACTAATAGAAACCAAAACAAAAAATATTGGTTATATCGGAACAGGCAATTTTAATGAAAACAGTGCCAAAATATATGCAGATTTTGGATTGTTAACTTCAGATAAAGCTATTACTACAGATCTAAAAGAAGTCTTCAAATTTCTTTTAGATACCTCCTATNAACCATCTATTTCTAAAATTTGGATGTCACCATTCACAACACGNAAAGAACTTAATAANCGTATTGATAACGAAATAGACATTGCAAAAAATGGAGGTAATGGNTACTTGTTCTTCAAAATGAATAGTTTGGAAGATAAAGATATCATTGATCGTCTTTATAAAGCATCTCAATTTGGTGTTGAAATAAAACTACTGGTTAGAGGTATTTGTTGTTTGGTTCCTGGATTAAAAGGTATTAGTGAAAATATTGAAGTTGTCAGCATTGTAGGGAAGTATTTAGAACATGCCAGAGTTTATGTTTTTGGAAATAACGGAAAAAATGAGATGTTCATTGGTTCTGCTGATTGTATGGAGCGTAATTTAGACCGAAGAGTAGAGGTTATTGTTCCAATTCAAGATGGTGATATTAAGAAAACCATTGAAACCTGTATAGATTTACAATGGCATGATAATACCAAAGGGCGAATCATTGATGCAAAGCAGAAGAACATTTACCAAACAACAGGTAAATCCAAGATAAATTCTCAGCTAGACTTCAAGGAATATCTACAATCTAAAAATTACCAAATAGAAAACGCTTAGTCAATTGAGAAGGTGTAAATGTTTCCGCCTTCATCACCGTTACGCTCATCAGTGATTATGACTTTATTATTAGAGTCAAAACAAATACCTTCTTTTTGGGAGTCATGATCAAATTCTAACTCCTTAAGGTCTCCTTCAAAAAAGTCATCATCTTTAAAGTTGTCTATTTTCCAGAGTTTATCATGATTTAGTAAAACAATAGTTTTTCCATCATCGCTTATGTCAGCTGAGGTTATTTTATTGTTTTTACCTTTTAAATCGTGTTTGGTATGAACTTTAGCTTCTTGTTTACCAGCTTCATTTTTCACTTTTAAGACAACAAACTTATTTTTCTCTTTACTAATTATATAGAAATGATTATTCAACAGAAAAAAGGATTCAAAATCTTTAGAATCTTGTTTTTTAGGTAGAGTNAACTCAATAATTTCAGCATTAGCACTTTTNTTNTTTAAGTCCTCATACTTTACTTTGTAAATAGTGAATTTTTTACGTTTTTCACTATTGTTGCCAAAATCACCGATATAAATATTGCCTTCATCATCGGNAGTTAAATCTTCCCAATCTTCATTTTCAGCATTTTCAATTTTTATAGATCTGGCAATAGAACCATCCATTTCTAGAGCAATAAGGTCATTGTCGTTTCCTCTATCTTGAATCACCCAAAGTAAATTTTCTTTTAAGTCTTTTTCTGCTGCTGAGACTTCTTGTAAACCATTATTTACGGAGCCAACAACTTTTAATTGCCCTAAAGATTTGCATGAAGTTGCTATAAGTAATACTAATATTAGTCTATTGAAGAATATCATTGTAATTTTATGTTTTTTATTTCAAGGTAATAGTGATAACGCTTAACTCAAAGAAAATACTCACAAAATCTTCTTAAAAATTAAATTTGAATAATACATACAACATTATAGTTATTGGTGGAGGAGCAGCAGGTTTTTTTGCGGCAATAAATATTGCTGAACAAAATCCAGATTTATCTGTAGCCATTTTAGAAAAAGGCAAAACAGGACTTCAAAAAGTAAAGATCTCAGGTGGTGGGCGTTGCAATGTTACCCATGCCGAATTTATACCTTCGGAATTGGTGAAAAATTACCCAAGAGGAGAAAAAGAGTTGTTAGGACCCTTTCATACATTTATGACAGGTGACACTATTGCGTGGTTTGAAGAGCGAGGTGTTGAACTTAAAATAGAAGATGACGGAAGGATGTTTCCGGTTTCAAATTCTTCTCAAACCATAATTGATTGTTTTCTATACGAAGCAAAAAAGCACGATGTTGACATATTATATAACTACAATGTAAAGTCTTTATCTAATAATGATGGTGTTTTTAGTATAGAAACTTCTGAAGGTAATTTAAAGAGTGACAAAGTTATTATTGCAACAGGAAGTAATCCTAAAATGTGGCAAGTTTTAAAAACTTTAGGGCATAAAATTATAGAACCAGTACCATCACTATTTACGTTTGATATTAAGGATAGTAGAATTAAAGATATACCAGGTGTTGTAGCTAAAGATGTTGAGATTAAGGTTGTAAATACCAACTTGTATTCTGAAGGACCTTTGTTGATTACACATGTAGGAATGAGCGCACCAGCTATATTAAAACTTTCCGCATTCGGTGCTGTTGAGTTGGCAGAATTGGATTATAATTTTAAAATTGAAGTAAACTTTATTCGGCTAGATTTTGAAAGCTGTCTAGAACAGTTGAAAATTTTGAAGCAAGAATTGGCTAAGAAAACGGTTTTTAATTCAGCACAATTTGAATTGCCAAAACGACTTTGGAAACAGTTGGTTATTGCTTCTCATATAAATGATAACGAACGATGGGCAGACATCAATAAGGATCAATTAGAAGCATTAGCCTCTCAACTTACCCAAGCTATTTTTGAAGTCACAGGAAAAAGTACATTCAAAGAAGAGTTTGTAACTGCAGGTGGTGTAGATCTTAAAGACATAAATTTTAAAACCTACGAAAGCAAGTTAGTTCCTCATCTGTATTTTGCAGGCGAAGTCATCAATGTTGATGCTATAACAGGAGGTTTTAATTTTCAAAATGCATGGACAGGAGCTTACATTGTTTCAAAAGCTATACAATTAAAATAAAGATCGCTGGCATTGGAATGATTCAGTACAATTGCCTTAAAATCTTCGAAATTATAAGGTTTAGTAATGATTTGATTTATACCTGCTTCTTGTGCTTTCATCAATATTTCAGAAGAATTTAAAGCGGTAAGAGCCAGAATCGGTATTTTAGGGTTAAACATTCTAATGTGTTTACTAGCTTCATAACCATCCATATCTGGCATATTAATATCCATTAGAATTAAATCGTAAGCCTTGTTCTTTATCATAGAAATAGCTTCTCTTCCGTTTGTAACTATTTCAGCATGATAACCTTCAATTTTTTCTAGGTTCTTTTTGGTGATAAGTAAGTTTACTTTATTGTCATCTACAACTAAAACATGCATTTCTTTTTTATATGCTGAAAGCGTTTTGATGTTGTCTTCTGCAGTGGGCGCAATATCAAAGTCTATTTCAAAAAAGAATGTTGTGCCAACATTAGGTTGGGATGTAAAATCAATATCAGAGTTATGGCTTTTAAGTAGCGTTTTTACAATGTATAACCCTAAACCAGAACCACTACTGTTTTTCTCTAAAAATGTCCTGTTTTCAAAAGCATTAAATACAACGGATCTGTGTTCTTCTTTAATGCCAATTCCTGTGTCTTTAATTTCAAATCTTAGTCTTAATGTATCAGAAGTACGCTTTTTCTCTTTTACATTGATGCAAACATGACCTTCTTTTGTGTATCTAATAGCGTTATAAGCCAAATTGATTAAGATTTGGCTAAAAGCAACTTTATCTATTAGAAGTTGTTCGGAATCATCAAAAGTTTCAATGTTGGTTTTTAGTTCAATGCCTTTGTCTTTTGCAGCTACCTTAACAGTGCCAATTACGTTTTGTACAATGTTATTGATGTTATTTGGCTTTTGCCTCAGTTCCTTTTTGTCAAACTTTAGTTTATTAGCTTGAAGAATATTGTCAATCAATACCGATAAATAACTACTTGATGAAATTAAAGAGTCGAGATAAGATTGTCGTTTTTCTTCATCTTTTTCTTGATTAACAAGTGTTGCTAAACCAGTAATACCGTAGATTGGTGTGCGTAATTCATGGCTAAGTATTGAGAAGAACTCTAAACGGTTCTTGTCAATATCAATGAGTTTTTTGTTACTTTCTTTAAGCTCTCGGTTGATTTTAGTAACATTCTTTCGGGCTTTAAAGTAGAAGAAAAACACAACTAAAGTTCCTAATAGGACTATACCTATTAGGGTAGTAATCCATATTAGTATTTTAGAAGTCTTAGCATCTTGTTTTTGAAGTTCGTTAGCAAGATTTAGTTGCTGTTCGGTATTTATGATTTTGTAAATTAACTCACCATTTTTGGCATTTCTGTTTTCAAAATCTATAAGTGCTCTGTATTTGTAAGTGTCAGATTTTAATAGGTATTTATTGGCAGAATCTAAATTCTTGTTTATCTGGTTGTAGTATAGGTATTTATAATAGTTAAATGTGCCTAATTTACGATAAGCGTCATCATGGTCTTCATTGTCAAAAGCTACCTTTAAGTCATTTTCGTCAATAGCAAAAAGTTCCTTGTAACCATACGTTTTGTTGTTTGGAAGTTTAATCTTTGCTATGGCATTATGGTAGGCATAGGATAACCTGAATCGGTTTTTTAAACTACTTATATCTTCATAAGTACCTGAAATAGTAATCTTGCTAAAATCGGTTGAATCTAGTTGTTCTAAAGCAAACTTCGAAGTTTCATAAAGCTTTTGGTTTTCATAAGCATAGTAATACCGTTTAACTTCACTATCTAAATTTTTAAAATAGAGTTCACTATTAATAGATTTAGATTGTCTTTGTGCTATTGGATATATACTATCAAACCGCGTATAGTTTTTATCTAATAGATAAGTGCTTACCAATCCGGAAAACGCAATGTCTTTACCTTTGTTGCTTCCTAAAGAATCATAAATGTGCAACGCCTTTAGGTAATAGGTCTCAGCATTTTTATAGTTAGACATTTTGGTTAAAATCTTGCCTAAGGCAAAATAAGAATCGGCAAGTTGAGCATTTAAATTATTCTTCTTAGAATAAGTAATGGTCTCATTTAATAAGGTCGTAGCTTCATAAAGGCTGTCGTTTCTTACCAAAGATTCTATCTTTGGCTGATTTAAGAAATAAACAGAATCAACTTCTTTATTTGTAGAATAGCTTTGTGCAACTACAGATTTAAGGGCAAAGAAGGATATTATTACAAGAGCTATGTTAGTTTTGGGGCAACGCATAACAATATTGTATATGTGGGCAAATCTAAACTTTTTTATGATATCAAAATCAAATACTTATATATTTAACTATATTAATTATTCTCAGTCTTATAACTCATGGAAGAAAGTACTTACTGCTATATCGCTCTAATTAGAGGAATTAATGTAGGTGGTCATAAGAAAGTTCCGATGGCGGAACTCAGAGAGCTACTCACAAAATCAGGTTTGGAAAATGTAAAAACGTATATACAAAGTGGGAACGTTATTTTTCAATCCAAAATACAGAGTAAAGCTGAACTTGAACGTTTAATAAAAGATGATATTCTGAATCATTTTGGGTTTGATGTTTCGGTTTTGGTTAAAACAAGACAAGAATTAAAAACTATTTTCGATGATTGCCCTTTTTCTAAAGAAAAGAAAATCAATAGCTACTTTGCGTTGTTAAGCGAAATACCAGAGAAAAGTTTAGTTGAAGAAGCGTCACAAAAAGTTTATGAAAATGAAGAATATACCATTCTGAAAAATTGCATTTACTTCTATTCAGAAAAAGGTTATGGCAACGCAAAATTTAGTCTCAATTTTTTTGAACGAAAACTAAAAGTAAATGCTACTGCCAGAAACTATAAAACCATGGTAAAGTTGCTATCTTTGTCGACAGAACCTTAGACAATGAGAGTGGAAGATTTTATTCTAAAGAACTATAATTCAGGCATAGAAAGTGGCTCTGTAAAATGGGAGTCTCCTAGCAACATAGCCTTAGTTAAATATTGGGGGAAAAAGGAAAATCAAATTCCAGAAAATCCTTCTATAAGTTTTACATTATCTAACTGTAAGACTATCACTGAGCTAACATTTACTAAAAAACAGAATAAGGAATTTAGCTTTGATGTTTATTTTGAAGGTGATAAAAATGAAGCTTTTAAACCTAAAATTCAAACGTTTTTTGAACGTATTGAAGCATATATACCCTTTTTAAGAGATTATCATTTTAAGATAGAGACCTCTAACACATTTCCGCATAGTTCAGGTATTGCTTCTTCTGCTTCTGGTATGAGTGCTTTGTCTCTATGCTTAATGAGTATAGAGCGTTTGCTGAGCGAAGAAAAAGTCTCAAATGAAGTGTTCAATCAAAAAGCCTCTTTTTTAGCACGTCTAGGATCGGGTTCGGCTTGTCGTAGTATTGAAGGAGAACTAGTGATTTGGGGAGAAAATGAAAGCTTTCCTGACAGTTCAGACTTGTATGGTGTAAAATACGCCGGTGACATTCATCCAAATTTCAAAAATTATCAAGACACTATCTTGTTAGTAGATAAAGGTGAAAAGCAGGTGAGTAGCACAGTTGGTCATAAGCTCATGTATGGTCATCCGTTTGCAAAACAACGTTTTACTCAAGCTCATGATAACTTAGGGAAATTGAAAACTATATTAGCTTCTGGTAATTTAGATGAGTTTATCAAGATTGTAGAAAGTGAAGCATTAACGCTGCATGCTATGATGATGACGAGTATGCCGTATTTCATTTTAATGAAGCCAAACACACTTCAGATTATAAATAAAATTTGGGCTTACAGAGAAAAAACAAATTCAAAAATTTGCTTTACGCTAGATGCGGGAGCAAATGTTCATGTGTTGTATCCTGAGGTCGAAAAAGAAAATATATTAGAGTTTATTAATAATGAATTGGTTAGCTATTGTGAAAATGGCCATTATATTTGTGATCAAATAGGTTTCGGGGCGAACCAAATAGAAATTTAATACGTATATTTGTTAAAGAAATTGCTTTAAATACATGAAAGGACCACTATTTTATTCTAAAATTCTTCTTTTTGGAGAATACGGAATCATTAAAGATTCTAAAGGTTTATCTATTCCTTACAATTTTTATAACGGTGCTTTAAAGGTTGATGAAAATCCATCAACTGAAGCTATAAAATCTAATGATAGCTTAAAGCGATTTGTAACTTACCTTAAAGATTTAGACAAGGATTTAGTAACGTTTAACTTCTCTGAATTAGAGAAAGATGTGGAGTCTGGTATGTACTTCGATTCTTCTATACCACAAGGTTATGGTGTTGGTAGTAGTGGAGCTTTGGTTGCAGCGATTTACGATAAATACGCAACGGATAAAATTACAGTTTTAGAGAATTTAACACGCGAAAAACTACTAAGACTTAAAGAGATTTTTTCGGCTATGGAATCTTTTTTTCATGGAAAATCTTCTGGTTTAGACCCATTAAATAGTTATCTAAGCCTTCCTATCTTAATAAATTCAAAAGATAATATTGAAGCTACAGGAATTCCTTCCCAAAAAACGGATGGAAAAGGAGCTGTATTTTTACTAGATAGTGGTAGCGTCGGAGAAACAGCACCTATGGTGAGCATTTTCATGGAAAATATGAAGAATGAAGGTTTCCGAAGCATGCTAAAAGATCAATTTATAAAACATACGGATGCCTGTGTTGATGATTTCTTAAAAGGAGATATGAAATCTTTATTTAAGAATACAAAGCAGCTATCTAAAGTAGTGCTTAATAACTTTAAACCTATGATTCCTGCTCAATTTCATGAGCTATGGAAAAAAGGATTAGAAACCAACGAATATTACCTAAAACTTTGCGGTTCTGGTGGAGGTGGTTACATCTTAGGATTCACTGAAAATATTGACATTGCAAGGAAAGCACTTAAAGGTCAGAAATTAGAGGTTGTATATAATTTCTAAATTTTTAGCTTTTGAGTATTATGCTTAGAGCTAACTGTTGTTTCAGAAATTTACAGAATTAAACTAATGTTATCAAGACGGCAGAAACACATTGTTCTAAAATTTTTCAGCCTATTTTCTGTAGTTAGAGGTTATAATATTCTAGTGGTAGTATTGGCGCAATACTTGGCTTCAGTCTATATTTTTGCGCACGATAAACCAGTTAAATCGGTACTTTTAGATCTTAATCTTCTAATGTTAGTTTTGGCTTCTTCAGCAACTATTGCAGGTGGTTACATTATTAATAATTTTTACGATTCTGAAAAAGATTTAATCAATAAGCCCAGAAAAACGATGCTAGATCGTTTAGTAAGCCAAAACACAAAACTATCCTTTTATTTTGTTTTAAACTTTTTATCTGTTGTATTTGCCAGCTATGTGTCTTTTAAAGCGGTTATCTTTTTTTCAATGTACATTTTTGCGATTTGGTTGTATTCACATCGCCTAAAAAAGCTGCCGATTGTAGGTAACATGGTCTCTGCCATACTTACAGTAACACCATTTTTTGCCATTTTTATCTATTATCAAAATTTTGAAACCGTTGTCTTTGCTCATGGCCTCTTTTTGTTTTTATTGATTTCTATGAGAGAACTCACAAAAGATTTAGAGAATTTAAAAGGGGATTTAGCGCTTAATTATAGAACAATTCCTGTGGTTTATGGCGAAAAGATGTCTAAGCTAATGTTAACTATTGTTGTTGTGCTTACGGTGATTTCAGCGTTTGTACTTATCTTCTTTTTTAAGATTGGTCATATGTATTACTTCTTTTATCTCAGTATTTTTCTGCTATTAATTTACTTGATTATCTTATTAAAATCAAATAAGAAAACACATTACCTCATACTTCATAATATTTTAAAATTTATAATTGTTACAGGAGTTTTTTCTATTCTCTTAATCGATGTTTCTATAGTTTTAAATAGAATTTAGACCCTATGTAATAGGGTTGATTAAAATGGAATAAGCACCTCTAAAAGGTGTTTTTTCATTTTGAAGTTAATTTTTAAACGTTATAAGGTGGGTTTAAATAAAACACCCTATGGTTTCAGGAAGCCCGAAACACATAGGGTGTTATACACAAATTATACTGAAATAAACTTAAAATAAGCTAACTGCTAGCTGTATTCTAGCTATTCTTTGAGAAGGGTTCCACATTGTCGTAGCAGCCACAGGGATGCTTAAATCAGAAAATTTAAGCGTTTTTGTAGCGGTTAAACCGACATTTACAAAATCGAAATTTTGTTCACCATCACCATACAAGTGCGTGTCTCCGTTTAATGAAAAAGCAGCACCTGCAAAAGCATTTAAATTAACTTTTGACTCTCTAATAATAGGATAAGATGCTTCCACATAAGTAGAGTAACGTTGTTCTCTATCGCCATCATCATTTAATTGCGAATCGCCACTTCCAAACAATAGTACATCAGCTTCTAATCTTAAAGGGAATTTTTCTGAAAACGTATAAGACGTTCTCAAATCTAGTAAGTGTGTGCTGGTGTTTTTGTCATAATCCCATATATCAGGATTTTCAACGCTTCTAGTATTAAATAAATCCCAAAGTGCAATTGAAAAGCCGTTATCAGCATATTGTATATAGTAATTTATTTCTTTGTAAGAGGTGCCATCGCTATCATTAGAAAACGCCATTCCTCCCCAGAACCCTGTAGTAAAACTGCCTTTTTCATTTAAGTTTAATTTTGAAAAAACAGCTGCCATTGGTTTGTCTGTGATAACCAAACCTCTCCAAAGGTGGTTTGTTTTTAAGTCTAAATTAAAATCAATTGGACTGTCTTTTAATTCAGTTTCATTCAATTCAGTTTCTTCTAATTCAGTGTCTTGGGCTTGACCCATTTGCACTGTAATTAGTGCTACGAATACTATTAATAATTTTTTCATTTTTATTGTTGTTATATGAAGGGAATATTACTTTATAGCCATATATAAAAAGGATGCAATTAAAGCTCCAATGATAGGCCCTACAATTGGAATCCAAGAGTAGCTCCAATCACTTTTACCTTTTACCGGTAGTATGGCGTGCATAAGTCTTGGTCCTAAATCCCTTGCAGGATTAATAGCATAACCAGTTGTACCACCTAATGCTAAACCAATAACCCATACCGTAAATGCTACAGGAATTGCACCAATAGAACCTAGACCCATTACAGCTTCAGGATTTGTTTCTACGCCTAAGTCAAGTCCTAAGTCTAAACTAGGTCCAGTGATATAAAATATTACGAATATCAAAACAAAGGTTCCTATAATCTCACTTGTCAAATTTGAGAGTGTATTTCTAATCGCTGGTCCTGTACAGAAGCAAGCTAATTTACCTTCTTCATCATCTGTGATTTTAAAGTGGTCTTTATAAACTAACCATACAAAAAATGCACCTAACATAGCGCCAATCATTTCACCGGCAAGGTATTCAGGGACTACAGCCCATGAAAGGTCGCCTGTTGTAGCTAATGCTACAGTTACGGCCGGATTTAAGTGGGCACCACTATATGGGCCTGCTATAATTACGCCGAGAAACACACCTAAGGCCCAACTCGTGGTGATTTCAATCCATCCCGACCCATGACCTTTTGTGCCTTTTAATACGGCATTTGCAACAACACCATTACCACATATAATGAGGATCATGGTGCCTAATATTTCTGCTAATAATATTGACATGATTTTTGGTTTTTATGGTTATTAGTTATTCTTCAATCCAGTTTTGAGCACACTTAACTGCTTTATGCCAGTAATGCAGCAGGTTGTCTACTTTTTCCTGAGGGGCTTCAGGATAAAACTCTTTGTCAATTACCCATTGTGATTGGATGTCGTCTATACTATCCCAATAACCAACCGCTAAACCGGCTAAATACGCAGCACCCATAACTGTTGTTTCTAAGGTTTTAGGTCTTATGATTTTAAATCCGAATAAATCAGACTGAATCTGCATCAGCAAGTCACTTGCTGCTGCACCACCATCAACTCTAAGTTCAACACTTTCATTTCCAGCATCAGCTTCCATAGCTTTAACGATATCGTAAACTTGAAAAGCAATACCTTCTAGTGTTGCACGTGCTATATGTGCATCGGTTGTTCCACGAGTAATTCCTAACATAGCACCACGAGCATATTGGTCCCAATAAGGAGCGCCTAAGCCTGTTAATGCAGGTACAAAGTACACGCCTCCATTATCTTCAGCCATTTCTGCTAAGTGATTAATTCCTGGGGCAGTTCTTACCATTCTAGCACCATCACGTAACCACTGTATTGCAGCTCCTCCAACAAAGACACTACCTTCTAGTGCGTAAGTGGTTTTTCCGTTTATTTTCCAAGCTACAGTAGTTAATAAATTGTTTTTAGAATAAACAGCTTCTTCTCCTGTGTTCATTAATAAGAAACATCCTGTGCCATAAGTATTTTTAACCATTCCTGGTTTTGTACACATCTGCCCAAATAATGCAGCTTGTTGATCACCTGCAATACCTGCAATTGGTATTTTTGTTGAGAATAATGTTGTGGCTGTAGTTCCGTATACTTCACTACTTTCTTTAACCTCAGGAAGCATTGATTTAGGAATATTGAAAAGTTCTAGTAATTCGTCATCCCAGGCCATATCGTGAATGTTATACAGCATAGTTCTGCTGGCATTTGATACGTCTGTAATAAACATTTTTCCTCTAGTAAGTTTCCAGATAAGCCAAGAATCTACTGTACCGAAACATAATTTTCCTGCTTCAGCTTTTTCTCTTGCGCCTTCTACATTGTCTAGAATCCATTTTAATTTAGTTGCTGAGAAATAAGCGTCAATAATTAAACCTGTTTTCTTTTTAATTAAATCGATATGACCTGCGTCTTTTAATTCGTCACAGTATCTTGCTGTTCTTCTATCTTGCCATACGATAGCATTGTGAATAGGTTCGCTAGTTTCACGATCCCATACCACTACGGTTTCTCTTTGGTTTGTGATACCAATAGCAGCAATTGATTCGCCATTGATGCCGTGCTGCGCTATAACTTCGGCAGCTACTGAAATTTGAGATGACCAAATTGCATTTGGATCATGTTCTACCCATCCTGGTTTAGGGAAAATTTGTTCAAAAGGTTTTTGAGAAACTTTTACGATTTCTCCACTGTGATTAAACAATATAGCTCGAGATGATGTAGTACCTTGATCTAATGCTAAAATTAGTTTGTCTTTCATTGCAGTCTAGTTATTTAAAGTTGTTGTTTATAATATATAATTAGAGGTAACCTCTTTATATTCTTTTACTTGTTGAGCTTGCCAAGCATCATCTTTACCTAATTCTTTTGCCATTATTTTAGCAACCTCAGGCGCCATTTCAATACTCTCCTTTGCATTTAATAATTGGCAACGTACTCTTCTGGCTAGGAAATCTTCAATGTTTAGTGCCATTTCATTTCTTACGGCCCACACAACTTGTGCTTGTATAACTCCCATAGAGTCGCTTAGAGATTTGTCCCATCCGTTTTCTTTAGATAATTTTAATACCTTTTCTTCATCGCTACCATAGAAATACAAGGGGTCATTATGGTTAATGTTTTCTTTATAACCGTGTATTTTTAAATGCTTTGTTTTGGTAGCAATATGTTTCCAATCTTGGTTTTTCTCGGCGGTATCTACTAGGTCTTCGCCCATTTTTCTGAAGGTCGTCCATTTGCCACCAACTATTGTTAATAACCCAGAGTCAGCAGTGTAAATTTTGTGGCTTCTTGATATTTCTTTAGTTTTGTTTCCTTTCGCTTTAGGTGCAGCTAAAGGACGTAAACCTGCAAATACACTTAATACATCGCTTCTTTTAGGTTGTTTTGTTAAATAACGGCTTGCCGTACTTAAAATAAATCCAATCTCTTCTTCAAGTGCTACAGGTTCTAAAGATTCTTTTTCTAAAGGTGTGTCAGTTGTTCCTACAATAACGCGGTTGTGCCATGGCACTAAGAATAATACACGTCCATCATCTGTTTTAGGTATGGTAATAGCATCATCCCCAGGTAAAAAGGATTTATCTAGCATTAAGTGAACACCTTGACTTGGTGCTATTGTTTTGTCGGCTCCAGGCTTGTCCATTCGTAACACATCGTCAGCAAATACACCTGTAGCATTAACCACTTGTTTTCCTTTTATTTCGAAAGTGCTTCCATCTGTTTCGTCAAGAACTTTTACGCCTGTAACTTTTCCTTTTTCGTCTTTAGTTAGGTCTTCAACAGAACAGTAATTGGCAACTAAAGCACCGAGTTCAACAGCGCTCTGAAGTACGTTTATAGCCATACGAGAGTCATCAAATTGACCATCGTAATAAACAACACCAGCAGAAATTTTATCTGGATTAATAAGTGAAATGCGTTTTAAGGTTTTGGATTTAGAAATACGTTTTGAACGCCCTAAGCTTAGTTTTCCAGCTAATAAATCGTAAAAAGTTAAGCCTACGGTGTAGAGTATTTCGTCGTATAAACCATGTGTGGGTATTATAAAGGATTGTGTTTTAGTAATGTGTGGTGCGTTTTTAAGCATTAAGCCTCGTTCAACCACGGCTTCTCTTACTAGGCCAACATCACCTTGTGCTAGGTACCTAACCCCTCCATGTAATAATTTTGTTGCTTTACTTGATGTGGACTTTGTAAAATCAGATTTTTCAAGTAGTGCTACTGAGTATCCTCTTGCGGACGCTTCGAGCGCAATGCCAATTCCAGTTGCGCCTCCTCCTATAATTACGAAATCATAAGTTTTTGAATCACTTCTTAACTTATTGATCATTTTGTTTCTGTCCATGATTGTTTGGGTTAATTTATAGTTATTTTTTTGTTATTTTTCTTTTCGAATATAAAACTACAACAAAACGAAACCAAAAAAAAGTTTTTTATTGTTATTTTTAGTTTTTTTGAATTTTAGGTGTCATTTTCGTAATATTTGCTTGATTTAATTCAGTGATTGGAATTTTTTTACGGTTTATTTTTTTAAATAGATAATATTAGGTTTCGTTTTGTTTTTTAAAACGAAGAAATATTTGCTGTTTCAGTGTAAGAATAATGGCTATAATCTTTATTTTTGTGTGAACGGAATATTATAAGAATGAATATTGTAGATCGCCATAAACGTATTATTAGGAAATTAAATGCAGATGGATTTGTGACAGTCAGTAATTTAAGTGAAGAATTTAATGTCTCTTTAGTTACAATTAGAAAAGACCTTAAACTTCTTGAAGAAAAAAAGCTATTGTTTCGTTCTCACGGTAAAGCAATTCCTGTAAATCCATATATTACAGAGAACCCTGTAAAAATAAAAGAGAAGATAAATGCGCCCGAAAAGAATAAAATAGCAATAGCAGCTGCTAAAACTTTAGAACCGCATGATAGTATCATAATTGCATCTGGAACATCAGTGATTGAGTTTGCTAGGTGTATAAAACCTGTACAAGGATTAACCGTGTTAACAGCTTCTTTAAATACAGCTATAATTTTATCTAAAAATAAAGAGATTGATGTAATGCAGTTAGGTGGTATGGTCAGACGAAGTTCGGCCTCTGTTGTTGGGCCAATTGGAGAAAAAATGTTAGCCGAGTTTACTTTTACTAAATTATTTTTAGGCGTCGATGGTATTGATTTAGATTATGGGCTTACAACAACTAATTTAATGGAGGCATCTTTAAATAAAGAGATGATTAATTCTTCGCAAAAGATTATTGTTTTGGCGGATTCTTCAAAATTCAATAAAAAAGGCTTTGGTAGAATTTGCGAGCTAGATAAAGTAGATCAAATTATAACCGATTCTGGTATCGATGAAAAAACGCAAAATAGATTATTTGAATTGGGTGTTGAGTTGACGATTGTTGACCTGTAAAATTCAATCATCATTTGGGTTTTATTGGTGTCTTTTGTTTTATTAACTCGTTTAAGTCTAAGACGTTCAGTGTTCTTTTATACGCATGAAACCATTATAATAGTCAAACAACTTATCTAATTAAGTAAAAGATGCTAAGGATTGTTATACCTTTGTAGCATTATTTATTAAAATAGCTTATATTTTATAAATTAGTGATTATAATAACAATTAAAACGACTCCCTTATTCTCGGGAATATATTATGAGCAGAAATCAAGATAGCAAAGGAAAAGGAAAAACTTCAGGAAGAGGAAATGCTAATAGTAAGACTAAGAGTTTTGCTAGAGGTAATGCTCCATTCAAGAAAAAGGGAAATCCTAAAAAAGCATCTACAACTTCCGATGAAATCCGTTTGAACAAATATATTGCCAATTCAGGTATTTGTTCGCGAAGAGAAGCTGATGAGAATATAGTTATTGGTTTAGTTACGGTTAACGGCAAGGTAGTTACTGAAATGGGTTATAAAGTAAAGTTAAATGATGAGGTAAAGTTTGATGGCAGACGTATAAACCCTGAGCCGAAAGTTTATGTGTTATTGAATAAACCTAAAGGTTTTGCCACTACTACAGCAGAAGGAAAAGGAAGAACAGTGATGGATTTGATAGCTAATGCTACAAATGCCAATGTAAAACCGATAGGACGTTTGGGTAGAAATTCTCTTGGTTTATTATTGTTTACCAATGATGATAAAATAGTTCAGAAATTCACCAATTCTAAGACAGGAGTAGCACGTTTGTTTCATGTTGAATTAGATAAAAACTTGAAGTTTGAAGACCTTAAGAAAATTCAAGAGGGATTTAAAGTTGGGGAAGATTTAATTACAGTTGAAGAAATCAGTTACATAGAAGGTGAATCTAAAAACCAAGTTGGTATTAAGATTAAAAATACAGGAAATACAATTTTAAGAACAATCTTCGATACATTTAAATACGATATTGTAAAAATAGATTGTGTGGCTATAGGTCACCTAACTAAAAAAGACATTCCTAGAGGTCACTGGAAACATCTTACAGAGCAAGAGCTAAACACTCTGAAAATGCTATAAATTTTTAACCTTTAACATCAAAGGTGTAGGTAGAAATTAGTTCATCAGCGATGTAAAGATGAACATCATAAAATCCAGAATATTTAAATTGAAACTCTATTTTAAGTAGTTTGTCTTTAATAGAGATGGAGTTCGGTTTTACTTTTAATTGACTTGAACCGTTGTCTATTAAAAAACGAACATTCTCAGTTTTAATGTTGTCTTTCAGTTTGTATTCAAAAGTTATATTTTCAAACTTTCTTATGTCTTTATGCATTTGATTCGGTGCTATATGAAGCTCCAAGTTTTTATAAGCATTTCCATAAATTATTGGAGAAGCTTTAAAATTTTTAAAAGTTGGAATTTTACTTTCATCTATCAACCAGTATTTGTTTTCAAGAGGAAAATGATTAACAGCAAATAGTTCAGGTTTGGCTAGAAAAAAACCATCATTATAATAAAACGTAAAACGATTAGTTTCAGGATCTGGAATGCCACTAGCCCAAGTTGGATCGCACAAATACCATTTGCTATTTAGCCATACAGCATTCCAAGAATGGTTTGGTAAGGTTAACTTCTCAATGTCTGTTGTGCTTACTCTGCCATAACCTTGAACAATGTCACATTTTATGTCGGCTAATCGTGAAAGTTCAGAAACTAAATAGGCATAACCTGTACAAATGGTTTTCTGCTGTTTTAGTAATTTTTTGAAGAGCTTTTTTCTAAACTCATCGTTCCAATTTTTTAATTTGAGACTGTCATTTTTAAAGCGATCACGTTTATGCTTATTTCTAAGGTAAAGATTGTAATCATTGGAAATGTTATTACAAACCCACTTATAAATAGCTCTAAAACGTTCTACATCTGTATCAAGGTTTGAAGTTAATTTACGTGAAAGCTCGGTTAGATTTTGTAGTCCTTCATCTTTATATGCTTGAGCTATACTATCAGCCTTTTTAAAATCTTTATGCGCAAAATCTGATATCTGCGCATAAGATTGATAGGTGAAACATAGGAGTAAAAGGAAAAGTGAGCGTTTCAACAAGAACAAATTAATTTTTACGCTTCGATTTATATGGCTTTCCAGTATCTAAAGCTCCAATCATTTCTATTAAATCTTCGGATAATTCAAGCGTAATAAATGTAGTGTCTTCCTTTATTTCTATTTCTTGATCTACATAGCCCAAGTAACTAAAGATTAAAACATCTCCTGTTTTTAATTTCTTTGGAAACGTAAATTCACCAGCTTTATTGGTAACCGTGCCATTTCTAGTGCCTTTCTGAATTACATTGACACTTTCAAGAGGTGTTTTGCCATCAGTTACAACGCCTTTTATAGTGCGTTCGCTAGAGGCAACTTCGTTAGTTGTTTGTCCGTACACTGAGCTAAAATTCAATGAGGTTAGCATCATAAATAACACAAAACTTAGTGCTTTAAAGCTTTGTCTTTGAGTTAATGTTAGTTGTGTTTTCATAATAAATCTATTTTTATTTACATCGAAATTAGATGCTATGTCTACAATTTAAAAATAGTTTTGAGTAATAACAACTGTTAAGTCAGTAAAATAGCAATTTGAGTTAGTAAACGTTATTCAAATAAATCAGAAGAAAGGTAGCGATCACCGCGATCACATATAATGGTTACTATAACACCGCTATCTAATTGGTCTGCAAGCTTTAAGGCTGCGGTTGTTGCGCCTCCACTACTCATACCTGCTAAGATACCTTCTTCCTTAGCTAATCTTTTTGCCATAGAAATAGCATCATCTGTACTTACTTCTATAGTTTTATCAACTTTTTTAGCATCAAATATTTCAGGTAAATAGGCTTTTGGCCACTTTCTAATTCCTGGAATTTTAGAATCATCAGTAGGTTGTACACCTACAATTTTGATAGCTTTATTTTGCTCTTTTAAAAAGGTTGAAGTTCCCATAATGGTTCCTGTGGTTCCCATTGCAGAGACAAAGTGAGTGACTTGCCCTTGGGTATCGCGCCAAATTTCTGGTCCAGTAGTTTTGTAATGAGCTTTCCAGTTATCGTTATTTGAAAATTGATTAAATGAAAAATAACCTTCATTTTCAACTTTATCAATAGCATAATCGCGAGCTCCTTCAATACCATCAGGATGTAAAGTTACTTTAGCACCATAAGCTCGCATAGTTTGAACCCGCTCTTTGGTTGCTGTTTCAGGCATTACAAGTTCAATATCCAAGCCGTAAATAGCTGCTATCATGGCTAGAGCTATACCTGTATTTCCACTTGTTGCTTCAATTAATTTTGAAGATTTATCTATCTTTTTAGAATCCAGAGCGCTTTTTATCATGTTATGAGCAGCTCTGTCTTTTACACTTCCACCTGGATTGTTACCTTCAAGTTTAAAATAAAGGCTGACGTTTGGGTTAGTATTCAGAGCCATAGATTTTACCAAAGGTGTATTGCCTATTCTATCTATTAAGGTTTTGTTCATGGGATTTACTTCTTTTAGTGTATACTTCTACCTTATGATTGTGTGTTACAATTGAGTTTTTTGGAACTGAAGCCGTAAGCCAAGTGTTGCCTCCTATAATGCTGTTTTCTCCAACAACAGTTTCACCTCCAAGAATGGTTGCGTTAGCATAGATAGTAACATTATTTTCTATGGTAGGATGGCGTTTTACATTTTGGTCTTGCTTTTTTACAGTTAAAGCGCCTAAGGTAACACCTTGATAGACCTTTACATTATTATGAATTTCGGAAGTCTCACCAATGACAACACCTGTGCCGTGATCTATAAAAAAGGACTCGCCGATTGTAGCTCCAGGATGAATGTCTATTCCTGTAACATGATGTGCATATTCGGTCATTAACCTTGGGATTAATGGTAATCCAAGTTTATGAAATACTCTAGCCATTCGGTAAGTTGCAATAGCAAAAAAACCAGGATAAGCTAAATAGATTTCTTCAACAGAACGAGACGCTGGGTCGTTATTAAAAATAGCTTCAGCATCTTTCTTTAAGCTACAATACAAATCAGGAATACTTTCCATAAAATCATCCCAACGTTTACATGGTTTGCCTTTTATTTCTGGACAAGCAATGTCTCTGATAGATAAAAAAACAGTTTCTAAATTTTGAAAGGCTTCTTCAGCATTGGTTTCACTGTCAAAGAAGGCTTTAAAAAGTAATTTGGTAAAACGTTGCGACTCTTCCTTTAGAGTCATAGAAACCTTAATAGCTTCCTTTTGTTCTTTAATGATGTTTAGTAAGTGTGCGTTCATTTAGCGAATTGGTCTATTTAGATTGTTTGGATAAACACAATCAACTACTAAATTAGTGAAAGTATATTTTAAAGAGAAGTGCTTAACACTAATTTATTAAAACAAGACTTTTATGATAAGGCGTTAGAAATATCAATAGCATTGGCTATGATTATTAATATTATTACAATAGTTATTGATAGATTTATTATAAAACCAAAAATCTTTTTAAAGATATTAGGCTCTTTTAAGCTTTTCAGAGAACTTATGAGCCCTGTAACTGCAATAACAAAAGATGAAATTATTAAAATGCCAACTATTATAGAAAGTGTACCTTGATTAAGGTTTAAGGCAGTAATTATTATTGAAAATAATAGTAGTACTAGTCCAATAACAGCAAGCTTAAAACTTCTTTTAGTATTCAAATTCATATCATAAATAAATGAGATGAAATTTAGCTAAAAACAGTTAGAATAACATTAATTAGAGAATTGTAGTTTTATATTTTGTTTTTAATATGCTGAAAATCAGTAAATATATTTATTTTAAAAAATAAATTAAAAAAGTTTTGCGTATTAAAAAATAGTATACATTTGTCACGAAATTTAGAACTGCTAACACAACGGATTCTAAATTTAGCTGAACACATTGAAAACTGTTTTTACGTTCGGGTTTTTGAAAATTAGGAAGTCATATTCAAAAACTGCTTATAAGATAAGTAACCGAAATTTAAAGCTAACTTCCGCTACTTCAATTGCTGATAGTCAGCATAACTACGGTTTTGTACCTACTACACAAAATCAAATTCAAATTTGATATAACATAAACTTTACTTGAACTAAGTTTATATTTTATTAATTTACACTTGAATTTTTTAAAAAATTATAATGAACTCAAAATATATTGATCTTATAGATCAATCTTTTTATTTTCCTCAGGACGAATTCAATCTAAAGGAAAACACACTTCAATTTCATGATATTGATTTAATGGAATTGGTAGAACAATACGGAGCACCTTTAAAGTTTACCTATTTGCCTCAAATATCAAATAACATTCAGCGTGCAAAATCTTGGTTTGCTGATGCTTTTAAAAAGCATGATTATAAAGGTAAGTATAACTACTGCTATTGTACTAAGAGTTCGCACTTTAAGCATGTTTTAGATGAAGCTTTGAGTAATGATATTCATATAGAAACTTCTTCGGCTTTTGATTTAGATATTGTAAAAAAGTTAAAAGCAGAAGGTAAAATAACCGATAAAACCTTTGTGTTAAGCAATGGCTTTAAGCGCGAGCAATACATTACAAACATTGCCGAACTGATAAACTCTGGTCATGAAAACTGTATTCCTATTATAGATAATTATGAGGAGTTGGATTTGTTGTCACAAGACATTGATGGAAAGTTTAAAGTAGGTATTAGAATTGCATCCGAAGAAGAACCAAAATTTGAGTTTTATACTTCTAGATTAGGAATAGGTTACAAAAACATTGTACCTTTTTACAAAAATCAGATTCAGGAGAATGATCAGGTGGAGCTAAAAATGTTACATTTTTTCATTAATACTGGTATCAGAGATAATGCTTATTACTGGAACGAATTAACAAAGTGTCTTAAGGTTTACACTGCGCTTAAGAAAATTTGTCCATCGTTAGATAGCTTAAATATTGGTGGTGGTTTTCCAATAAAAAATTCATTGGCTTTCGATTTTGATTATGCTTATATGGTAGATGAAATCGTAAATCAAATCAAAACAGTTTGCGATCTAGAAGGTGTGGCAACTCCAAATATTTTTACTGAATTCGGAAGTTTTACTGTTGGTGAAAGTGGAGGTGCTATCTACAAAGTGTTGTATCAAAAACAACAAAATGATAGAGAAAAATGGAACATGATCAATTCATCTTTCATTACAACTTTACCAGATACTTGGGCGATAAACAAACGTTTTATAATGTTGCCAATTAATAGGTGGAGTGATGGTTATGAGCGTGTTTTATTAGGTGGTTTAACTTGTGATAGTGATGATTATTACAATAGCGAGCAGCATGTCAATGCTATCTATTTGCCAAAATACAATAAGGATAAACCATTATATATAGGGTTTTTCAATACAGGAGCTTACCAAGAAACCATTGGTGGTTTTGGAGGTTTACAACACTGTTTAATTCCATCTCCAAAACATATTTTGATTCAACGAGATGAAGAAGGAAAGCTAACAACAAAGATTTTTAAAGAACAACAAAAGAGTGAAGACTTACTTAATATTTTAGGTTACAATGAAAACTAAAACTTATGCTGGTATACCAGAGCAATATGCAAAATTAGATCAATCAAAGATTGTTTTGATTCCTGTACCTTACGATGGTACAAGTACTTGGCAAAAAGGTGCCGATAAGGGACCAGATGCTTTTTTAGATGCTTCTGCAAATATGGAGCTCTATGATATTGAAACCAATTCTGAAGTATATCAGCAAGGTGTATTTTTAGCAGATGCGATTACAGAAAATTCATCACCAGAAGCTATGGTAGAGGCTGTACATCAAGCAACTAAAAAGTATATTAAAAAGAATAAATTCGTAACTGTATTTGGTGGAGAGCATTCTATTTCTATTGGTACAATTAGAGCTTTCAATGAAATGTTTGAAGACATAACTGTACTTCATATCGATGCTCATGCTGATTTACGCGAAAGTTACGAAGGTTCTAAATGTAACCATGCATGTGCTGTTTATGAAGCAAGTCAGACTACTAACTTAATTCAAGTTGGTATACGTTCTATGGACATCATTGAAAAAACAGTGATGGATGAAGACAAGACTTATTTTGCTCATGAAATGGCGCAAGATGATAACTGGATGGATTCTGCAATAGATCAAATGACAGATAATGTTTTTATCACTTTCGATTTAGACGCTTTAGATCCTTCAATAATGCCAAGCACTGGTACTCCGGAACCTGGAGGTTTATTTTGGTACGAAACCTTAGAGTTTTTAAAACAAGTTTTTGAAGAAAAAAATGTGGTAGGATTCGACATTGTTGAGTTATGTCCTAACACTGTTGATAAGTCTTCAGATTTTTTAGCCGCAAAGTTGTACTATAAGATGTTGAGTTATAAATTTGAAGGAGAAGACATAGATGATGATTTTGAAAGTAATTTCAATGATTCATTAAATGGAGCAAATAAATTTTCTAAATTTAATGACGAAGATGACTACTAAAGGAAATATATCCCAATTTATAGAAAAGTACTATTTACACTTTAATGCAGCAGCCTTAGTTGATGCCGCAAAAGGTTATGAAGATCAGTTAAATTCTGGTGCTAAAATGTTAGTGTCCTTAGCAGGTGCTATGAGTACTGCAGAATTAGGTAAGATTTTTGCTGAGATGATTCGCCAAGATAAAGTTCAGATAGTATCTTGTACAGGAGCTAACTTAGAAGAAGATATTATGAATTTGGTGGCGCACAGTCACTATAAGCGCGTGCCAAACTATCGTGATCTGACTCCTCAAGATGAATGGGATTTGTTAGAAAAAGGGTTAAACCGAGTAACAGACACTTGTATTCCAGAGGAGGAAGCTTTTAGGCGTATACAAGAACACATAGTGAAAATCTGGAAAGATGCTGAAGCTAAAGGAGAACGTTACCTTCCGCATGAGTATATGTACAAGTTATTGCTATCTGGTGTTTTAGAAGAGTACTACGAGATAGACCTTAAAGACTCTTGGATGTATGCAGCAGCAGAAAAGAATTTACCAATTGTTTGCCCAGGATGGGAAGACAGTACTATGGGAAATATTTTTGCAAGCTATGTGCTAAAAGGTGAGTTAAAAGCAAGTACTATGAAATCTGGAATAGAATATATGACGTTCTTAGCAGATTGGTATACTGAAAATTCAGAAAATGGAATTGGATTTTTTCAAATAGGTGGTGGAATTGCAGGTGACTTCCCAATCTGTGTAGTGCCAATGCTTTACCAAGATATGGAGCGTACAGACACACCGTTTTGGAGCTACTTCTGTCAGATAAGTGATAGTACTACAAGTTATGGGTCGTATTCAGGAGCTGTGCCTAATGAAAAAATTACTTGGGGAAAATTAGACATTAATACACCAAAATATATCATAGAAAGTGATGCTACTATCGTTGCACCGCTTATTTTTGCCTATCTATTAGACATGTAAATATGAACAAAAAAGACCAACACCTAAAACGCGTAATCGTAGACTTTAAGAAGCTTACACCAGAGATTTTGGCACTTTTGGTAGAAAAATATCCTGATGGGTATGATGATGACCAAATTATTTCATTCAGAAATGCTAAAAACGAAACTGTTGAAGCTGTTGAGGTAACTACAGAAGATACTAAATACTTGGTGAAAGTAAGTACTAAACTTGCCGTAACTATGGAAAATTATGACGAGGATGATTATGAAGATTTTGATGATGATGATCCAGATGCAGTACAAGATCCAGATATCCAACCAGACGACGATATCGAAGATATAGACTAAAAATTTAGTGTAAAATATTCCGTAATTTTTTGTAATTTACTAATAACTAAATTCTTATTAGAATAAATTATGGAAACTTCATTTCACATGTCATTACCGTGTCTTAATGTAGAAGAAACCAAAGACTTTTACATTAACAACATAGGTGCGTTCTTGGGAAGAACAAATGAAAATTGGGTAGATATAAATTTATTTGGACATCAGTTAACATTTATTCAAGCTGAAAAATTCAACTTTAATAGTCCAAATTATGTTTTTGAAGGTAAAATTTTACCGTCATTTCACTTTGGTGTTATTATAGATGTTGATAATTGGGGTAAAATCTATACAAAGCTAACAAAGCAAGAATTAGAGGTTGTTACTCAAACCACATTTTTAAAAGATAAAACAGGTGAACACTTGTCATTCTTTATAAATGATCCTAATGATTATATGTTAGAGTTTAAAAGTTTTAAGGATCCTAAGGCTATGTTTAAAATATAATGTTTACAGTTGTTGCCTACCAAATAGCAAACACTATTAGTATTAAAACTAGTAAACAACAGCTGCCGTGGCAGCTGTTGTTTCAAGATAGTGATGAGTTGTTTTATTCAAGTGCAAAGGATAAGTACGTTTATTTATTTCATTATGGAATGGTTAGTTTTTTCAACTATTCTAAAGATGAAATAGAGGAAGCTTTACAGCAAATAAAGCCTTACTGCGATACTTACTTTTCAGATAAAATTTCGGAAGAAGTTACCGTTGAAATCAAACAGCACACTCTTCAAGTTAACTTTGAAAGTGTAGTATTGCCAGATTTTAATAGTGAAATGATACGTTTGGTAATGCTCAATGCATCACAATCCGTAGCATTAAACCAGTATTCTGAAATTACCGAAGAGTTGCTCATAGAAACCAATAAGCATACTAAATATCTTGAAAATAAAGGAAAACTTGATATTTCTGGCAATAAGCTAAAACGTTTTATTGGTAAGATTTTAAATATTAAGAATAAAATTTCTGAAAATCTTTACATCTTTGATTCACCAGATATCACTTGGGAAGATGAGTTGTTAAATAAGCTTAATTTAGAACTAAAGCAAACGTTCGATTTAAAAGACCGTTATCACGTTATTCATGATAGAATTGACATCATAAAGGAAAACCTAGAGCTTTTCAAGGATATTATGGATCACAGAGAAAGTAGTCGATTAGAGTGGATTATTATCATTCTAATTTTAGTTGAGGTCGTAGACATGTTCATCCTAAAACTGTTATAATTCAAGCAAATTCTTCGCATAGTAATCCACAGTAATTATAGTGAGAGCACTATAATCTAAAAGCATTGGGCTTGACGTGGTAAAATCCCATTAAAAGAATTGTCAATACTTAAAATTCATTTGTATGCATTGCACATAGATGAATTTCAATCCATATTAATTTTAAATAAATTGAACATGAAAGCAAAACAAATAGTATTGGTTTTAGCACTTTTCACTGCTGTTTTTAGTGTTAATGCCAATTCAGAAATAAAGAAAAAAGGTCAAGGTCAACAAGTAGTAACTTTAGTTGCAACGTTTGATGGTTATGATGAGGATAATGGGTATTCCTTTTTGGTAGAAGATGAAGAGGAAGGCGATGAAGAAGTTATGTATTTTACGGAAATTACTGATGCAGCCTTACAGTCAGTTAATCTAAAATCAGATGAGTTTGTAGGTAAGCGTTTTGAGATTACTTATGAAATTACTGAGTACGAAGAAGAAGATGAAAATGGTTACATTGAAGTTTTTGAAACTTACACCATCACAAAAGTAAAAAAGGTGTAATTGAAATAAAGAAGCTGCTAGGAAACTGGCAGCTTTCTTTTTAGAATAACCTCCCAAGCAAATGCACCAAACACAATACTGTATTCAAATGCAATGATCCAGAGGTTTTCTTTATAAATAGGATCTGAATAGGCGAAGTAGCTTAATACAATAAACAAAGACCAAACCAAAGGAAATCTATAGTGAGTAAATACACTAAGACCAACAAGGGTTACAATATACCAAGGGTGAACCGTTGTGCTTAAAAATAAGTAGCAAGCCAAAGCTAAAAGCATAGAGGCTATTAGTTTTTGTAGAGTATTGTTTTGTCTCAAAAACGTTAGTCCAAGAATTATTAATAGTATTACTACAGGTAGAATTTTACCAATAATAGCTATTTCATTATAACCACTAATAAAATAACCTATTGCTCTGGCGATATAATATATACTAGCATTAAATTCAAAATCGTTAAACCAAAGTCCGACGGTTTTAGAGTAGTTGACAATAAACTCCATTGAAAAAAACGGAAGGAAAGACAAGAGTGTTATTATTCCCATGATGGCATAAAATAAAATTAGCGATGTCATTCCTTTAAACTCAGGAGTCTTTTTTGTTTTATCAGAATTAAACCATCTAAAAAATAATGGTAAAAACATCAATGGAATAAGTTTCGTTGAGATAGAACAGGCAAAAACAACAGCTGCCCATTGCCATTTTCTGGAATGTAATAGGTACAGCCCCCAAATTAGAAAGCATAACATCACACCTTCAAAGTGAAGGTTGTCGGTCAACTCAATAATGATAAACGGATTTAAAAAATACCAAAATATGCGTTTTGAAGGTAGTTTTAAAGCTTCTAATAACTTTTTACCAAAGTAAAGTATACCAAAATCAGCACCAATAATAATCAGTCGCATAACAATAACAGAACCTAAAATACTTTTACTCGAAAAAAGAGCAGCTAAAGCAAAACACAATTGATTTAATGGAGGATAATTGGTGAAATGCGAAGCACTTAAATCCCCCATTCCGGTATATAAGTCTTGAGCTAACGGAATTTTGGTGCCAGCCTGATTCATAATTTGATCTGGTGTATACAAATAAGGATTAAAACCTTCCAGAAGCATTTGTCCATCCCAAATAAAACGATAAAAATCTTGTGATAAGTTTGGTGTAGCCAATAAAAAAATGAATCGAAATAGAAGGCCAAGACCAACTAAAAACTTAAAGTTTAAACCTGATTTTTCAACCAGTTGATATGCAAAAACAAACAGTGCAATGTAGAGCAAAATCAATTTAGTAAAGTCAGTTCTAGCCAAATCGTAGGCAAAAAAAGAGTACAAAGCTACACTTGATATGATAACAAGTAAGAATGTTTTATTGTACCTAACAAGATTGGTAAAGCCTAGCATAATCCAAAGATAGAATTATTTAAAGCTATTATAGTCGGAAAAATTATTAATACCTTTAAGCATACAATTTTGAAATTATGAGTTATTCAATTTTCCATAGTTTTACCATAAAAGCAGAGAAGTCAGAGGTCTTTAAGGCTGTTTCTGATCCTAATCATCTTATCAATTGGTGGCCTTTAAAATGTTCGGGAAATCCAAAAGTAGGGGAGTTGTATAATTTCAATTTCACAGATAAATACGATTGGTATTCAAAAGTTGAACGTTGTAAAGAGAATGAAAGCATTCATTTTAAAATGACTGAGTCTGATGACGATTGGAATCCTACAACATTTGGTTTTGATTTGGCTACTACAAACGATGGAACAAAGCTAGAATTCTCTCATGTCAATTGGCCAGAATGTAATGCACATTTTAAACATTCATCATTTTGTTGGGCATTATTGCTCAACGGATTGAAAAACTATTTAGAAAAAGGGATAATTATTCCTTTTGAGGAGCGTGCGTAACTAAACTTTAGAGCTTAGAGACTTAAAGAAAACATAGCCAAAACCAATACAAAGCATTAGGTGAAATGGAAATAACCCAAAATCGCCACCTTGGTCTCCAACGATGAACGCACTATAAAGTCCGAATCCGAAATAAATCATCAATAAGCCTTCAAGAAGTACATGAGGAGATAATTTCTTTTTTAAGTATTTATTGCCTTTCCAAGAATCTCTTATGGTACTGATATTAAACTTCGGTGTACGCACAAATTCACTACGCTTACCAATATGTCCTTCAATAACCGCTATAGAATTGTGAAGCGAAAAGCCCATGGCTATTGAAAAGAACGTAAAGAACATGCCAATATATCCAAAAAACTTTTTGAAACCACTACCGTAAATATTTCGGTACATAAACCAGTAGCAAACAAAGAATATAATGGTACTCATTACAAAGAAACTCATCACATAAAAATAATCACGTAAGTGAGCGTATTCATTCTTTATATATAACATTGGAATACTTAAAATCGCAACGATGAGAATGTTTAAGAACATGGTGCTATTCAATAAATGAAGTAAGCCGTGAACTTTGGTTTTGGTCGAAATATTATCAGACTTTAAAACGCGCCAAAGCATTTTTCTAAAGTTTTCAGCACCACCTTTATTCCATCGGAATTGTTGTGAACGTGCAGCACTGATTACTACAGGAAGTTCAGCAGGAGTCTCTACATCTTCAAGATATTTAAATTCCCAATTTTTAAGCTGAGCTCTATAACTTAAATCTAAATCTTCAGTCAACGTGTCTCCTTCCCAGTTTCCTGCATCAATAATACATTCTTTTCGCCACACACCAGCTGTACCATTAAAGTTAATGAAATGACCTTTACAGTTTCTTCCTACTTGCTCTAAAGTAAAATGCGCATCTAAAGCAAAGGCCTGGATTTTGGTTAGTAAAGAATAGTTTCTATTGATGTGTCCCCAACGTGTTTGAACAACTCCAATTTTTTCATTCTTGAAATATGGGATTGTACGTTTTAACCAGTTTGGATTCGGTAAGAAGTCTGCATCAAAAATGGCAATAAATTCACCTTTAGCAATTTTTAGACCTTCTTTTAAAGCACCAGCCTTAAAACCAGTTCTGTCAGTTCTGGTAATGTGTTTAATCTCTATTCCTGTTGCAGCTAATTTTTCGATATGAGCTCTGGTGGTTTCTACAGTTTCATCCGTGGAATCATCAAGCACTTGTATTTCAAGTTTATCTTTCGGATAATCTAAAAGTGAAATGTTTTCCAATAAACGATCCATTACATACATCTCGTTAAAAACGGGAAGTTGAATGGTAACATATGGTATTTCATCTGGATTAGAAAGGTTGAATTTTTCACATTCTTCTCTTCTTTTTTTAGATGAAAGATAGTTGTAAAGTAAATTTAATTGAGCCAAAGCGTACATAAAGATTAGTACTATGGCAATGGTATAGACAACTATTATAAAATATTGTAGGTAAATCACTTAAAACTATATTTAAAAATCCACGTAAGAATTTTTACGCCTGCAAAGATAGCACCTTTTACGGTTCCTGAAACTTTTGAGACACCAATTCTATTTCTATAATTAACAGGAATTTCTTTGTAACGTAATTTTTGTTTTAAAACTTTCAGTTGCATTTCTACCGTCCAACCATAGGTTTTATCTTCCATTTTTAAACCTAAAAGTTTATCGTATTTAATGGCTCTAAATGGTCCTAAATCTGTGAAAGTAGAACTAAAAAATAATCGCATTAAGTTTGTTGCTAGCCAATTACCGAATATTTGTGGTGTGGTCATAGAGCCTTGTTCTCGTAATTCTTTTACGCGAGATCCAAGTACAAAATCAATATTTTCATTAATAATTGGTGCGACCAATTTAGTTAGTTCTTCAGGATAATCACTGTAGTCTCCATCTAAAAAAACTACAATGTCTGGTTGGGTTTCTTGTTCTGCAATATAAGTCATACCTTTTAAACAAGCATAACCATATCCTTTTTGTTTTTCAACTAAAACCGTAGCTCCCGCTTTTTTGGCATTTATTTCCGTGTTATCGGTAGAATTATTACTAACTACAATGACTTCATTAACGATTGAAGGAATATCGTTAATCACTAAGGGAATGGATTCCTCCTCATTGTAAGCAGGAATGATAACTTTTATGTTAGGCATTTAGTTAGTTTGAAAACGCAAAATAAATGTCTTATTTCTGATTTACCAAATCCATTAAGTCAACATCGTTTCCAAGAAGGATTTCGTTAGGGTTTATGCGACCTTTCATGTTGTCGTTTTCTAATTTTAAAACACCTCTTGGGCAAACAGCACTACAAATACCGCAGCCAACACAGCTTGATCGTACAATGTTTTCGCCTTTTTGAGCATAGGCACGAACATCAATTCCCATTTCGCAATAGGTTGAGCAATTTCCGCAAGAAATACATTGTCCACCATTGGTTGTAATTCTAAATTTTGAAAATAAGCGTTGCTGAAATCCTAAAATTGCCGCCATAGGACAACCAAATCTGCACCAAACACGACTACCAAAAATAGGGTAGAAGCCAGTACCAATAACACCAGAAAAGATAGAACCGATTAAAAATCCGTAGCTTTTTCTTAAGCTTTCAGATTTAAATAAAAATAACGAATTGTCTTTACTAAAATAGTACAAAGCAAATAAGGACATAATAATCACAAAATAGCCAATCGCACCATATTTGGCGTCTTTAGCTAATTCTTTACGTTTAAAAAGAAATGTTCCAACAAAAATTAAGGTTAAAAATGAAGCAACAAATATTAAAAATGACGATTTTGTAAGCCAATATTTGCTAGTGTCATTGCCCAAATAACTATGTATTACAGCTGTAGTCATAAGTACTACAAATACTAAAACCGAGTGAATTACCCAACGCTCAACTTTCCAAGCAAATTGAGATTTATCGCTTAATTGCCTGAAGCTATCACCAGCAGTTTCGGCTAAAGCGCCACAACCACAAACCCAAGAACAGTACCAACGTTTACCGTATTTGTAGGTTAAAATTGGTGTGATAATAAATATTGAAACGACACCAAAAATTAGCATGGCTAAACCGATATTTCCAGCGCTTATAAAAGCTTTAATGCGGTAACTTTCAAAATTATAATAATTAAGAGGCCAAATATTTTTTAAATCGTAGTACGGTAAATCGCTATTCATCACGTACATAAATTCAGGGATTAAAAATGCAAAAGCCAACTGAAAAAACATGACCGATATAGTCCTAATTTGTTCATAGCGATTGTGTCTATATTTTAAAATGAATTTATAGCCAAAAACTAAAATCGCAACCGTGTATAGCGTACCGTAAACAAACCATTGGCTGGCGTTTCTTCCACTTAAAAGTTGACTTAAAGGATCAAAAAGCGCAACTAAACCTGTGTTTTCTTCACCTTTTTGAGCTAAACCTAAATATTGCGGATAAAAATAAAGTACAATGTAAAATAAGGTTAAAACAACACCGATTAGCCAACCAATTAGTCCTCTAGCGGATAAAGGTTTAAACCAAACACCATCATTTTTTATGCCTTTAGATTTGTCTAAATACAAACTATTAGAAAACCAAATAGTGCCGATAAAGATTAAGATTAAAGCGATTGTAAGAGTAATTGCTTTATTAGGAAATTCAACATTAAAAAGAGCAAGCGTCAAAATAAACAAACCAAGTATACCAACTGCTGAAGCTATTTTTTGAGTTTTTGTTAATCCATAAGAATTAGCCAAAGACATGCTGTAATTTA
>PAJL01000080.1 GCA_002706045.1 Flavobacteriaceae bacterium
TCTACTGACGCCTCGCAAAGAATGCGGCATTGCAGGCTACAGTTTTCGCGATTCGGATATAATCGATGAATACCGAGGCTCTCCGCCTGTTCGTGCGCGCTGCCGAAAGGTTGAACATCAGTGCTGCGGGTCGCGATCTCGGTCTTGCGCCTGCCGTCGCGAGCGCGCGACTGGCCAAGCTTGAACGCGAAGTCGGTGCCGAATTGCTCCATCGCTCGACCCGCAANGTTNCCGTATCGATCGAGGGGGCGGAGTTCCTGCCCTTCGCACGCGAGATCCTTGCGCAGCACGATGCTGCCATGGCCGCTTTGGGGCATGGCAAGGCGCAGCCGGAGGGCACGATCCGCTTCGCAGCCTCGAGCACATTCGCGCAGCTCTATCTCGCACCGTTGCTTCCCGAATTCCTCGCGCGCAATCCGGGTCTGCGTCTCGATCTGCGGTTCTCGGATACGCCGTTCGACCTGCTCGAAGGCAGTTTCGACCTCGCGCTGCGCAATAGCGTGCTCGACGACAGCAGTCTGAAAGCGCGCAAACTGGCCGATGTCGCGGGCTTGCTATGCGCTTCGCCCGACTATCTTGCACGCCATGGTACACCCCAGGTTCCCGCAGACCTCGATCGCCATCAGCTGATGGCGTTCCGCAGTCTGCGTACGCGCACGCTGGTATCTGCTTCCGGCGAGCGGGCCGAGTTTTCCTGTGGCGACCACAACTGCCGGGTCGTCATCGACGACGGGGCCAGCATGCGCTTCGCCGCGATGGCGGGGCTGGGCATTTCCACGCATGCCGACTGGAACATCGACCGCGCGTTGCGCGATGGGTCGCTGGTCCGGGTGCTGCCGGAATGGCATGTGGAAGACGACACCGCGCTCTGGCTGGTCTACCCCAAGACCAATGTCCTGACCGCCAAGGTGCGCGTACTGATCGATTTCCTCGTGGAGAAGATCGGTCGCAATCCACCTTGGCAGACATAAGAGCGACGCGCTGCCAGAGAGGTTGATATCGATGCCGATCCGTCCTTCCACTCATGCCGACCACGAGGCCATCTGGGCGATCCTCGAACCGGTTTTCACCGCGGGTGAAAGCTATGCGATCGACCCTGACATCTCACGCGAAGACGCTTTGGATTATTGGCTCGGCACGGACCGGGAATCTTTCGTATTCGAGCAGGACGGCGCAGTNCTCGGGACCTATTACCTGCGCACCAATGCAGGCGGCGGGGGTTCGCACGTCTGCAATTGCGGCTACATAACCGCGCCGGCGGCAGCGGGCCGCGGTATTGCGCGGCGCATGTGCCTTCATTCGCTCGACCAAGCGCGTACACGCGGCTATCGCGCGATGCAGTTCAACTTCGTGGTTGCCACCAACACCCGCGCGATTGACCTATGGGAAACGCTCGGCTTCGCGACTGTCGGAACGCTGCCCGGGGCATTCAACCATCCCCGGCACGGAATGGTCGACGCGTTGGTGATGTATCAGTCGCTCTGATGCGCCCCCGGAAAGCCCGCAATTGTATTCGATTTCGGAATACTGTTTACCAAAAGGCGTCGGTTTAATCGGTAACGGCGATTGCTAGTTGAGTCGGGAAGCCCGCAAGGGCGCAATTCCGACACGCTTTCAGGAGCCCATATCATGACCGCCCTCACCCCTCTCGTGCGGACCGGCGATGCGATCGTCGACACTGCCAAGGCCCGCTACACCACCAAGTTCTACGATGCCGACAAGCGGATATCGGAAAGCGACGTGCAAGCCATTCGCGACCTGCTCCGCTTCAGCCCGTCGAGCACCAACGCCCAGCCGTGGCATTTCATTCTGGCCGGAACGCCCGAGGGCAAGGAGCGCGTGGCCNGGGCGACCGCGGGNGCCTATTCCTTCAACCGCAACAAAATCGTCGACGCNTCCCATGTCGTGGTGTTTGCCNCGCGNACTGCGATCGAAGAGGAATACCTGCAGCACATCCTCGANGTCGAGGANGCCGACGGCCGCTTCGTCGCTGATCCGCAGGCATTGCGCGAACAGATGCACGGGGCGCGGTCGATGTTTGTCGACATGCACAAGGAAGCCGGCGATCTCGATGCCTGGAGCCAAGCACAGACCTATCTCAATATCGGTCAGTTCATGCTTGGTGTGGCTTCGCTGGGCATCGATGCGACGCCGATGGAAGGGGTCGACCTGGATGCCCTCGATGCCGAGTTCGGACTGCGCGAAAAGGGTTTCCGCGCGCTGGTCGTCGTTTCCCTCGGTTACCGCGCGGCAGACGATTTCAATGCCGCGCTGCCCAAGTCGCGGCTCCCCGAAGCGGAGGTCATCACCGAAATCTGACCCCCCCCCGTCTTCGGCGAGATCTTCGAAGGCCCCGTCGCGCGATCACGCGACGGGGCCTTTCCTTTATCGATGCCCGGTAGAATTCGCGCCTAGCTTGCAACGGTTTCCATGTGGAGAACCTTGCCCACCCACTCGGGCGATTCGGCGGCATCGGCAAGCAGGCGTGCGACATCTCCACGCGCGGCCTCTCCCTTAGGATCGACATTCTCGCCGAGGCGGACCTCGCCCGTTCCCTCATCGTCGGTCAACGCGACCGGGCGCAGGATCGCGTACTCGAGCTGGGTCTCCATGAGATGCTCGTCTGCCTCATGTTTGGCCTGAAGGTAATTCGCCAGTTCATGATCGGGATCCGGGTCACCCGCGCCGATGCTGCTGAGCATGACGAACCGCCGCACATCGCTGGCCACCGACAGATCGATCAGTCGCTTCGCGCCGTCGCGATCGACCTTGTCGGTCATCTCATCCGACGTATTCCCGCCCGATCCGGCAGCAAATACCACCACGTCACATCCGTNGGCTACATCATCNTCGAGCTGCGTGAGGTCGGCCTTGCGCTGCTCGACGCCTTCGGGAAGACCCGAAGTGTCCGAACTGTCGCGAACCATCGCCACGGGATTGAAACCGCGGTCGTTCAATTCGCGGACCAGCCGCTGGCCCGTGTTTCCGGTCGCACCGGCTACGAGTACTTTCATTGTCGTTCTCCGTAATTCTGTTGGCTTGGCACTTGTGCGCGCGTCACGAAGGCAGGAAGATCGCCTTGGCGTTGACGAATTCCTTCATCCCGAAGCCGCCATGTTCACGACCGTAGCCCGAGTCCTTCACGCCGCCGAAAGGCATGTTCGGATCGGCCGCGCCGAACGAATTGATGCGGATCATGCCCGTATCGAAATGGTCGCGGGCAAGGCGGATCGCCTTCTCTTCATCCTTGGTGAAAATGCCGCCGCCGAGGCCATAACGGCTGTCGTTCGCGATACGCATCGCATCGTCATCATCCTTCGCCCGAATGACCGAGGCCACCGGCCCGAAAAGCTCATCGTCGTAAGCGGGCATGCCCGGCTTGCATTCGGCCAATACCGTTGCGGGATAATAGCACCCCTCGCCATCTATGGGATCGCCGCCGCACAACAACTTGGCCCCGGCCTCGAGGCTCTTGTTGACCTGCTCGACAATCGTATCGAACTGTTCGCGGCTGGATAGCGGGCCGAGTTGGGTCTCGTCCTTCGTCGGATCACCCATCGTCACGTTTTTCATCGCTTCGACGAAAGCCGGAACGAACTCGTCGTAAACCGCGTCGGTCACGACGAAGCGCTTGGCGGAGACGCAGGTCTCGCCATTGTTATAGAGGCGTCCCTGCACACAGGTTTTCACTGCGGTCTCGATGTCCGCGTCCTCGAGCACGAGATACGCATCGTTCGAGCCCAGCTCTAGCACGGTCTTCTTGAGGTTCTTCGAAGCCAGTTCGCCGATATGGCTGCCCGCACCATCACTGCCGGTCATAGTCACGGCGCGGACCAGATCATGCTCGATGATCTTATCGGACAAATCGTGATCGATGAGCACGACGTCGAACAGGCCTTCGGGAAGCCCTGCGTCGAGACACAGGTCGCGCAGCAACAGCCCGCTTCCGGTGCAGATGGAGGCGTGTTTGAGGATGACGGAGTTGCCCGCCATCAGATTTGCCGCAAGTACGCGCACCGGCTGGTAGACCGGGAAATTCCACGGCTGAACGCTGTAGATCACGCCGATAGGCGAATAGGTCACGATACCGCGCTTCTTGCCGCCGCTGTGGGTACGCTTCTCGTCGGCCAGTTCGCTCGGTCCGTTGTCGGCCGTGTATTCGAAGATCCGGGCGCAGATTTCGACCTCGGTTTTCCCATCGCGCAGAAGCTTCCCCATTTCGCGGGTCATCAACTCGGCGAAACGGTCGGCATTAGCGCGAAGTACGTCGGCGATCTTGCGCAGATAGGGCGCGCGCTCTTCATGCGACTTGGTTCGCCAATCGAGAAAGGCCTCGTGCGCGGCCTCGATTTTGTCGAAGGCCTCCGCCTCGCTCATCAACTCGTATGTATTGAGGGTTTCGCCTGTGGCGGGGTTCATTGTGGTGATCTGGGACATAGATTGCTTTCTCGCGTTCGGGAGGAGCCGCGAGCGCGGAAGCTTGGCGCTGCGACAGGTTGCAAGTTCAGCAATGTAACGGGAGCGAGAGAGTCTCGTTCCGAGACGGATCATCGATCGACCCTAAATAACCCTAAACAGAAATGCATGCCCTTATGCCCAGATAGAGTACACATCTACATGAAAATACTTTTCGACACTATAAATTACTTCAACAATAAAGCTTTCTCGCAATTGCAGCAAACATTCGCTACTGCAAAATTTGGCCACACTTCTGATGAAGCGACATGGCCATGATTCGCTTCCGTGGGTACCGCGGAATGCAGGACTAAACGTGTCGCCTCTCACGAACGACGGTACATTTTTGCCCTCAACCCTTGTAAGAAAACGACAAATTCGAGGAAGGAGAGGCGGGTTAGCGCGCTCGAACCGGACCAAAAAACGACGCTTTTCCTAGGGTTTACCCTTAGGATCACCCCCGAAGTAAAAATGTGTCCCGAAGTTGAGCAGTTTGTTGGCCGAGAAGTATAGGGCTTCAACCGAAACGGTTAATCGGGTAGCAACCTTCTCGGTCGAGTCGCACACAAAAAGACAACATACAGTTTCGCAATCTTGCGCCGCGTAGGGGTTTACGCGGTTCTGAGATGCTGTGCTTTGCTCGATTTTAGGGAGGAAACGTGGGCAGAAGTTTTTCGATAGGCGTGGTGGCTATGACCGCGGCGGCATATGCCGTCCCGGTACAGGCTCAGGATCTGGTTCACGAACCTATCAGCCCGACATTCGGCGGCAATCCATTCAACTCGAATCATATCCTCGGCACTGCCAACGCCCAGAACAAGGAAAAGGACCCTAACAGTTCGACCTCGAGCTCGCAGGCCGATATTTTCGCAAGGCAACTCCAATCGCGCCTCTTGTCTTCGCTCTCCTCGCAGATCGTGGACGCCATTTTCGGCGAGAACCCGCAGGAAAGCGGCGTGGTGAGCTTTGGTGGACAGACTATCGAATTCTTCCGTTCGCTGGATTCGGTAACGCTGATCATTACCAATGACGACACCGGCGAAGAGACCCGGATCGTGGTCCCGCTGTTCGTGGAGGTGAACTGATGCGTCGCCTTGCGAATACAGCCCTCGCCCTGCTGGCGCCGATCGCATTGGGCGGTTGCATGTCGGTAACCGGCAGCGGTCGCGACATGCTGCCTACCGAGACATCGTTGGCCTATTTCCCCAAGCGCACTCAGACGCAGGTTCTGTTGCAGCAATTGCCGGCACCGCAGCGGCAGGTAGCAGTCGCGGTCTACGGCTTCAGCGACCAGACCGGCCAGTTCAAGCCTACGGAAGCCGGCCAGACGCTCTCGCGTGCAGTGACCCAGGGGGCCAGCTCGATGCTGGTGAAGGCGCTGCAGGATGCCGGCAGCCGGCAATGGTTCACGATTGTCGAACGCGAACGCCTCGACAATCTGCTTAAGGAGCGACAGATCATCTCCGAGATGCGCAAGCGCTACCTCGGCGAGGAAACGACCAATCCGCAGGCGCTACCCGCGCTGCTTTTTGCCGGAGTGCTGCTGGAAGGCGGTATTGTCGGCTATGACACGAATACCGTGACGGGCGGCGCAGGCGCAGCCTTCCTGGGCATCGGCTGTCGCACAGAATACCGCCAAGATACGGTAACGGTCTATCTGCGGGCCGTGTCCGTCCGGACGGGCGAGGTCCTCACAACGGTAACCGCTTCGAAGACCATCGCCTCGCGCGCGATCGGGGCAAGCGCTTACAAGTTCGTTGCTTTCAAGGAGCTTCTCGAGTTCGAGGCCGGAATTACCAGCAACGAACCCGACCAGGTGGCGCTCCAACAGGCAGTCGAGAAGGCGACTTTCGGGCTTATCATGGAAGGCGTCGACCTCAATCTGTGGCAGTTTGCAGATGTGCAGGCCGCCGAACCGCTGATGGAACTCTACCGCAACGAGCGCGACGGGATTTACGAGGCGCGCGACGTGCAACGCGCCGTTCGCAAGGCCGGATCTCTCTCCGACCTGCGGATCATCGAGCAAGAGGAAGAGAACGAGGGCACCTGACCGCGTGTCAGTTGCCTGTTTGCAAGGGCAGGAGGACCTGAACCGTTCAATGGGCGCCGCAGTATAAGGCGCCGGCATAAGTCGCAAAAAAACGCACGTGCGAGAGCGGCAACTCTCGAACGTGCAAGGAAATAGGCTGCGATAACCTGGTGATGCCCGGCGTCTAACCGCGCCGTGGTCGACGATGGTTATCGCCTTAATCAAAAGGTGATGCAACCATGAAGAATGTACTGCTCCTAACGGCTTCCGCCGCTGCGCTGACGATCAGTGCTCCGGCCATGGCCCAGAACGTCAGCGATCTCGACCAGAACGGCACCGGCAATGATGCCGTGGTTGCGCAGGTCGGCAGCAACTCGAGCGATATCGATCAGGACGGCGCCGACAACCGCGCGACCCTCGATCAGGACGGTTCGAACAACGCTTCAACCATCGATCAGGATTCGAACGGCGCAGGCGCGTTCGTCGAGCAAGACGGTAGCGACAACTCGTCCACGATCGTGCAGGTGGATTCGTCAACGAGCAACACGATCAACCTGCCTGAAGATCCTGAATCGACCGTGGTCCAGTCGGGTGAAGCTAACACCTCCACCGTCAATCAGTATTCGGCGGCCGGAAGCTTCAATCTCGTCGCCAATGTGACGCAGACCGGCGATGTGAACCTCTCGACGATCGACCAGGATGCGAACGGGCCCGGGTTTACCGGCACGCTGCGCACCAATGTGACGCAGGCCAACGGCTCGGATTCGTCCGTGACGCAGTCGGCGACCAACCCCGGTTCGCGCAACCTGTTCGCGACGGTCGTCCAAGACGCCTCGACCTCTGACATCGATCAGACCGCATCGGGGCAGAACGCTGTTGGCTTGTCCGCCAGCGTTTCGCAGTCGAGCGGTTCGACGTCGGACATCGACCAGACCGCCAGTGGCGATGACTCGGGCGACCTTTCCGCCAGCGTGACCCAGTCCAATGGTGCGACGTCCACCATCACGCAGGATGCCTTCGGTGAAGCATCGGTCACGCAGGACGCCGTCGTATTTCAGGACGGCGCCAGCAGTTCGACGATCACGCAGACTTTCAACAACGACGGTTCGAACACTTTCTCGGCAAACGTCAGCCAGACGGGCGACAGCCATGAATCGACTATCCTGCAGCGTGATGAAGGTTTCGGCATCATCGGCAACTCGGATGGCGGTCATGTCGCGAATGTCGCCCAGTCGGGTTTCAATAACAGTTCGAACCTCGAGCAGGTCAACAAGTCGGCATTTGCGGATGTCAACCAGTCGGGCGACAACAATACCGTCGTCGGGTATCAATCGGCTGCGGGCAACGACCTGATCGTAAACCAGACCGGTGACAACAACACGTCAAATTCAACCCAGACCGGCCTCAACAATCTTGCAAACGTCAGTCAGGCTGGTGTGAACTCGTCGTCGACGATCGACCAGATCTCACCGGCCCGGAACGACCAGGCGTTCGTCGTTCAGCTCGCCGATGCCGATGGCGCGTCGTCGCTGATCACCCAGAATGGCGCCGGAGGCGACCGGTCGGAAAATTTCGCAAGCGTCACGCAGGGCGGCCTGCTGAACGCCTCCGAGATCACGCAGGACGGCTTCAACAGCTCGGCCACCGCATTCCAGACCGGTTCCNACAACTCCAGCGAGATCAATCAGACCGGCACGGTCGATGGACTGGGGAACACCGCCTCGGTGACGCAGACCGGAGATCTCAACACGTCGCTCGTCAACCAGGTCGGGTCGGACAACTCGGCGACCGTGAACCAGTACTCGTCCGGCAACACCTCGACGGTGAACCAGACCGGTACCGGCAACAGCGCGGCCGTTACGCAGGGCACCAGCCTCTAACCGACGATGGGGCGGGACCGATACGGGCCCGCCCCTTTCCCCACTCACTGGAGATCTCGACATGAAGAATATTCTAGCAATCTCGGCCTCGGCCCTTGCGCTGGCAGTCAGCGCCCCGGCCCTTGCCCAGAACGTCAGCGATGTTGACCAGCTCGGCAACAGCAATGATGCAACCGTAAACCAGACGGGTTCGAACACGTCGGACATCGATCAGGACGGCGACGGCAACATTGCCGCCAACACGCAGAGCGGCAGCGGCAACAGCTCCACCATTGATCAGGATGCCTTTCTCGCCTCGGCCGACGTGACCCAGACCGGCACTGGCAACAGCTCGACGATTGATCAGGATGATCCCGATGTCGCGCCGGGCCAAGGTGGCACGATCGGCGTTGCAGACTACGATCCCGATGCGACCGTCAGCCAGAATGGCGTAGCGAACACTTCCACCATCAATCAGACCATCGCAGCGGGTGGCGGGTTCAACCAGACCGCGAACGTCGACCAGAGCGGCGATGACAACCTTTCGTCGATCGACCAGAACTCCGACGGCCCGGGATACACCGGCGGCCTCATCGCCACAGTGACGCAGACCGGCGCAGCCACTTCGGATATCCTGCAGACCGGCTCAAACGGCGGTAAGAACATGCGCGCCTCGGTCACCCAGGACTCCTCAACCTCCTATGTCCAGCAGACCGCTTCCGACACCAGTGGGTTCAACCCTTCCGCCAATGCGCGTGTGGTCCAGAACGGTGGTTCGACCTCGGACGTTTTCCAGACCCTCACCGGTGACCTGACGGGTGACCTGAACGCCGATGTGACACAGGATAACGGCGCAACGTCAACCATCAACCAGAACGCATTCGGCGACGGCTCGATGACGCAGGACGCGATCGTAACGCAGGATGGCGCCAGCGGCTCGACGATCACACAGACGTTCAACAATACCGATTCGAACACCTTCCTCGCCACGGTTGACCAGACCGGTAACGGCCATACCTCCAGCGTGCTTCAGGAAGATTTCGGTGGGGCCCCCGCAGGCAATCCGGACAGTGGCCTGACCGCCTCGGTCACCCAGAACGGCAGCGACAACGACTCGTCGGTCCAGCAGTTCAATCGTGGTCACACAGCGACCGTCGTCCAGACCGGTTCGGATGAAACCTCGACCATCCTGCAGAATGGCAACAGCAACACCGCAGCGGTTTCGCAGTCGGGTTCGTTCAACACCTCGGACGTCAACCAAGGTGGCTTCGGCCAGTTCGCCAACGTCTCGCAGACTGGCATCAACAACAACGCCGACGTCGACCAATTCGGCGATGGCAACAACGATGCCAACGTGAACCAAGCCGGCACGGATAGCTCCGCCCGCGTCGACCAGAGCGGCAACGCCCGTGGCGAAGAGGCAAACATCACCCAGCTGGCAACAGCGGCCAACAATTCGGCCACGATCAACCAGACGGGTGACGGCAGTACGGGTGCGCCGCAGAACCGCAGCGAGGCCAACATCACGCAGGGTGGCGGCTCGCTGAATACCGCAACCACCACGCAGTCCGGTTTCGAGCAGTTTGCAGATGCCAACCAGAGCGGTTCAGGGAACCGCTCGCTCATCACGCAGAGCGGCGCCGGCAATTCGGCGGATGTGGACCAGACTGGCGACGATAACGATTCACAGGTCGTCCAGCAGGGCAATCCTTTTTTCACCGGCGTCCCGAACGATGTTTTCGTGACCCAGATCGGGGTCGCAAATTCGTCCACTGTCGACGCGCAGAACGGTGACGGCTCGAATACGGTCGATGTCGATCAGACGGGGACGCTCAACACCAGCCTTATTGCGCAGGGTTCCGGTGCCGCAGCCGGAAATTCGATCGCGCTGACGCAAATCGGAGACAGCAACCAGAGCACCATCACCCAGGCGTCGGGCATCTTCGCCGATGGCAACAGCATTTCCGCAACGCAGGACGGCGATCGGAATGTGTCCCTGATCGACCAGCAGGGCTTCAGCAACAGCATCACCCTGTTCCAGGGCGGCGCAGATAACAAAAGCACCATCGATCAGACGGGTGACAGCAACACTGCAACGGTCACGCAAACGGGAGCATTCGACGTCTCGACGGTGAACCAGTCCGGCTCGGGCAACACCGCAACGGTTACGCAAGGTAGCTGATCAGCACGATGGGCCGGGCGGACTGAAACCGCCCGGCCCGTTCCGTACCAGGAGAAAACAAATGAAGAATAATATCCTTACCGGCGCATCGGCTCTTGCTCTCGCGATCGGGGTTCCAGCCTCGGCCCAGAATGTGAGTGACATCGATCAAAGCGGCGTCGATCACGGGGCCGATGTTACCCAAACCGGCTCAAACAACATCTCGGACGTCGATCAGACCAACCAGTTCAACGAAGCCGTGGTCCTGCAGAGCGGATCGAATGCACAGTCGACCATCAACCAGTCGGGCAATGGCGAAAATTCGGATCGCGCAAACCGCGCCGAAGTGGAACAGCGCGGGAATGGCGCTATCTCGCAGGTTACCCAGCTCGGCACAACCGACACCGAAGCTAGCCGCAACAAGGCGGATGTCTACCAGGACGGCGCCAGCTTTTCGAGCGTGATCCAGGACGGTCGCGCACAACAAGCCAATGTCGACCAGACCGGCGATCTCAACGAATCCTACGTCGATCAGAACGGCAACAGCAACGGCGTCGGCAAGGCGTTCGATGATCGCGACATCCATGCTGGCGTGACCCAGAACGGCACATCGAACTTCTCGAGCATCGACCAGAATCCCGCAACCTATGCGAATGGCAATGTCGACCAGTTCGGCGACTTCAACACTGCTCAGATCCGCCAGGAAATCCGTGGCAGCGCGGGCGCCGGTCGCAGCGATGCGCTGATCGACCAGACCGGCAATTCGAATGTTGCCGAAATCAACCAGCTCAGTGCGACACAGCCTGCCCGCCTTTCGGCCTCCTCGTCGCAAACCGGCGACGACAATGGATCGTTCATCAACCAGAGTGGCCAGGACAACGAGGCCACCGTCAGCCAGAACGCAACCGGCGCCATCGGTAACCGGTCCTATCTCACCCAACAGGGCGAGGAAGGCGTGGCCAGCGTCGCCCAGACCGGAAGCGACAATGAAAGCGTCGCCGTACAGGGCGCACCCAATCGGGTTACCGAATTGCAGCGCCTTGCCGTTACGCAAGACGGAACCGACAACTTCTCGGACGTCAAGCAGTTCGGTTCGCAGAACGATGCGGTCGTCAGCCAGACAGGTTCCGGCAACAACTCGCTGGTCAATCAGCCCGGATTCGACAACGCCGCTGGTGGCTTCGACGGAGCGGGTGATGTCGTTTCGGCCGGCATCGTTCAGGACGGTACGAACAACAGCTCGACGCTGACGCAGACGGCGAACTTCGGCTCGGCCTACGTCAGCCAGATCGGTGACGAGTTGCGCAGTTACGTGACCCAATCGGGCCGCGCCAACTTTGCAGACGCCACCGTCACGCAGACCGGTTTCGACAACGAAAGCCGGATCGTTCAGGATGCACCGGCCCCCGGCGGTGGCGGCCCGGCTTTCACCATGGTGGCCGAGGTCACCCAGGACGGTGCAAGCAACGATAGCGAGATTTCGCAAACGAACACGCTCGGCAATCCAGCGGTTTCGGCAAATTTCGCCTCGGTCTCGCAGACGGGCACCAACGGTGAATCGCTGATCGAGCAGAACGGTCACGAGAACAGCGCTTCGCTCGCCGATGCGGGTGATCTCAACGACAGCACCATCAATCAGATGGGCAACTTCAATACGACCAGCGTCACGCAGGGCGGAGCGAACAACACTTCGTTCGTCAGCCAGAACGGTGACGGCAATTCGGTCAGCGTAAGCCAAAACGGCACGGGTGGCATCGTCAACTAAGTGGACCATGCGGGTCGTCCTGACGGGCGACCTGCATCCTTTCGAGGAGAAGGACTATGAAATTGCGTACGATCATCGGAGCATCTGCCTTGGCTATGGCCGTGGCCGGGACTGCTCATGCACAATCCAACAACAGCACCGTCAACCAGAATGGCAACGGGCACGAGGCAACGGTAACGCAGGAAGGCGAAGATTCGATCTCACTCGTCGACCAGTCGAACGCGGACAATACAGCGCTGGTAGACCAGCAGTCCGCTACCGATACTGCCAATAGCAATATCGAGCAGACCGGAACCAATGAACGCGCGAGCGTCATACAGGTCAGCGGTGCTGCCGAATCCGACATTGTTCAGTCGGGCGGTCCTCAGAATGCGTCGGTCTACCAGGATGGATCGAGCATTTCGGAGATCTCGCAAAGCCAGCGCTTCAACGAAGCGAGCGTCAGCCAGACCGGTGACGCCAACTACTCGTCGGTCATTCAGACCGGCGTCAACGGCGCTGTGGGCGACCCGGACAACGATCTTGAGAATGCAGACCCTGATGGTCGCGTAGGCGTGAGCCAGACCGGGAATGCCAATGCGAGCTACATCGTCCAGAGCGGCGACAACACGGTCGCGGATGTAGCATCGATCGGCGACGACAACACCGTCTCGATCGATCAGTCGGGCGATTTCTCGAATGCGGTCGTCAGCCAGGCCGGCAATCTGAATTCGGCCACGGTCGTACGTCAGAGCGCGGACGGAACCGGCGACGCCAGCCCCGCGAGCCAGCCGGTTGTCCCGGACGTTTATGCCGATGCGCAGATTGCCCAGACGGGCGATGCCAATGAGGCCTCGATCACGCAGGATGCAGTTCCCGCGTTCGCATCGATCGTCCAGACGGGCAACGAGAACGCTTCGACCATCGACCAGACCAATACGGCTTCGGGTGCCTATGCCTCGACCACGCAGC
>PAJL01000081.1 GCA_002706045.1 Flavobacteriaceae bacterium
TATCGTTTTGAGAGCTTTATCGTTAACTTCAACATCAAAACGTTTATGTAAATCGTTAATCCAATTGGCTTCTATTTCCATTTGGTAATCATTAATAACATTGCCTTTAGCCTCTTCTAAAGTTTTATTTCCTGAAGGTAACATAGCTTTAACATCTATTACATGAAAAGCATCGTTATGCTTATAGACTTTAGATAATCCTTCTTTAGCATTAAAAGCTTTTGGCAACTTATCATCATCTGTACTAAAAGTACCTTTTGTAAAGATGATGTTTTGCTTTTTTTCAGAGTTTAGCGCTTCAGTTATGTCCTCTTGGGATTTCCCTTTCTTCATTAACTTAAGAGCTTTCTTTGCAATAGATTCATCGGCTGAAGAAGCCATCACCACCTCTACACGATCTTTCCATTGATATTCTGATTTGTGCTCATCATAGTATTTTTCAATTCCTAAAGAATCTTTTGAAGCTTTATTCCAGACTTCCTTTTCCATAAGGTCAAAAAGTAAAAGTCCGTCTCTATACTCTTTAAGTATATTAGCAAACTCTTCATTTTCATTCTCTAAATTATCTTCTCTGAATTGAAGTATTGCCTTTTCAAAATACGAATTATATTCATTTTCAATAAGCGTTGAGAATTTCAATGATCGACCAGCATACATACGTTGAGAATTCATTAGGTGACGACCAAAATCATCATAACTGAAAGTCTTTTCATTGATTGAGAATAATTTCTCATCCCCTTTAAAATCTTCAGGAAGTTTCCAAGAACGCTTAAAATAATCTTCGGTTAAAATACCTTCAAAATAAACTTTCGCGTTTGAATTATGTGAAATTTTATAGCGCGATTTTAACTCTTCCACCATAACATCTTTAATAAGTTTAGATCTAGAGTCTCTTTGTACTTTGTTTTCTAGTTCTGGTCTTAACACTTCAAGAGTTTTTAATGGCTCTAACTTTATGCGCTTAACAATGTGCCATCCATAAGCTGTTTTAAAAGGTTTGCTAACATCACCATCTTCTTTTAATGCAAAAGCTTCATCTTCAAATTTAATAGAACTTAACTGACCACTTTTAAAAGGTGCTAGTTTACCGCCATTTCTAGCAGAACTTTTATCATCCGAAAATTGTTTTGCTAAAGATTCAAAAGCCTCGCCTTGGTTAAGCTTTTGATAAATATCTTTTATACGCTTTTCTGGATCGAATAAAGAGTCTTTTTCATTATTAGCCACCATAATATGAGCCGCTGTAATTGTACCTCTAGACTTTCGTCTATCATCAACCTTTACAACATGATAACCAAATTGTGTTCTAAAAGGCATTGAAATTTCACCTTTTGGAGTATTGTAAGCNGCTGTTTCAAAATCATAAACCATTTTAAACGCNGAGAAGTAGCCTAAATCNTCTAAGAAAACGGTCTGNCCATTGTGCTTTTTCNCTTTTACAGTGTCAAAACCTTCTTCCAAAACTTGCTCTCTTAATTTTAAAACCTGATTATATGCTTCTAAAGTATCTTTTTCAGTTTCTGCTAAACGCACTAAGATATGAGATGCTTTTATATCTTCATTGCCTCTTTCATAAGCTTCTTTTACCAATTCATCAGTAACCTTATTTTCCGACAAGTAGTTTTTGATAAGCTGATTTTTATAATTNGAAAATTCGCGTTTATAGTTTTTATCTTCATCCAAACCTAAACGACGTGCTTCTTTAAGCTTTAACTGATATTCTGTGAATANTTTTAAATAGCCATCTATATCCTTTTGGCTTTCATCTTTTACTAAATCTAAGTTTTTGTTATAAACCCTAAGGAATTCAGAAGACATGATAGAATCACCATCAACAATTAGCAAAACCTCATCTTGGTTTTGAGCATACGAAAAATTCAATGCTAAAAGCAACAATAACAAACATCTAAGTTTAGCAGTCATAATGTTTTCTTCTTTTATTGTAATTCAGTTTTTTGAAGTTCAGCAAAAATAACATAAATAGGTTATTTAGCAAGTTGAGATTTTGCAACATTTAACAGTCTAGAAAAAACTTTGCCAAAGTACTATTTTGAGTTAAAAATGTAGTTTGAACAGTTAAAACGTATAAACGTCGATTAGGTTAATCTATTGTCAGTAATTTTTCTACATTTATTAAAAATCCCTCAGAATGAAATACACCACTGAAATTATTATTGAAAAACCTATTGAAGAAGTCATTCGGAAGATGGATTCTGTAGATAATTTGAAACATTGGCAAGAAGGCCTTGTTTCTACCGAACATGTTTCAGGAGTGCCAGGGGAAATGGGTTCTACAATGAGAATGAGCTATGATTTTGGCAAGCGGAAAATGGATCTTGTTGAAACCATAACAAAACAAGATTTTCCGAATGAATTTCATGCTACATACACCACCAAAGGTATGCGAAACATTCAAGAAAATTATTTTGAAAGTACTGCAAAAGGCTTTACAAAATGGACTACCGTAAATGAGTTTCAGCCTACTACTTTTGCCATGAATGCCATGTTGTTTTTAATGCCTAGCGCTTTTAAAAAACAAACAAAAAAGTACATGACCTATTTTAAAAACTTTGTTGAAAAAGGAATTTCTGTTTTAGATGCGTAAACTTAAACTTATTTGGGATTTTAGAGGTCCTGCCAGTTTAAAAACTGCAGAACATCACCTCATTCACCTAAAGGAATATATAGGATTAAACAATTTAGATATAAACATCACAGGTATTGAAACTATAAACGACATGCATAGTTATGCTTATTTAGTTGTTGACGAACCTGAAATGAAACCAATAAGAGATGCTCTAAAACCTCATAGAGGACAAGTGTATTCTGAAAATTAAAATAATCTTTTAATAAACGCTTGAATAAATCGCTTTTTAGGTACCGACAACACAATTTTCAATTCTTGCCACAAGCTCGATTCTTCATCAAGAAACTTAAAAATTGTTTTTACATCAGCCTTTTTGAACATTNAAGAGAAAATAGNAGCTCCTTCTCCATTATGATTTGCCAANACATCNAATAATATNGTATCGTAAAATGTATGCCGTGTTNTGNTGGCAAACTTNGACAAGTCACTGTTGGTTTTTAAATAAGCTACTAGNTCAATAGTCTTTTTGGTTGTATTTTTAAAGGTATAGCCTGTACTAGCTTTTGTCCAACCTCCAGCTGTACCTATATTTAAAATATGCTTTGAATTTAGTTTAGAAAAGTCAAAAGCCGTCATAGGTATAGCTCCAATTTCCTTTTCCACTATGGCATAATCAGAAATATTTTGTTGTTTTAAATATGCCTTTATAGCCTCTTCATATTCTGATTTATCAAGTAATTCTTTTGAAAACAAGGTATATTCAAATAGAGCCTTTTTTTTGGACATAGGAAGAACATACATAAACCTTGTGTTATCCTTTTGAGGAATAGTAAAGTCCATGAATGTAGCTATAGAGTGATCAAAACATTCTTTGTTGGTCTCAACAAACCAACCTAAAAAATGCTGTTGCAAAACAGGATACTTCACCTGATTATCATAAACACTAGGATTGGGTAAACTATTGAAAAGCTTACAACCGGTAAAAGTTGACGTTTTTGTAATAACCGTTACAGCATCTTCAACTTCATTAAAAGATTCAACTGCATCTTCAAAAAAACTAAAATTAGATTTTAAGTGAATTGATGTCCATAAAAAATCATAAAGACCAGAGCTTCTTATCATTTTGTATTGATAAGGATCAATCTCAATAGTTTCAGAAAAATCTTTATTACCAAAAAATATTTTATTCCACTGTTTAGTTAAAAGATGATCCCACTCACCTTCATTTTCTTCCCAATAACACCAAGTTCTATTATCACCTTTGTTTTTAATTTTATCAATGATTAAGATGGATTTATCATCAAAAAATTCATCTTGAGACATTCTGTAAGCTAACATTAAACCTGAAGCNCCTGCTCCTAAAATGATGTAATCGTATTTATTCAATTTTATTGATGTTTGAGGAAATAAAGGTACAACGAAAACTATTTTTATTTCAAAATGTTAAATTATCAATAATCCGTTTTGGTAATATACTCCAATTCATATAATTTTGCGCACTAATATGAAAGTCACTCTTAGAAAATATTTGTTTTTTATAAGCGCAATGTTATTGTGTAGTCTAGCTAATTTACAAGCTAGCGTAGCATATAACAGTGACGAAACATCATCTTATGAAATAACAGATGAAGATTTCTCAGAAGCACTTATAACTACTTTTCTTTCAGATTCTGCAACTTTCACTCCTATTCACAAGGACACAAAGAATGATTTATTTTTTGAANGTAACGAAATCAATGAATCAGAAAANGAAGAATCTACAGTAAANCACAAAGCTAATTTTCAACTTTCATTATTTGNAGCAACACTTANTGCTGATTTGTATAGAAGTTTTTCTAACGAACTTCAAAGAAACATNTACAGACCTCAACCTGCTGTTACACAACAAAACACAAGACTTCANCTTAAGCTTCAGGTTTTTATAATTTGATTTTTTNAAGAATAGACTNTACACTCAAAGTCTAATCCCTAGAACTATTNTTGTTCTAAAAAACACAAGCATCCATCAATTTGGATACTTACATTCAATATCATTTTATAAAAATTTTGAAAAAGTGAAAATCACAATAAAAACACTCGTTTTCACAGCCCTAATTTTAACCATATCATTAACTAGCTGTGAGAAAAAACATGAAGAAAAGCAAGATCATTCTGAGTTTCTTGTTACAAAACCTATAAAAAAGGATACTTCTACAACCAAAGACTATGTTAGTCAAATCCACTCTATAAGACACATTGAACTTAGAGCATTAGAAAAAGGTTATCTAAAACAAATATCAGTAGACGAAGGTCAGCATGTTAAAGAAGGCCAACTAATGTTTAAGATTATGCCAAACATCTACGAAGCTGAACTTCAAAAAGCNAAAGCAGAATCTGATGTTGCTGAAATTGAGCTAAAAAACACACAGCTATTGGCTGATGGAAACGTTGTTTCTCCTAACGAATTAGCTATGGCTAAAGCCAATCTAAACAAAGCCAAAGCCGAAGTGGCACTTGCTCAAACCCATCTTGGTTTTACAAATGTAAAAGCCCCTTTTGATGGTATTATGGACCACCTTGAAGTTAGAGAAGGAANTCNACTAGACGAANGTGAGNTGTTGANTACTTTATCTGACAACAGTAAAATGTGGGTATATTTTAACGTTCCTGAAACAGAATACCTTGATTACATCATGAGTAAGGACAAGGATTCTAAAAAACAAGTTGAACTATTAATGGCCAACAACAGAAAATTCAACCAAAAAGGTATTGTTGAAACTATTGAAGGTGAGTTTAACAGCGAAACAGGAAATATTGCTTTTAGAGCTACTTTCCCAAATCCTGATGGTATTTTAAGACATGGCGAAACAGGTAGTATACTAATGACGGTGCCATACAAAGATGCCCTAATCATTCCACAAAAAGCGACATTCGAAATTTTAGATAAAACCTATGTCTTTATTATTGACAAATCTAATGTAGTTAGACAGAGAGAAGTAAGCATTGCTGCAGAATTACCTCACTTGTACATTATCAACAAAGGCCTTTCTGAAAGTGACACTATACTATTGGAAGGTATAAGAATGGTTAAGAACAATCAGGAAATACACACCAAATTTCTTGAGCCTAACCAAGTACTGTCTGAGCTAGACCTCTATGCTGAGTAATTTTTAGAATTTAATCTACAAAAGACATGTTTAAAAAATTTATAAAAAGACCCGTCTTGGCTATTGTCATTTCGGTAATCATACTATTTATAGGTGGTCTTTCAATCAAACAACTACCTATATCACAATTTCCACAGATTGCTCCTACTACGGTAAACATTTTCATTGCTTATCCTGGATCGAGTTCTGAAGTATTAGTAAACTCTACACTTATTCCTCTTGAAACTGCTATAAACGGTGTACAAGGTATGCGTTATATTGCTTCTGATGCAACCAGTGCTGGTGAAGCAACGATTAGAGTTATTTTTGAGCCTGGTACTGATCCCAATCAAGCTGTTGTTCGTGTAAAAACTAGAGTGGATCAGGTAATGCCACTTCTTCCTGAATTGGTACAACGCGAAGGTGTTATCATTACTCCTATTCAACCAAGTATGTTGATGTACGTTAACCTTTCTAGTACAGACAAAGACAATGATGAAAAATTCTTATACAACTACGCTTACACTAAGATTGTTCCAGAAATACAACGTATTAATGGTATTGCAAGTGCCCAAATTTTAGGTAGTAGAAAGTATGCTATGCGTGTTTGGTTAAAACCAGACCGTATGCGCGCTTATAATATTTCAGCGGAAGAAGTGCTGGAAGCTATGCAAGAACAAAGTATTCTAGCACGTCCTGGACGTTTGGGTAGAAGTTCTGGTATTACATCTCAATCGTTAGAATATGTATTAACCTATCAAAATCGCTATAATGAACCCGAGCAATATGAAGATATTATAATTCGCGCCAACAAAGAAGGTGAAATTATAATGCTTAAGGATATTGCCGATGTAAAATTAGGAAGTGANTTTTTTGATATCTATTCCAATTTAGACGGAAAACCTTCAGCCTCTATAGTCTTAAAACAAACCTTTGGCAGTAATGGTAGCGATGTTATAGATGCGGTNAAAGAAAAATTAGANGAGTTAAAAGAAGAACTACCACCAAATGTAGACTTCAATATAAGCTATGATGTCTCTAACTTTTTAGATGCTTCCATAGAACAAGTATTACACACTCTACGAGATGCCTTTATATTGGTTGCCGTAGTTGTATTCTTATTTTTAGGTGATTGGCGTTCTACGTTAATTCCAATTATTGCTGTTCCTGTATCCTTAGTTGGTGCGTTTTTTATAATGCAGCTTTTTGGACTTTCCATAAATTTAATTACTCTTTTTGCCCTAGTACTTGCTATTGGTATTGTGGTTGATGATGCTATTGTTGTTGTAGAAGCTGTCCATGTTAAAATGCATGAAAAACACTTGAGTCCTTATCAAGCTTCTAAAGAAGTTTTGGGTGAAATTGGAGGTGCTATTATAGCTATAACTTTAGTAATGGTTTCGGTGTTTATTCCAATATCATTTATGACAGGACCTGTTGGTGTATTCTATCGTCAGTTCTCAATTACTATGGCTGGTTCTATTTTAATTTCAGCACTTGTTGCATTAACATTAACTCCTGTTTTATGTGCCATGTTACTTAGAAACAATCATGGCAAAAAGAAAAAATCGCTAGCCGATAAGTTTATTGATGGTTTTAATAACGGATTTGAAAAGCTTACAGGTAAATACGTAAAAGTACTGAACAAAATTGTAGCGAGACGTGTAGTTACTTTCGGAATTTTAGCTGCCTTTTGTGCTGGAATATTCTTCACAAACCAAATATTACCAGCAGGATTTATTCCTAACGAAGACCAAGGAATGATCTATGCCATCATTCAAACACCTCCAGGTGCAACTTTAGAGCGTACTAATGATGTGGCTAAAAAACTTCAAAAANTATGTGAAGAAACCGAAGGTGTAGAATCGGTATCATCTCTTGCTGGTTATGAAATTATGACAGAAGGTCGTGGCTCTAACGCAGGTACATGTTTAATCAACCTAAAACCATGGTCTGAGCGTCATCATTCGGTACACGAAATCATGGAAGAACTAGAAGAAGAAACCAAAGATTTGGGTGCCGTAATTGAATACTTTGAGCCACCTGCTGTACCAGGTTTTGGTTCTTCTGGTGGTTTCTCAATGCGTTTATTAGANAAAACCAATTCTACTGACTACCATAAGTTTGAAGACATTAATAACAAGTTTATGGAGGCNTTATCTAAACGNAAAGAAATAACTGGNCTGTTNACTTTNTATTCGGCTAATTATCCTCAATACGAACTTAAAATNAACAATAAAATTGCCATGCAAAAAGGGGTTACCATTAGTAAAGCNATGGAAAACCTAAACATTTTAATTGGTAGTACTTATGAGCAAGGNTTTATTCGTTTTGGTAGATTCTTTAAAGTTTANACACAAGCAGGACCTGAGTANCGTAGATTACCTTCAGATCTTGAAAAACTATTTGTNAAAAATGAAGAAGGTGAAATGGTNCCTTATTCNGCATTTATGTCTATTGAAAAGAAATTAGGTCCTAACGAAATTACACGTTACAACCTTTACAATTCAGCTTCAATACGTGGATTGCCAGCAAAAGGTTTTACTAGTGGTGATGCTATAAATGCTATTCAAGAAGTTGCTGCAAAAGAACTTCCAAGAGGTTATGATATTGCTTGGGAAGGTCTGTCATACGACGAAGCTGGCAGAGGTAATGAATCTATTTACATTTTTATTATAGTATTGGTATTTGTATACTTTGTTTTGGCAGCACAATACGAAAGTTTCCTATTACCATTAGCAGTTATTTTATCCTTACCTGTTGGTGTTTTTGGATCATTCTTCCTATTAAAAGTTATGGGACTAGCCAATGATGTTTACGCNCAAATTGGTGTCATAATGCTCGTCGGNTTATTAAGTAAAAANGCGGTGTTAATAGTAGAATATGCTGTACAAAAACAACAGCAAGGTGCTACGGTTTTAGAAGCTNCTATTGAAGGNGCAAAAGCNCGTTTNCGNCCTATTTTAATGACATCCTTTGCATTNATNGCTGGATTAATTCCATTGGTTATTGCAACAGGTGCTGGTGCTATTGGTAACAAAACTATTGGTGGTTCTTCTATGGGTGGAATGCTTGTAGGTACCTTCTTTGGTGTGCTTGTCATTCCAGGTCTATACTACATTTTCGCAAAAATGGCAGAAGGAAAAAGCCTTATTAAAGATGAGAGCAACGAGCCACTTTCAGAAGAATTTATTAGAAATAGTGAAGCTGAAAACCAAACGCGCACTAATACTGAAAGCATTAGCAAACTGAAAAAATTATTAAAAAAACTTAGTAAAAGTAATAAAGATGAATAAATCTAAATTCAAAAGCTGGTACCTACTTAGCCTTTTGATTATTCTCTTTTTAAATTCTTGTGTACCTACACAAAAAGCTATTAGAGAAGAAAACAAGGAAGTACCTCAGCAATATAAAAATCAGTCTTCAGACACGATCAACTCNGCATCTGTACAATGGAAAGATTTTTTNAAAGATCCAAAATTAGTCGCTCTNATTGATACCGCTTTAGCTAACAACCAAGAGTTGAANATTATGCTTCAGCAAATCACAAGAGCTAATAATGAAATTACTGTTAGAAAGGGTGAATACCTTCCTTTTGTAAANATTTATGCTGGTGCGGAGGTAGAAAAAGTTGGTGAATATACCCGAAACGGAGCTGTAGAACACAATCTTAACGTTCGTGAAGATGAAGAATTTCCAGAACCATTAACTGATTTCTCGGTTGGACTTTCTGCGTCTTGGGAATTAGATGTNTGGAAAAAACTACGTAATGGTAAAAAAGCAGCCGTTTTAGAATATCTCAGCACTATTGAAGGCAAAAACTTTATGATTACAAATTTGGTTTCAGAAATAGCAAGTTCGTATTATGAGTTACAAGCTTTAGATAATCAACTTGAAATCATTGAGCAAAACTTAGACATTCAGCAAAATGCTCTTAAGATGATAAGACTGCAAAAAGAAGCAGCCAGAGCAACACAATTAGCAGTGAGACGTTTTGAAGCTGAAGTGTACAAGAATCAAAGTAACAAATTCAAAGTTCAGCAAAGTATTGTTGAAACAGAGAATAAAATCAATTTTCTTGTAGGTCGTTTTCCTCAAACTATCGAGAGGGATTCCGATGANTTTATTGGTACTCCAATAGATACTATTTACACTGGTATTCCTTCTCAATTATTGGCAAACAGACCAGATATCAGACAAGCTGAATATGAACTTGAAGCTTCAAAACTAAATGTTAGTATAGCTAGAGCTAACTTCTACCCTTCTGTAGGCATAAAAGCTGGTGTTGGTCTACAGGCCTTTAAAACTAAATATATAACCTCAACTCCTGAATCGTTACTGTATTCTTTAGTTGGTGATGTGGTGAGTCCGCTGATAAACAGAAATGCTATTAAAGCAGAATACAAAAATGCAAATAGCAGACAACTTCAAGCCGTTTTTGAATATGANAAAGCTATTCTTAATGGTTANATTGAAGTTGCCAANGAACTTTCTAATATCAGTAATTTAAAAGAAAGTTATAGATTAAAAGAAGAGCAAGTTAATGCGCTTAATGAGTCTATTGAATTATCTATCAAACTGTTTAANTCAGCAAGAGCTGAATATACAGAAGTACTCTTTACACAAAGAGAAGCCCTNGATTCTAAGATTGAAATTATTGAAACCAAAAGAGATCAACTTTTGGCTAANGTAAAACTATATCAAGCTTTAGGTGGAGGTTGGAATACTTCTATGTAAAAGGACTTATTAAAATAACAAAGCACTTAAACAGTTGTATAAATAGACCTCTGTTTAAGTGCTTTTATTTTGATTTAAAATTAAAATTTAAACTATTTCCTCAGCAAAGCCCAAACACATATCTAAAGTTTCCTTTACATCATCTAATGTTGTTCTAGGATTAATCAAACACATTCTCAATACAACCTGACCTTGCAGAACAGTAGTTACCAATAATGCCTTTTTGGTATCTATAACACGCTTTGAAATCTCTTGATTAAGCGCATCTAATTTCTTTTCTGAAAATTGCTTTTTCATAGGGTTATACCTAAAGTTGATCACAGCTAAAGTTGCATGAGATACAATTTCCCAATCGCTACTTTTTCTTAATATATCCTCTACAGACTCAGCCAAATCAATATTATAAGCAATCGCTTCTCTGAAAGCTTTTAATCCGAATGTTTTTATAGACATGTAAAACTTTAGAGCTCTAAATCTACGAGTGAGCTGAATACCATGATCGTAAAAATTAATTTCAGACGTGTTTCCTTCTATATCTCTTAAATATTCTGGTTTTTCACTAAAAGTAGCACTTAGCCACTTGTGGTTTCTAACTAAAAGACAGCCCATTTCGTAAGGCTGAAAAAACCATTTATGAGGATCTATGGTTAAAGAATCTGCTTTTTGAATACCTTTTAAAAGTTTAGCACCTTTTTCAGTCAAAATTACGGCTCCTCCATAAGCGCCATCAACATGAAACCAAAGGTTTTCATTTTTACAAAGCTTTGCCAAATCATCAAGTTGATCTACACTTCCTGTATTTGTTGTTCCTGCATTGGCTATTAGACAGAAAGGTTGATAACCCTCTATTCTATCTTTTGCAATAGCATTTTTCAACTTATTGATTGATATTTTATAATCCGAATCCACTGGAATTAAACGCACTTGTTCTTTTTTAAACCCAATGGTTTTTAACGCTTTTATGTTTGACGAATGAGTTTGGTTAGACATGTAAATGATAGCTTTAGAAAAATCATCTCCACATTTTTGACGTCTTGCAGTAACCAAAGCCGTTAAATTAGCCATAGAACCACCACTAGTAAAAATACCTCCACCCTTTTTGTTTGGGAATTTGAAAAGTTTTAAAAGCCAATTAATCGTTACAATTTCCAATTCAGTTGCTGCAGGTGAAGCTGCCCAACCTCCAGAAAACACATTAAAACCTGTGGCTAAAGTATCTGCCATAGCACTTATAAAATTACTAGGTCCTGGTACAAAAGAATACGATTTGGGATGCGAAACAATGTTACTTTCCGTAAGCACTTTATCTATAACAAAATCTAAAACCTGATGCACGTCTGTTCCTCCTTCAGGGACGTTTTCTAAAAACAAATTGTCCATTTCTTCACGAGTAGCTGTAACTACAGGATTCTTTGTGTCTTGCGTATCAAAATGTTCTACAATAGCATCTACAATTTTATAACCATAAGATTGCATTTCGGCTTTTGAAACGGTTAACTTGTGAGCTTCTAAGTTATCTTTAGACATAGTAATTTTCAATTTTGCTGCAAAGATACAGCTTCAAAAGAGCTCTAAAAACTTTTGAGTAACTGTTCTGTAAATTATTACACTAAAAATTTTCTATTTTAGTAATAGATTAATGCATCATGATGACTTCTAAACTACTCGCTAAACAATTACATCAAGTATATTTTGGTGGTAATTGGACGGCTTCAAACTTTAAAGATTCGTTACAGGATATTACTATAGAAATGGCCAACGAAAAAGTTGGTGACCTCAACACTATTTTAGCTTTAACATTCCATATTCATTATTACGTAAAAGGCACTGCTGAAGTTTTTAAGGGTGGTGAACTCACTATCAGAGATAAATTTAGTTTTGATCATCCAACTATTCAAAACAATGAGGATTGGCAAGAGTTTCAAAACATCATGTGGAATGAAGCTAAAGAATTCATTTCACTCATAGAGCAACTTGATGACAATAAATTAAATGATTTTATGGCTGAGGAAAAGTATGGCACTTACTTTAAAAACATCGCTGGAATTATTGAGCATACTCATTATCACCTTGGGCAGATTAATGTGATAAAGAAAATTATTATATCACATAAAGAAATATCATAAAGAAATGGCAAATCGCTCCAGCAAGAACAAATAGGTGCCAAATAACATGATTATAAGGAATACGTTCTATTACATAAAACACAATACCAACTGTATAAAACAATCCACCTGAAAATAACCAAAAAACTCCATTTGGAGTTAATGCATTGGCAACATTGGTATAATCAAACACAATGAGCCAACCCATTACCAAATACAATAAGGTTGAGAAAATCTCAAATTTTCCAGTAAAGAATATTTTTAAAACCACACCAAAAACTGCAATACCCCAAACAACCCCAAACAACAGCCAACCCAAACTATCAGTAAGTAAAATAAGTAAAACAGGTGTGTAAGTTCCAGCGATAAGTAGATAAATACTTATATGGTCTACAATTCTAAAATAATGTTTTCGTTTTTCCCCCTTTACGGCATGGTAAAATGTAGATGCTAAAAACAATATAATAATTGAAATACCATAAACTACCACACTAAACAAATGCCAAGGTTTGGTTTCATCGGAATAAACTATGAGTAGAACTAATGCTACAATACCCAAAGCCGCACCAAGACCATGTGTCCAAGAATTGAGTTGTTCTTCTAATTTTGTTTGCGCTCGCATTATTTTTTAGGTTCTGATTTGCTAGACCATTTATCTACACAGGCATAAAAATCAATATCAAATGCTGGCTCTTGTCTATCTAATCGTTCGTCTTGGAAAGCACGCTGTAAAATATCTTCAATAAGATAATCTTCTTCTTCATCTATAGGACTAAATTCCTTTTTTAGAGAAATATCAAACAAACTTGCTGTACTATTAAACCAAAAAGCACGCCAGCCACTGCGTAATTCTTTAATCAGTTCAAATGTGGTTTTACCAGTTTGTCTGTGAATTAATTTTACTAAAATTTGACCTTCTGTTTTTGTTAGTTTTTTCAATTCTTCAGAAAACTCATCCTCAATATAGCGCTGAATAACTTTTGCATAGCGTTTTTTATCACGTTTACGCTCTAAAGTTGCCAAACGCTTTTGAAGTGATTCTAGTCGTTCCGCAGCTAGTTTGGCGTAAGGATAGACTTTTAGTGTTTTTCTCCTTAAAATAATATATCTAACACGTGCATCCCTATCTTTAAATTTCAAATTAGGTAATACCAAAACCTCCTTTAAATCTACAGAGGTTACAGGTACTGAATCTCCTTCAATAATCATATAATGCACTACAGTAGTATCTTGCTTTACAGGATCTTCCTGAGCAAAAATAGTTACTGAAAAAAGTAGCAGTATGTAGGTTATATATTTCATCCTAAAACATTGAACCAAAACCGTTCCAAACTCATAGTTTTAGTCGTTTTCAAAATTAACAATTAATACTACCATTAACCCAAAAATCATATTAATATTATTATTTTTAGGGAAAATTTATAATAATGGCAAAACAACAATTACTGAATAAAAAGTCTATGGACTTTTTAGAAAAATATTTAAATAATGCATCACCAACAGGATATGAATGGGAAGGTCAAAAAATATGGATGGATTATTTAAAACCTTATGTAGATGAATTTATTACCGATACTTACGGAACAGCTGTAGCTGTCATAAACCCTAAAGCAAAATTTAAAGTTGTTATTGAAGGTCATGCCGATGAAATCTCATGGTATGTAAACTACATTTCCGACAACGGTTTACTTTATGTAGTTAGAAATGGTGGTAGCGACCATCAAATTGCACCTAGTAAAGTGGTTAACATTCATACTAAAAATGGTATTGTAAAAGGTGTTTTTGGATGGCCTGCAATACATACGCGTAACAAATCTAAAGAAGAAGCGCCAAAACCAGATAATATCTGTATCGACATAGGTGCGAAAGACAAAGATGAAGTTGAGAAAATGGGTGTTCATGTTGGGTGCGTAATTACTTACCCTGATGAATTCCATATTCTAAACAAAGACAAATTTGTTTGTAGAGCTTTGGATAACCGAATGGGAGGTTTTATGATTGCTGAAGTTGCACGCTTACTATATGAAAACAAAAAGAAATTACCTTTTGGGTTATATGTCACCAATTCAGTTCAAGAGGAAATTGGTCTACGTGGAGCGGAAATGATTACTCAAACCATTAAGCCAAACGTAGCTATAGTAACCGATGTAACGCACGACACCACTACTCCAATGATTGATCCTAAAACACAAGGTTTAGCTGAAATCGGAAAAGGACCTGTTGTTGCCTACGCTCCTGCTGTACAACAAAAATTAAGAGATCTTATTACTGATACTGCCGAGGCTAAGAAAATTCCTTTTCAACGTGCTGCGCTTTCTAGAGCAACAGGAACTGACACAGATGCCTTTGCTTATAGTAATGGTGGTGTTGCTTCTGCTTTAATTTCATTACCTCTACGTTATATGCATACTACGGTTGAAATGGTGCATAAAGATGATGTTGAAAATGTAATAAAACTGATTTATGAAACACTATTAAAAATAGAAGACGGAGAAACGTTTAGCTATTTTAAATAGATGATTAAACTCACTTAACCAATCTCTTAATGGAAGAAGAATATTTAGACATAGTAGACGAAAAATGCCAACCTATTGGTGAAAAGGCTTTAAAGTCTGAAGTTCACAAACATGGTTATTTACATAATACCGTTCATGTTTGGTTCTACACTCCTGATGGAAGTATTCTTTTGCAACAGCGTTCTCATAAAAAAAAGATTTGTCCTTTACTTTGGGATGTCTCAGTTGCAGGCCACGTAGATGCTGGTGAAACTATTGAAGAAGCTGCCGTAAGAGAAACCAGAGAAGAAATTGGTTTACAGATCAATGCTAATCAATTACGCAGAATAGGAACGTTTTTCCATTCGGCTTCATATAATGATGGTGAAATTCAGGATAATGAATTTCACCATGTTTTTATTATAGAGTTAAAAGTGAGCTTAGATGATTTGGTTCCTGATCCTGCAGAAGTTGANGCGCTTAAAATTGTAGACAATACNACATTTACNGACTTAGCTTTTAATAGTGGNAAAAATATGCACTTTATTGANAGTAATAGNACCTATTATCAAATGGTAGCNTTTGAGATTGTTAACGAAATTNATGGNGAATGAANTTACTCCTACTAGCAGTTNCCCCTGTTTTAACCATTATACTNTACATTTATTTTCANGANANATACGACAAAGAACCGACAGGTTTACTTGTTGTTAGNTTNNTGCTNGGNGCAATNGTAAGTGTACTTTTAGTCTTTGGTCTTTATTTCGTTACTGGTCATTTATTACCTATTACAGATAAGTTTAGTATTTGGCAGCAATTTATACAGGCTTTTGTGGTTGTTGCATTGGCTGAAGAATTCAGTAAATACATCATTGTAAAATACTACGCCCAAACTAGGAAAGCTTTTAATGAACCTTACGATGGTATTATGTACGCTGTTATGGTATCTATGGGTTTTGCCTGTACCGAAAATATTCTTTATGTACTACAAGGCGGTTATAGTACAGCGATTTTAAGAGCGTTTACCGCTGTTCCTGCACATGCTACTTTTGGGATTTTAATGGGTTATTATATGGGAAAAGCCAAGTTTTCAAATAACCGATTTCTTCTAAATATGGCAGGATTATTCTTGGCCGTATTATTTCATGGTGCCTATGACTTTTTCCTATTCATCAACTTTATTCCCGGAATTTCCATTGGCGCATTTATCTCTTTGATAATTGGAATTGTACTATCTAAAAAAGCTATAAAACGTCACCAAGACAATTCAAACTTTAAAACTTTGTAAAATTCTTAATTTAAGCTGATTTATTTCATATTTTAGAAGAAAATTACGCAATAACTTAGCAAAAATAAAATCACAATTATGTACAAAGTAAAAGTGAATGCTTCCCATCTATTTGACGTTGACAAAAAAGATGTGGAGGCACTAGATTGTATTGAGGTTTCTGATAAAAATTTTCATGTACTTCAAGACAATGTTTCCGTAAAAGCTTCTATTCTAAATTCTAATTTTAATCGTAAGAAGTATACCGTAAAAGTCAACAACAATACTTACCAAGTAGACATTCAAGATGCTTTAGATCAGCAAATATTAGCCTTAGGTTTTGAGGTTGGAGCTTCTAAGAAAGTTAATAATATCAAAGCACCAATGCCTGGACTCATATTAGAAATTAATGTTTCTGAAGGTCAAGAGGTCAAAGAAGATGATGCGCTTCTAATTCTTGAAGCCATGAAAATGGAAAATGTTATTAATTCACCAAGAGATGGTGTTATTAAATCCATTAAGATTGACCAAGGAAAAACTGTTGAAAAAAACGCTTTGCTAATTGAATTTGAATAAGATGAAAAAAATATTAGTTGCCAATCGTGGGGAAATCGCCATTAGAGTAATGCGAACCGCAAAAAAGATGGGAATAAAAACCGTAGCGTTATTTTCTGAAGCCGATAGAAATGCACTACATGTAAAATATGCAGATGAAGCCGTTTGTATCGGTCCTGCTCCATCCAATCAGTCATATCTTAAAGGTGATAAAATTATTGAAGTTGCCAAAGATCTAGGTGTTGACGCTATACATCCAGGTTATGGATTTTTAAGTGAAAATGCCGATTTTGCTGAATTAGTAGAGAAAAACGACATTACTTTTATTGGGCCTCGTTCTAAAGCCATAAAAATGATGGGAGATAAACTTGCAGCCAAAGATGCTGTTAAAGATTATAATATTCCTATGGTTCCAGGTGTAGACCATGCCATCACCAATCCCGAAGAAGCTGTAGAAATAGCCAAAAATATTGGTTTCCCTATTTTGATAAAAGCTGCTGCAGGTGGTGGTGGAAAAGGTATGCGTGTGGTAGAGAAAGAAAAAGATGTGGTTGAGCAAATGAAACGTGCTATCAGTGAAGCTACTTCTGCTTTTGGTGATGGTTCTGTCTTTGTTGAAAAATACGTCACTTCACCAAGACATATTGAAATTCAAGTGATGGCAGATAGTTATGGAAATATTCTTCATTTCTTTGAACGTGAGTGTTCTGTACAACGTCGTCATCAAAAAGTTGTTGAAGAAGCTCCCTCTTCTGTTTTATCACCAGATTTAAGAGAACGTATGGGACAAGCTGCTATTGACGTAGCACGATCTTGCGACTATCTTGGTGCTGGAACCGTTGAGTTTCTACTAGATGGAGACCATAATTTTTACTTTTTAGAAATGAACACCAGACTTCAAGTTGAGCATCCTGTAACAGAATGGGTTTCTGGTGTTGATTTGGTGGAGCTTCAAATTAAAGTCGCAAGAGGTGAAGCTATTGATATGAAACAAGAAGATTTAAAAATAAATGGTCACGCGCTAGAGCTTCGTGTGTATGCTGAAGATCCTATGAACGATTTCTTGCCAAGCGTTGGTAATTTGGAAGTTTACCAACTTCCTGTTGGTGAAAACATCAGAGTTGATAATGGTTTTGAAGAAGGTATGGATATTCCTATTTATTACGATCCTATGCTTTCAAAATTGATTACCTATGGTGAAACTCGTGAAGAAGCTATAGAGCTTATGATAAAGGCTATAGACAATTATCATATAAAAGGTGTAGAAACCACTTTACCTTTTGGAAGGTTTGTTTGCGAACATGACGCTTTTAGAAGTGGAAATTTTGACACCCATTTTGTAAAAAAGTACTACTCACCTAGTCTACTAGAAGAGCAACATAAAAAAGAAGCTGAAATAGCTGCTAAGATTGCCCTGAAGCAATTTTTAGAAGACCAAAAAATATTAAGGCTACCAACAAACTAAAAACAACTATGGAAACTAAAATAAAATCACTTAATGATAAAATTGCCTTATCCAAACTTGGAGGAGGCCAAGCCAGAATAGATAAGCAACACGAAAAGAAAAAACTAACAGCTAGAGAACGTGTNTTATATTTTCTTGATGAAAACTCGTTCGAAGAAATAGGAGCTTTGGTAACACACAGAACTAAAGACTTCGGAATGGCTGATCAAAAGTTCTACGGAGATGGTGTTGTTACTGGTTATGGTACTGTAGATGGACGATTAGTATATGTTTTNGCTCAAGATTTTACNGTTTTTGGTGGTTCTCTATCTGAAACACATGCTGAGAAAATTTGTAAAATTATGGANATGGCTGTNAATGTTGGNGCACCAATTNTTGGNCTNAACGACTCTGGTGGAGCTCGTATTCAAGAAGGTGTTCGCTCTTTAGGTGGNTATGCTGATATTTTTTATAGAAACGTTCAGGCTTCTGGNGTNATTCCTCAGATTTCGGCTATNATGGGACCTTGTGCTGGTGGTGCTGTATATTCACCTGCAATGACAGATTTTACAGTTATGGTACAAGACACAAGCTATATGTTTGTCACAGGNCCNAATGTTGTTAAAACAGTAACAAATGAAGAAGTGACAAGTGAAGAACTNGGTGGTGCCAGTGTGCATTCTACGAAATCTGGTGTAGCTCACAAAACTTCTACAAATGATGTTGAGTGTCTTGAAGACATTAAAAAACTATTAAGCTACTTACCACAAAGTAATCGAGAAAAACCACAAGATATAGNTTATGATTTTCAAGATGAAATTAGAGACGGTTTAGCAGATATTGTTCCAGAAAACCCAAACAAACCTTATGATATGCATCAGGTTATAGAAGGGATTATTGATAAAGATTCTTTCTATGAAATTCATAAAGATCATGCAGAAAATATTATTGTAGGTTTTGCNAGACTTGGTGGCAAATCTATTGGTATTGTTGCTAATCAGCCGATGTTTTTAGCTGGTGTTTTGGATGTAAACAGTTCTAAAAAAGCAGCACGCTTTGTTCGTTTTTGTGACGCTTTCAACATCCCTTTATTAGTATTGGAAGATGTCCCTGGTTTCTTACCTGGAACTGACCAAGAATGGAATGGTATCATCGTACATGGTGCTAAACTACTTTATGCTTTCAGCGAAGCTACAGTTCCTAGAGTAACTGTTATTACCAGAAAAGCTTATGGTGGCGCTTATGATGTAATGAACTCTAAACACATAGGAGCCGACATGAACTTTGCATGGCCAAATGCTGAAATTGCAGTTATGGGTGCTAAGGGTGCGGCTGAAATCATATTTAGAAGAGAAATAAGCAAAGCCGAAGACAAAGAAGCTAAATGGAAAGAAAAGGAAGCAGAGTATGCTGAACTTTTTGCTAATCCATATAGTGCTGCTGAACGTGGTTTTGTAGACGAAGTTATTCTACCTAAAAATACACGTAGAAAACTTATAAAGGCATTTAGTATGTTAGAAAATAAGACGGTTAATAAACCTAAGCGAAAGCATGGGAATATTCCGCTTTAATTATCTAACAATCTTCTGTGATAATTAATTTGACCTAAATGATAGGCTAAATGCATTGTAAGATGTACTAAGAAATATTCTGTAGTCATAGGTTCACCAAAAACTCTATGTCTATATTCCTTTTGCAAGTCATCATTTGAAAGTTTACCTAACACTTCCTCAACCATAGCAATAGTATCATCTACTTGAGCTATGAGTTGAGATTTAGGTACATCTTTTAATGAAAATTCTAACTCTCGTTGCCTCACATAACCTGTGTTTCCTAAACCTTCACCAANAAAGTGATTTAANTTGCCTACTAAGTGTAAACATAAATTACCTGAAGAATTCGCTATACCTTCTTCAANAATCCAAAGGTTAGATTCTNTTTTATAAAGATTTATCTCTTCTTTTAGTTTTTCAAGATCNCGTTTGAATANGTTTAATAGAACTTCTGTTAACATGCTATTGTTTNTTTGAATGTTAATGTTGCGTTATAGTATTGTCGCTCNTCAAAAATAGATAATAATTGNCTTACTTTTGCGCCATGGAAAACCAAAAAAAATCACAATTAGAGTTTGTAGTCTTAATGGCTGCTTTAATGTCCATAGTAGCACTTTCTATTGATGCTGTTTTACCAGCCTTACCAATGATTGGAGATCACTTAAGTGTTTCAAATCCATTAGATACTCCTAAACTCATTACAACAATATTTTTGGGTATTGGTGTGGGTCAATTATTTTTTGGACCTATTTCTGATAGTTTGGGACGAAAATTTGTAGTCTATGTTGGTTTTGTAATCTTTATTATTGCTTCAATAATATGTGTGACTACAAAAAGTTTTGAGATAATGATTCTTGNGCGTTTTCTTCAAGGAGTAGGACTTGCTGCACCAAGAACCATGAGTATTGCTATGGTTAGAGATACTTACGAAGGAGATTATATGGCAAAAATATTATCGATTGTAGTAATGGTTTTTATCCTTGTGCCTGTAATTGCTCCAACACTAGGTCAGTTTATAATGAACCACTACGATTGGAAAACCATTTTTATTTTCAACCTTATTTTTGGGATCTTAGTTATGATTTGGTTTTGGCTAAGACAACCCGAAACGTTACGAAAAAAATATAAAATCCCTTTTAGATTAGCTATTTTCAAAACAGGAACGCAGGAATTTTTCAGAATAAAATCTGCTGTAATATACACTTTACTTTCAGGATTTATCACAGGTTCTTTCATGGTGTATTTGAGTACATCTCAACAGATTTTTGAAAACCAATATAATTTAGCCGAAGAGTTTCCTCTAATATTTGCAAGCTTAGCAATTTCAATAGGTTTATCTACTTTTATGAATAGTCAACTCGTAGTGAGATTTGGAATGCGAAATATTGCTCATGTTTCATTATTAAGTTTCTTAGTCATTTCTCTAGTATTTATAATTTTATATCATTCAGGCAATAACCCAAGTATTGAAGTTTTGATCACCTTTTTTGCACTTCAATTCTTTACGATAGGCTTTATTTTTGGGAACCTAAGAGCATTAGCAATGGAACCTATTGGTCATATTGCNGGTATAGGNTCTGCTNTAAATGGNTTTATTTCTACCGTAATGGCTGTNCCTATTGCAAATTATATAGGTGGATTTGTGAAGGATTCTGTAACACCTCTTTTTGTTGGTTTCTTGGTTTGCGGATTGATTTCTTTAGTACTCTTTTACTTAAATAGTAATGCTGTTTCTAAAGTTTTGAAGTTAAGATTAAGATGAGAATCGCTGAGCTAAAATCACTCTAGTTCTATTTATAAATCTTAAAATTACAGGTAAAGGATCTTTTATAGAAAAAAACAATGGTGTCTGATTTTTCAAAAAAGAAAAATTAAACACCTTTAAAGGTGCTCGTTTTATATGTTTGACTAGTCCTTTTAAGCTAAGGTATGTCTTAGTTTTATAATTTATTTGTTCAACACTTTCTCCTAAAGATACTCTAATGTAAAGGTCTGCAAAGTTAACGCCAACTAGCATAGAGGCATCAACCGATCCCCAAAACCTTCCATTTATTTCTATGACTTTAAATGTATTAGTATCACTATCAAACCTAAGATCTATATGAGCCAATCCAGACCATTGAAGTGACCTCATGAGTTTTTTTACAACATCTAAGAGATCTTCATTGTATAAAAACCCAATACCTATTGGTGGTGCAAATCTTCGGTTCTCATATTCAGATCCTTTTTGAATTGTATTTGCTATTATCTGACCATCTTTACAAAGTACACTACAATCTATATCGTATCCATTAATAAATTCTTGGATGACATATGTTTTTGAAGTAGTGAGTACAAAATCTTTTAATTCAGACGGCTCTTTAAAAATATGAATTCCTTCACCACTAATACCTGAAGCTGGTTTAACAATACATGGAAAAGATAAACTTTTTACATCACCATCTACGATAGTACCATTTTTTAGAATGTATGTTGAAGGACATGGTATATCAAAGGTTTTCATATGCTGAGCTAGTTCAGCTTTATTTATTCCTTTTTTATAATATTCACTAGATGTTAGTATTGTTGTTTTATTAAAATTATCCCAAGAATTTTTATGATCTAAAAGAAATAATATCCCATCTTCTGAAATAGGCATAACTATATCAATATCATTCTTCTCTATGATTCCGTCTAAATGATTGAACCACTTTTCAGAATTTTCAAATTCAGGAACATGAAAAAACTTATGAATATATCTTGAGTGTTTCATTGGGACTTTGTCATTTTTAGACACCACATACACTCGAATATTTGAAGATTTTGATAAACAATAAACCACTTGTGTCAAAAGCGGATGCTCACCATCAGAAATCAACACCGATATATTTTTAGACTTTAACCCCATAAATAGTTTTACTTTCTAGATTTTTTTCTTTAAATGTTCGAATAGAATTGGAGAGAGAAACCATATCAATGACCAAAATAATATCATAAGACAGATATATTTTGCTACACCATCAAAAACAAAACGTATTCCCATTTCTGAAAATAGTAGCAAAATATAAAACCCTGTAGTACTCAGAAGCATATGTACTATGGCCTTTCTACCGTTATACACTCTTCCTTCAATAGTTGCATTTATTTCTGGTTTTATAGTTCTCCTTTTTAAGACAAATCGTTTGTCAAAATCTATTAATTTAAAAAATGTTATAAATATTTCATTGAAACTAGAAGAACTATATTTTACTTCTGATTTATCTTTTGGCCAAGACCTAAAAGCTATTAAAATAATAAGAACATCTTCCATAAAATAACCAAATGTTTCACCTGTAAATGAAAACAAAATGGTATGAAAAACCAATATTAGAGTAATAGCATAAAAACGAAACTTTGGAATTAATAAAATAACACCAATAACTAGCTCTACAAACATTGCCGAGTAAGACATGATTTTTGCTAAGACAAAACTTTGAGTTGCGTCAAACCAAGCATTATACAAAGGGTTTTCAAGTGCAACGGACAACCAGTTATGCATAAACTGACCACTCCACCATTCTATCTGCAACATTTTATTTAGTAACGCTCCAAAATAGATAACACTAAGCTGAAAATATAACAACCAAGGCGCTTTGTTTTTCTCTGAAAGCCCTGATAAAAATAACATACAACCTATAACAAACAGATGATTTCTAAACAATGGTTTTGAAGCAATTATGGCTAAGAAGATAGTCATAGCAATAAGAATAGCACTCAACCTAACTTTGAAGTTAAAAATCAAGGAAAGACCAGCTATAACAAATAACGATTTTAATGTAATCTCAAAAAATCTAGGNTATTCATTAAGATTATTTAACCCTTCTAAGAATGGAATGTATGGGTCTGATATGCTACTATAAAATCCATGAGCAACAAGTAAAAGTACAAAAATCTTACACATTAATAAAATGCTTGGACTCATTGATGTTCCATATACACTAACAGGTCGTCGCAGCATATTTATCACTTTGTTGGTCGCCATATTTGCTCTGAATTACCGTTAGTGTTATATCTGATTTCTACCTTAGCCTGATCGTTCTTACCATATGTATCTTCATATTGTTGAACTATTGAAAAAACATTATCAATACTTCTAGTCTCCCAACCCTCAGGCCTGTAATGATAACGTTGTTTTATCTGGTTTTTTGAAAGTGTTTGCCCATCTATAGTCACATTAATAGAATAATGTGTATGCTCATCGTATGGTGCCCAGCAGAAAAAACGCTCAGGAATGAATCTTGCATAAATTATTGACGCCAGTTGTAAAAGCAAGAAAACAACTCCAATAACTTTAAAAAACTTAGTAGATTTCATCAAAATAGATAGCAGTTTGTTTGTGAGTCTAAATTTGACAAAAACGATTCAAAAACAACAATCTCTTAGACCAAAAGACAAAATACTCTACAAAATAACCGTTTGAAATTCAGAACAATAAGATACTGATTAAAAAATCTCTAAAGAGCCTTTCCCTTCTCTTACAACTGTTGGCTGATCTTCAGATAAATCAATTATTGTAGAGGCTTCATTTCCACCGTAACCACCATCGATAACAATATCTACAAGGTTATCCCATTTTTCTAAAATCAACTCAGGATCAGTGGTGTATTCNATAACATCATCATCATCTCTAATAGANGTTGAAACAATTGGGTTTCCTAAAGCAGANACTAAAGCTAAGGCAATGGAATTGTCTGGCACTCTAATACCAACTGTTTTTCTTTTTTTAAATGGGTTTGGTAGACTTTTAGATCCAGGAAGAATAAAAGTATATGGCCCTGGTAAGGCACGCTTAAGTATTTTAAAAGTTGTCGTATCTATTTGCTTTACGTAATCACTAAGGTTACTTAAATCTTCGCAAACAAATGAGAAATTAGATTTTTCAAGCTTAACTCCTTTTATTCTTGCTATTTTTTCAAGAGCTTTTAGATTAGTGATATCACAACCCAACCCATAAACGGTATCGGTAGGGTAAATNACCAAACCACCTTCTTTAAGGACTTTTATAACCTTTTGTATTTCCCTTGGGTTAGGGTTTTCAGGATATATCTTTATAAACTCTGCCATANAGTAAAGATAATCTATTTTTTAAATGTTAAAACAATAAATTTCTGTAACATTTTAGCTAAATTACAGTCTATCTTATATGTATCAATCAATCAAAATAATCATCCTTTTATTCTTATCGGCAAAACTTTTTGCTACGGAATATACACCTCCTATAGTTTTTACTCAGGCCGAGTTTGTTAACAACACCACAACTCGTATTCCTTTTAAAGTTATAGATCAGCTCATTATTGTTGAAGTTGAAATCTTAGACAAATCGGGCAACTTTATCATTGATACTGGTTCTGAAACTTTGATATTAAATAATGTTCATTTTAAAGCTCCTCAAAAATATTTAGACAATGGTAAAGAAACCAATGGAGTTCATGGAAGCTTAGAAAATGTAAAGGAAAAATATCTTGAAGAACTCAGAATTCACAACCTAAACCTTGAACAACTCAATGCTGATGTCATTGACCTTTCTCATTTTGAGAAGGTTAAAAAAATTGAACTTTTGGGTATTATAGGCTACAGTGTTTTAAAAGATTTTGAAGTATTCATAGATATGCATCTTAATCAAATTACCTTGACGAGAACCGATAAAAAAGGAAATCATTTAAGTGATAAGGTATATGCAGAAACCATTCAAGATAGTATTGATTTTAAATTAAAACAGCATACTATTGTCGTTGACGCTTATGTTGGAGACCAAAAAGTAAAGTTTGGTATAGATACTGCGGCTGAGTATAATCAGCTTAATAAAGACATAGATTCAGAAATTTTGGAGTATTTTTATCCTAGCAGAGAATTAAAACTTACTGGTGCTAGCGGTAAAAAGAAGAAAGTTTTGGCAGGGAAATTGTATAGAGTTAGTTTGAACGATTCAATCTATCTTGGTCCGATGAAAACTGTACTTACTGACTTAAAACATATGAAAAGTGCATTTAGCACTAAACTCGACGGCATTTTAGGTTTTGAATTTTTCGCTCAAAAAAGAACGATAATCAATTACAAAAAAAGGAAACTTTATTTTATAAAGAGTCCTATTATAAAACCTTGAAAACCCAACAACAATATATTTTATTCCTATTTATCTTCATCATTTCATTAAGCTCCTTTTCGCAAAGCAAAACCAAGAAAGGATATGATATCAAAGGTGAAGAAGTTACTTTTATTTTCAATCTAAAAGATTATCCAAACATAGAAAACAATGGTGATTCGGTCGATGATGTTTTCGTCTCTGGTGAATTCAACAATTGGGCAAAAGATCAATGGAGAATGACCAAAGTTAGTGATACCCTTTACACGCTGAAAAAAGATTTATCAGATTTCACCTCCGATTTTGATTGGGAATTTAAATTCATCGTTAACAGCGAACATTGGGCAGAACCTACTAGCGATTTCAAAAATGCTACCGACGCTATGTCTGACCAAGGTTGGTATTATGGCGTATACAACCTAAAACTCTACAGTGCTTTTGCTACAGATTATGGTAATATTACCTTTAGACTTAAAGGTTATGAAAATGCCAAGAAAGTAATTCTAAGTGGAACTTTTAACCGTTGGGATGAAACAGGTTTTAAAATGAAACGTACCGAAGATGGCTGGAAAGTAACTCTACAATTACGACCAGATATTTACCAATATAAATTTATCATTGATGGCAATTTTTG
>PAJL01000082.1 GCA_002706045.1 Flavobacteriaceae bacterium
AAAAGCTATAGTTTTGAACGGTATTAATCCTTGATCGTGATACGAAGCAATAATAGCATCAAAGTTTTTATAAGTGGTAGATCCAAAAAAACTATCCGCAGAATAAGGACCATAAACTAAAGTGCCATCTCCTTTTATTTTCTCTAGTGTTGGTTTTAAAACAGTATCATCTTCATTTCCTATAACACCATTATCTCCTGCATGCGGATTAATAGCCAATACGGCTATTTTTGGTTTTCTAATTCCAAAATCTTGTTTCAATGATTTTGTAACCGTACTTATTTTTTCCCTTACTAGTGCTTCTGTAATATGATTACTTGCATCCTTTAAAGGTACGTGGTCTGTAAGCAAACCTACACGTAAATTATCCGAAACCATGAACATTAGACTTTTTCCATTTAATGCTTTTGCAAGATAATCCGTATGACCTGGGAAGTTAAATTTATCTGACTGAATATTGTGCTTATTAATAGGGGCTGTTACCAAAACATCTATTGATCCTTCCTTTAAAGCTTTGGTAGCTGCCTCAAGCGACTTAATAGCATATTCACCTATTTTCTTATCTTCTTTACCAAACTCTATTTTTACAGGCTCTTTCCATACGTTTACCACATTTACTTTTCCATGAACCACTTTATCTGCTGAATCTATATTGAAAAAGTTGATTTTACTATCAAAATGGTTTTTAAAAAACTGCATGGTTTTGCTTGATGCAAAAATTACAGGAGTGCTTAATTCTAAAGATCTAGGGTCTTCATATGATTTAATGATAATCTCAGGTCCAATGCCGTTAAGGTCACCAACAGAAATACCAACAATTATATGTGTTTGTTTTTTCATCTACTATCCTATCCTATTTTTTTATTAAAATTGGTTATTGGTGTATAATATGTATATAACTTTGTAAATGCAAATTTAACCAAATAAAGTACAATTTATGTTTACTGGCATTATTGAAGATCTTGGAACCATTGAGAAAATAGAATCTGACGGTGGAAATCTTCACTTTACCCTGAAAACTTCTATAACAAACGAACTAAAAATAGACCAAAGTGTTGCTCATAATGGTGTATGTTTAACCGTCGTTGCCATTGATGGAAACCGTTATACTGTAACGGCCATACATGAAACTCTGAACAAAACAAATCTTGGCTTATTGAAAGAAGGAGACACTGTAAACATTGAGCGCGCTATGAAACTTGGAGACAGGCTTGACGGCCATATCGTACAAGGTCACGTAGATCAGACGGCTATTTGTACAAATATATTAGAACAAGACGGTAGTTGGGTTTACACTTTTGAGTATGATAAAAAATTAAGTAACGTCACTATTGAAAAAGGTTCAATTACAGTAAATGGTGTTAGCTTAACTGTTGTTGATTCTAAAATAAATAGTTTTTCTGTAGCTATAATACCTTACACTTATAACCATACAAGTTTTAAAGAACTCAAGGTTAAAGATTCTGTTAATCTAGAATTTGATGTAATAGGTAAATATGTAAAACGACTTAACGAGCTAAGAAATTAAGCTACTCTTCTTGATATCTTATAAACTTTATAGGCTCCATAAATAAGAGCAGCTATAAAAAGAAACACAACTCCATTGTCTATTGGAAGAAATGGTGGAGGTGGTGGAGCAGGCGGAGGTGGTTGATTCACCTGAGCAATAGATGCTACACTTACGAAAAAAAATAAGATTGAGGCAAACATATTTTTATTCTGCATACTGTTAAAACTGCCGTAAAAGTATAAAAAAAACCGAGTCAAAAAAATTTTATTAATCAAAAAGCATCTTTAAACGACAAATATTGTCGACGAAATACTTAAAATGCGATAAAAATAGGGAAGATTCTCACATTTTTTGATGTGTATTTAACGCAAATATAATATTAAATTTATATTGCTTAGGGCAAATAACCAAAATCTTACAATTAATTTACTTAAAATCTGAATTTTGTAGAAATAAAAAAGCCTCACATTTCTGTAAGGCTTAATTTGTGGTCCCACCTGGACTACTTGAATTTTTTCGTTATTTTATCTTATTTTATTGTATTTTAAGGCTTTAACCCTTGTTTTACAGAGGTTTTTAAAGAAGAAGAAATTAAGCGAAATAATATCAAATTAAAATTATTCGTCCCCTGATTCGTCCCCTAGAGATACTTTTTTAATATATTTGGTACATGGCAAAGGCAAAATTTATACTCAAAGAACCAAACTCAAAAACAGAGACTTTAATCTACTTAAATTATAATTACCAATATAATAGATTCAAATACTCTACGGGGGAAAAAATTAACCCAAAGTTTTGGAATAAAAACGAACAGCGAGTAAAAGCAACTAAAAATTTTCCTGAATACCCTGAATTCAATGCAAGATTAGATAAAATTGAAAACGGAATAAACAACGCTTTCAGAAAATTGCTAAATGATGGTGTTCAACCAAACAACAAGGTTTTAAAAATTGCTTTAGAAAATGAATTATCAGACCATATTCTTAAACCTAAAAGAGTTTCTTTACTTGAATTTATCGAAAATTACATCGAAGAAAGTAAACTTAAAAAATCTACTGCAACAATAAAGGTTTATAATACAACCTATAAATATTTAAAAGAGTATTCTAAAACGCATAAGCTAGATTTTGAAAATATAACTTTAGAGTTTTACAGTAACTATATTACCCACTTAAGCTTAAATCATAATCTTGCTTCAAATACTGTGGGTAAACATATTAAAACTCTAAAATCATTTATGAACGAAGCAACAGACCGTGGGTTAAACGATAATCTTGAATTTAGAAAGCGAAAGTTCAAAACTTTAAGGGAAGAAGCGGACACCGTTTACTTGAGTGTTGACGAACTTAAAAAAATTGAAAAAATAGACTTATCTGCCAGTCCAAGACTAGACAAGGTTAGAGACCTATTCTTAATTGGTTGTTATACTGGATTAAGATTTTCTGATTTTACCGAAATCAAGCCTGAAAATATAACGTCTAACAATACGCTTATTGAAGTAAGAACAAGAAAAACGGCTCAACGAATTACAATTCCATTACACAAAACAGTACGAAATATTTTAAAAAAGTATAAAAACGTATTACCTAAAGCCTACACGAACCAAACTATGAATGACTATTTAAAAGAAGTTATTAGTTTAGCGGGAATCAAAGAAAAAATTGAAACTTCAATTACTAAAGGTGGTAAGGTTGAGCGAACAATATTACCTAAATATAAACTAGTTTCTACACATACTGCAAGACGAAGTTTTGCTACAAACTTATATTTAGCAGAAGTGCCAACTATAGCTATAATGAAAATAACAGGTCATAAAACCGAACAGTCATTTTTAAAATACATTAGAGTAACCCAAAAACAAAACGCTGATAAACTATTAACTCATCCTTTTTTTAAATAACTGATTTACTATCTTTTAAACATTATTCTGATGTTTACAACAGGTATCTGATTATCAAATTTTTAAGCGGTAATTTGTACAGAAATGTACAAAAATGTACAATGACCGAAAAAAGTAGCCTTTGATTTGTGCCATAATTAAATACAATTAAATATGGCTAAAATCGAAATCAACAATTTCAACATCGCTGACTTAGAACAAGCAATTAAAAATGTTCTTAATGAAAATGTCTTTAATGACGTTTTAGACAAAATCCATCAAAAGGAATCTGTAAACATTTATTCCAGAGAAGCGACCGCAGATTTATTATGCGTTTCTCTACCTACTTTAAACGAATGGACGAAACAGGGAATTATTAGAGCTTTTAGAATAGGGGGTCGTGTACTTTACAAGTTAGAGGATATAAACGAAGCTCTTAAAGAAGTTAAAACTTCAGTAAAGAGAGGGGGTTTATCATGCTAAAAAATAAAAATGACTACTCCGTAATCGTGTTTTTTGAAAACAGCCCTAAACCTAAAAAATGGGCTTATGTGCATAAACTAAATGGTTTTGCAATGTTCTTGGATAAAAAGCACTCCGACTGGCTATATATGAATGTATACAACCGTCGTTCAGGACAGTTTATGAAGCAAATAAAAAAGGGAACATTCATTCCCCAAACTCTCATGTAACCGTCTTTTCTTTTTTTAACCTTTAAAAACTAACCTTTAAGTAAAACCTTTAATAAATAACCTTTTAATGGTTTTAATTAATGTGCAACGATTCAGATTATGATAGTTAAGAATACATACGGTTCAAGCGTAGCTTTTTCCGTAAAACAATACGGTGTTATACCAAAAAATGAATTTACAGGCTCTGCATTACAACGAAAAAAGCAGAAACCAAAGAAAGACACGAAAGCAAAAAAAAGAGAAAGTAAAGACAAGGTACGAAAGGAACGTACCTTGTCTAGGCGTTCGAAACAAAAGATTCGTAAAAAGATTACGTGCTTTGCTAGGTGTTACAAGAGATTAAGTTTTGTCACGCTCACTTTTGTAAATAAAGTGAGCGATGAACAAGCAGTAAATTTACTTCGCAAATTTGTTGACAATGCAAAAAAACGAAGTCAGGATTTTCAATATGTTTGGGTAGCAGAACGCCAAACAAAAAATGATGTCTTTGCGGGTAATGTTCATTTTCACATTATAACCAATAAGTATTGGAAAATTGAAAAATGGTGGAACTATTGGATAGACCTACAAGAAAAAAATGGTATTAAGCCAAGAGATAAGGACTACAAACCTACTTCTGCTTTTGATGTTAAACAGTTAAATTCTAATAACATTCGCTCAATTGCTTCTTATGTTACAAAGTACGTAACAAAGAATAATGCAAAGTTTAAATGCCAAGTTTGGAACTGCTCTAAACGTGTTTCAGAACTTTACACGGACTTTTACACCACAACCGAATTCACTGACCAATTTAAAAAAATGGGTGCTGTATTAAAAGAATTTGAAGTCAAAGACCAAAATAAAAAACCTTTTTTAAATGTAAAGATGATTGATTTGAATAGGAAGACTTTGCCCATGTATAACAGACTGGATATAAAAAATAAATCATTATGAAAAATTTAGATAAAAAAATAAAGAGCTAAATGTCTGTCTTAAGATGATATCTGATGTGGTTATAAAACTAATATTATTTACGAAGATTGTATATAAACTAATTATAATATATTAATCATCAATTATTTATATTAAAATATAAGTATAAATTAAATTCTTGTATATTTGGTTTTCAATTTTCAATGAAAAATAATTATGGACGTAGTCATTCCTGTTTTTCAATTTGAGATTAGATACAGTCGTATTCTAAATTTTTCTCAAATCGGAAGAACTATTATTGCACCATATGGAAAGCTTACTGAGAACATAAATGTCGACAAGCAAAATACTGTTGAAGAAACATATTTTCTAAATTTCGAAGAAGAGGGATATCTTATGATGTTTTCATGGGACAGGGCTGTTTTTAAGGGGCAAGGTAGTCTTGATACGTACTTACAACGAAATTCCCCATTGAGTACATTGTTTTTTGATATATTTAAGTACATAACTCAATTAAAAGAATTTGGAAAAATCACAAGAAGTCTTTTTTATGGGGTTTCTGTTGCTCAGTATTCCCAAAAGAAAAACGCTTTAGAAACTTATGCAAAAAATATCTTAACTTTTGACCCTGCCGAATTAGACAATAATTTCGATGACATTGCTGTTATTATTGAATCTAATACAGAATCAGGTAGTAAATCTATTACTTTTGGACCATACTTCGGTCCAGATGATATATTTAAGAGGCTTGTAAAACCAATAAATATTAATGCTTTAGGGGATATTAGTTTTGAAGGGCTTATTCTAGAATATAAACGAGTTAAAATTGAGTCTCATGTTAATTTTGACACATTTATTCAACATTGTACAGAGTTCCAACAGACATTTAAGAGTATATGGAAAAAACAATAACATCATCTATTGGTAAAAGTCAAGTTTCTCACAGCCAAGGTAAAACAAGAGGATACACCAATTATACTAAATCAAAACCTAGAGTAAGCTACTTTAGAGTGAATGAGGATAGTAGTCCTTATAATGATTGGAATAAAGAAGAAGAGGACAACTATGATGAACCTGTTTCTGATAGTCTTGACAAATTTAAAACAGTTATTCCTAATTATGATGGTGACGTAACTGTAATACCCAAAAAGCAAGAAAGATTAAATCATGAAGATTCAGGCAGTCTTTTGGATGGTCTCTTTTCTGGAAGGGATTTCATTTCTAGTGAAAATTGGGTATCTAATGAGATTATTAAGTCAAGAATTGTAAGTTCAGATAATGATTTTGTTTATCTGGACTGTATAATTGACTTAGAAACAATGTCACTCGAACACAGGCGATTTCCTAAGAATTTATTTTCTAACTTTAAAAGTTTAGAAACAGGTACTTTGGCTATCATAAATCTCAAATCGAAACCAAACTCATTTAGAGTTGATGTCTATTTCGGCGAGGGTATGATTGACCCAAAACTATTTGATGTGAACAATGATTTAAAAGATCTTGAAGGTAGAGACCTAGGCACCAAACTTCGAGGTGAGTGGTAAATATTACTTTTAAAAATGTTGGTCAAGGTGATTCAATTATAATTGAATGGAAAGAAGGTTCTCTCTATAAAATTGGTATAATCGACTGTAATCAAATATCATCATCAGACAACCCTGTTTTAGATCATATAATTGATACAGAAACTAAAGAAATTGAATTTATTCTTTTATCACACCCTCACAAGGACCACTACTCTGGATTTTTAAGCTTAATTAAATACTGTATAGAGAATCAAATTGTAATCAAAAGGTTTTTGCATACTGGTATTGTTTCGATAGACTATTTAAAAGCTGCTTCTCGCAGTGTTGTAGAAATAAAAGAACTAGCTAACCTCTATAAGTTATTAATGGATTTGCGAGACAAAGGCGATTTAATTATGAATAGTATAGACGACAATCCTGACACTATCAAAAATCTATCAGACGGCTTTAAGCTAGAGTTTTTAGCACCTTCTTCAATAGAAATAGACAATTACATCAGAGGTGTTAATTTTCCATTTGATGAAGAACATAGCACAAGTAATCCAAATGGAAACTGGCTTTGTTCAATTATCAAAATACATAATGACAATACTTCTGTATTACTTTCATCCGACGCCGAAAGCCAAGTTTTAAATAGATTAAATAAGAAAAACGGACGGCTAAAAAGTCAAAAAGCAATATTAGTTCAAGTACCTCATCATGGTTCAAGTAAAAATCTAAACAAAACCTTTTGGACGGGATTAAGTAAATATCAAAAAACTTATGCCGTAATTTCTGTTGGAAAAAACAGCTATAGGCATCCATCTAAAGAAGTAACAGATTTTTTCAATGCTCATCCAAACTATTTGTTAGAAAGAACAGATTTAAGCTATCCTATATCAGAGAAAGCAATATCAAACTCAGCAAGTTTAGATATTATTAGTGAAAAAATTAATCCATCAACTGTTTCAGCAACAGATAAAAAGTCAATTAAGGAATTATCATATCAAGTAAGCAACGACCTTTGTATCAAAAATTAAGGGCAACTTGCCCCCTCATTTGCCCCCTATAACGAACAAAGCCTTGTAAATAATTATTTTACAAGGCTTTAAGTTATTAATTTGTGGTCCCACCTGGGCTCGAACCAGGGACTTTCTGATTATGAGTCAGATACTCTAACCAACTGAGTTATAGGACCCATTAGCATTAAGCTAACACTACTCTTTTAAAAAGAGTGTGCAATATTACTACATATTTTAAAACTCTACAAGAAAATTATTCCTTAATGTCTTGGCACAACTCTATTAATACACCATTTGTAGATTTTGGGTGTAAAAATGCAATCAATTTATTGTCTGCACCTCGTTTAGGTTTTTCATGAATCATCTTAAAACCTTCATCTGTTAATCGGGCTATTTCGCTTTCAATATCATCAACAGCAAAAGCTATGTGGTGAATCCCTTCTCCCTTTTTTTCTATAAATTTAGCTATTGGACTATTGTCGTTTGTGGCTTGCAATAATTCTATTTTATTTGACCCACATTCAAAAAAAGAAGTTTTTACACCTTCGCTTTCTACATCTTCAATCTTGTAATGCTCCTTTCCAAATAATGACGCAAAGAGCTCGTTTGAAGCGTCTATATCTTTTACCGCAATACCTATATGTTCAATTTTTTTCATGATATGTATACTTTTGTAGGTTCAATAACGTGAAAATTAAGATTTAAAAAAATGATTTTTGTTATTTTAAATCGAGATTATCCCTAATATCATCTACTTTTGCAGTATGGAAAGTAATAGACAGAAAAAAATAGCGGGAATTCTACAAGAAGATTTGGTAGATGTGTTGCAACGTGCCGCTTCTGAAGGTGGATTAAAAGGCATCCTTATTTCGGTGACCAAGGTGAATGTTACTGTAGATCTTTCTATAGCTAAGGTTTACTTAAGTATATTTCCNAATAAAGAAGCAAAACCTTTGTTGGAAGGTATACGATCTAACAAACCTTTAATTAGACACGAATTGGCGCAACGTACGCGTCATCAGCTAAGACGTATGCCTCAGCTCGAGTTTTTTATTGATGATTCTCTAGAATATATCGATGGTATTGAGCGTTCTCTAAAAGGTGAGGATAACCCTCTTGAAAACCCAGATTTATTAGGCAAGCGCAAAAAATCTTAAGTGAATTTTCCATTATATATAGCAAAACGTTACCTGTTTTCTAAAAGCAGTAATAATGCTATAAATATTATGACNCTCATTGCTTCGGCTGGTGTTATTATTGCTGCTGCCGCNCTTTTTATNGTCCTTTCGGTGTTTGCTGGTNTNAAAGATTTTAGTCTTGAGTTTTCTTCGTTTGTAGATCCAGATTTAAAATTGATTCCAACCGAAGGCAAATCTTTTATGTTTTCGGAAGAGGATATTTCAAAACTGAACAACATTGAGGGTATTGCCTCATATTCTGAAATTATTGAAGAACGTGTTATCATTAAATCTGAAAACAAAAACTTATTAGCTACTTTAAAAGGTGTTGATTCTAATTTTCTTGAGGTTACCAATATCGATTCCATGGTAACACAGGGTAATTGGGTGTCAAAAAGTAATGATGTGGTTGCTGGATGGGGAATTTCGAATAATCTTTCTTTTGGAATTTTAAATTTCAGAAAAGCACTTTCTATTTACGTTCCAAAACCTGGAGTTGGGCAATCTAGTTCACTAAAAAGTATTTACAATTCAGCCTTTGTAAATAATGTTGGGCTTTTTGATATCAATGAAGAACTAAACAATAAATATATTTTTTCGAATATTGAATTGGCTAGAAANCTTTTGAATTATAANGAAAGACAANTAAGTTCTTTAGAGTTAAAACTAAATTCTGAAGCCGATGAATCTNAAATAAGATCTCAGCTAGAAAGCGTATTTCCAGATCGTTTTGTNATAAAAAACAGAGAGCAACTAAATGATGCTTTGTTNAAAATGTTGAATACTGAAAACCTAGCTATTTATCTNATTTTNACTTTAGTNATTATCATNGCCTTATTCAANGTTATNGGAGCNATNATCATGATGATTNTAGATAAAAAGAAATCNATNAACACATTATTCAGTTTAGGTGCCGAAACNAAATCNATNAANTCNATNTTCTTTTTACAAGGTAGTCTTATGACTATTGTAAGTGGTGTTATTGGNGTGGCTCTTGGTTTGCTTATTGTTTTGGCNCAGCAATCCTTNGAATTGATAATGCTNACTCCAGAATTGCCTTATCCTGTGGTGTTGAAATTCTTTAATATCNTTGTCGTGTTAGCNACNATTTTNGCNCTANGAATAATNGCTTCTAGAGTNGCTTCTCAGAGAATCACAAAGAATTTGATTCANTCTTAGAATTGTTGTTCAAATTGATANTCNGCAAATTTATCTAAGACCTCATCGAAAGTATCAAATACATCTTTTGACTCATCACTTGTTACCATTTTCATGCGATATTCCTTAAAATCTGGAATACCCTTAAAATAATTAGTGTAATGTCTTCTGGTTTCAAATACTCCAAGCTTTTCACCTTTCCAATCAATTGACATTTGTAAATGACGACGAGCAGCTTCTACACGCTCTACCATAGATATTGGCGCTAGGTGTTCACCTGTTTCAAAAAAATGTTTAACTTGTTTAAAAAACCATGGATTCCCTATGGACGCTCTACCAATCATAGCTCCATCAAGTCCGTAACTGTCTCGCATTTCTACTGCGCGTTCTGGAGTATTAACATCTCCATTACCAAATACAGGAATGTGCATTCTTGGATTATTTTTTACTTCAGCAATAGGTTTCCAATCTGCATTTCCCTTATACATTTGAGCCCTTGTACGACCGTGAATGGAGATAGCCTTACAACCTACATCTTGAAGTCTTTCAGCTACCTCAACAATTTTTATAGAATCATGATCCCAGCCCAATCTTGTCTTTACAGTTACAGGTAAGTTGGTGCGTTTTACCATTTCTGCAGTCAGTTGCTCCATCAAACAGACATCTTTTAGAATTCCTGCACCTGCACCTTTAGATACCACTTTTTTTACAGGGCAACCAAAATTAATGTCTATGATATCTGGGTTGGATTTTTCAACAATGTCTATGGTTTGCAACATGCTTTCCATATTGGCACCAAAAATTTGAATACCAACAGGACGTTCCTTTTCATAAATATCTAGCTTCATAACACTTTTTGCAGCATCACGAATCAGACCTTCACTGGAGATAAATTCAGTATATACCACATCGGCACCTTGCTCTTTGCATAAAGCTCTAAAAGGTGGATCACTAACATCTTCCATTGGTGCTAAAAGCAAAGGAAAATCTGGTAGTTCTATGTTGTCAATTTTAACCAAGTGTAGAATTTTATTGCAAAGCTAAGACTTTTAAAACATTTCGCTTACTAGCATAGGTTTTATGATAAAAAATCTTCATAAAGTACAAATTAAATAACTATTAAAATTTAACTTTAGTTTCTATAGTTTCATCTCCTCGTGTTACTATGATGTCTGCTTCATCTCCTTTGTCAAACACAGACAGAGCTCTCATATAGCTCATCATGTCTGTAATAGCGCTGTCACCCAACTTTACAACAATATCACCTTTTTGTAAACCTGCATTAAATGCTGGAGTTTCCTCTCTAGTGCCATCGATACGCATACCTTCACCATCGTACAAATAGTCTGGTACAACTCCCAAGCCTACTTTAAATCGTGGAGTTTCTTCACTTTCATTTTTTGTTTTTCTAAACGCTAATTCGCCATTATCATCCAAGTCTGAAATAATATCAAAAATATAATCTGAGATTAAATCCATGCCTTCATAATTCAATTTGTCTGAATCGTCACTTGGCTTGTGGTAATCTTCATGCTGACCTGTAAAAAAATGTAGTACAGGAATATCAATAAGGTAGAACGAAGTATGGTCGCTTGGTCCTACTCCACTTTCATTTTCAATCAATTTGAATTTCTCATTGTTAGACATCAGCGTCTGCTTGAACATTGGAGAAGTACCAACTCCATAAACAGCCAAAGTGCTATCGGTTTTTAGCTTTCCAACCATATCCATATTTATCATATAATTTATGGATTTGGCATCTATAGTTGGATTTTTTGAAAAGTAGTTAGAGCCCAGCAAACCCATTTCCTCTCCTGAAAACGCCATGAACAAATAGTTGTTTTTATCTTTTACCTCATTAGTATCACTTTTAACTTTTAATCTACTTGCTAAATTCAATAAAACAGCTACACCACTAGCGTTATCATCGGCACCATTGTGAATAGCCTTTTCTTCACCTCTATATAATGAGCCTTCGCCTCCGTAACCTAAATGGTCGTAATGCGCGCCTATGACAATGGTTGTTTTGGAGTTATTATCTATATATCCTATAATGTTATTTCCTGTAATGGTACTATCTGCATTAGTGGTAAACTCCACTTCTTTGTGTGGATCTGTCTTGGGTTTAAATGAAAACGACTGCAAATAGCCTTCAGTTCCTTTGGGCTGCAATCCAATCTCTTTAAAACGTTTTATTAAATATTCTGATGCTTTTTTCTCCCCATCCGTTCCTGTTTGGCGACCTTCGAGTTTATCATCGGCCAAAAAAGCAACATCTTCTTTAATTTTATTCTCTGCAACTTTTGGTTCAGTTTTACAAGACAGTATTGTTGCTAAAACTCCTAAAAAGACAATTTTTTTCATCTTAAATCTTATTTTTGCTCAAAATTAGGCATTAATCGCCATTTATTATAATTCTTTATTATGAACAGATTAGCTGTTTTTTTTCTTGCTGGTTTTGCATTTATTTCATGTAAAAATGAAAAAGATAATACTGCTACAGATTCTACTTCTGGTGCTACCAAAATGAATGAATCCTTAATATATCCTGAGGAAACGAATTTCAAATCTTTAAGACAAGTAACTTACGGAGGCGATAATGCAGAGGCTTATTGGAGTTTTGATGACAAACAGATTATTTTTCAATCTAACAATAAAAAATGGGGAGTAAATTGTGACCAAATGTTTTTAATGGATGCCAATGAAACATTTACGGATAGTATTGCTCCACCAATGATAAGTACAGGAAAAGGACGTACAACCTGCTCATATTTCTTACCAGATAACAAACACATTATTTATGCCTCTACGCATTTGGGAGGTGATGAATGTCCTGAAGTTCCTCTAAAAGAAAACGGAAAATACATTTGGCCTATCTATGATACTTACGACATTTTTGTGGCCGATTTAGAAGGAAACATCGTGAAGCAACTCACTAATGAGGATGGTTATGATGCTGAGCCTACCGTGTCGCCTAAAGGTGATAAAATTGTATTTACCTCAACCCGAAGTGGTGATTTAGAACTCTACACTATGAATATAGACGGTACTGATGTAAAGCAAATTACAGATGAGCTAGGCTATGATGGCGGTGCCTTCTTTTCACCAGATGGTAGTAAACTTATTTTTAGAGCGTCGCGTCCTAAAACCGAAAAAGAACAAAAAGAATACAAAGATTTATTAGCTCAAGGTTTAGTAGAGCCTAGCGATATGGAACTCTTCATTTGTAATGCCGATGGTAGCGATATGCGTCAACTAACTCATTTAGGTAATGCCAATTGGAGTCCATTTTTTCATCCAAGTGGAGAAAAGGTATTGTTCTCTTCTAATTTTGAAAGTGAAATCGGTTTCCCATTTAATCTTTATATGATTGATATTGATGGGAAAAACCTAAAACGCGTTACACATGGTAATACATTTGAAGCTTTCCCTGTATTTTCTAATGATGGTAAATATTTGATTTTCTCATCTAACCGAAATAATGGAGGCACTAGAGATACTAACCTGTTTATTGCCGAATGGCAGGATTAATAGAATAACTCTCATTTTGTTATGCTGAATTTATCTCAGCATCTTGTTTATGATTGCTCTAATTAAGATCTTTCAACCTTTGGCGTTCTTCTTCTGAAGTTCTACGCTCATTGGTATTAAGTTTTGTATTTCCAAACTTATAACTGAAACCTATTTTTATATAACGGTTGTCTGTATCTATAAATCTTTGACTTGATTGATTGAGATAGTTAATTGATGATTCATAATCTTGCATATTAAACAAATCATCTACAGATAAAGATATTACACCTTTTTTATTTAAAATCGTTTTCGAAATGCTCAACTCCGATGCTAATCTGTTTTCAACAGTTTGAAATTGCTGTAGATTTTTCCCTATCCAATATAAGGTTAGATTAATACTTAGACTTTTATCTTCTAACAAGGAGAGGTTATTACTTAATAAGCTGTAATTAGACCATTGATTTTGCTCCACAAAACCTTCACCAAAATCAGACTCTTCAGTAATATTGTAAAATGATGTCACAAAGTATAAGTTCCAAATGTTCGTTGGATAATAATCAAAAATAAAATCAAAACCATAATCTACTTTTTTATCTAGATTTGTAGGAGTATAAGCAATGATATTTGTATCATTATTTTGTCTAGGAAGCTCTACAATATCACCATCGTAATTCATGTAATAAGCCTCAACTGTAAAATGTTTTAAAAAATTAGCTCCTACTTTGTAGTGATCTCTATATGTTGGAACCAAATTAGGATTACCTAGAACTACTGTATTTTCATTAATAAAAAATGTAAAAGGATTGAGGTTTGTATAACTCGGCCTGAATATGCTTCTTTTATAGTTTGTGTAAATCGTGAAATTATCTGAAATATTATGAGATATACTGGCATTAGGAAACCAGTTAAAATAATCTTGAGTATTAGTTTCGCTTAACGATACTGATTGTCCTTCAATGTTGGTTTGCTCTACTCTTAAACCAAGATTTATATCCCACTTATCCAAAGATTTACTATAGTTGGAATATGCTGCAAAAACTTTTTCATCATATTGAAAAGCATCTGTATTATCCTCATTAACAACTTCTGAACCTCCTATTATATCCAACCTTGTGATGTCGCTTTCTGTTTTTACATTAGAAAACTTTACACCTGCATCAAAATTTGAACTTTCACTTACAGGTAAACTGTAATCCACCTTTCCGGTGATAATCTTTGTGTCTTGATTTGCTAATGTTGTAAATTCAGAGTCATCAATATCTAACAATTCATCTTGAAATACATTTTGTTTACGCTCATAATCATATGTTGTGTAATGCGCATTGAAAATGATACTAGATTTATTTTCAAAATCGTGTCTAAAAATTAAATCTGTACCTATGTTATATTTGTTGTCTCTAGAGAGGTTATCTGCCGTAAAGTTTGATTCAAAATCACCATTCTCATCAAAAATATCTGTATTGTTTCGGATTTGATATTTAAAATATGGCATATATAAACCTGTACTTGTTAAACTCAACGTGTTTTTGTCGTCAATAAAATAATCGAAATTCAGATTAAGATTATGTGTTTCTGACCAAGTATTTCTGTTAACATTAGATTTCCAAACCTCATCTATTTCATTGGAACTATCTAAATAATTTACACGATCATCTTGGTCTCTATTAATCTTTTGATTCGTATAGTTATAGTTAACATTAACATTGATTTTATCATTCTTAAAATAATGACTCGTTCCTGCGTTATATCTAGGAAAAACTCCCTGAGTATAATTAGTTTGTACACTTCCTCTGTAACCTGTAACCAAGTTTTTGCTCATAATGATATTAATGACCGATCCACTATCTGCATCATAACTCGCCGGTGGATTTGTAATCACTTCAATAGACTTTATACTGTTTGCGGGAGCGCTTTCTAAAAGTTGAATCAATTCACTTGAGGTGAGCTGTACTTTTCTTTCGTTAATATATATAGCCGCAGGAGCGCTTTTAATATTAATGCTTCCTTCAGTAACTATAACTCCTGGTGTGCTTTTAAGAACTCCGAGTGTTGAACTTTCGGTTAAAGCTGTGTTTTCAATATTAAAAATCAATCGATCAGGTTGGCGAGTTATAGTCGGCTTTTTTGCTATAACGGTAACCTCTTCTAAACTTTCAGGTGTATCAGATAATGTAATGGTTTTTAGATCTAGATTTCCTGTTAATATTATCTTTTGCTCAAACGTTTCTAAACCAATATAGCTTATTCTCAATAGGTATGTTTCTGAAGAAAGGTTATTAATATTAAAAAAACCATTCCCATCTGTGGATGTTCCTTTAATATAGGATTCGTCTTCTGAATTTAAAATCAAAATATTAGCTAGCTCAATAGGAGTATTCTCTGAATCAACAACTTTTCCTGATATTGAAAAATCTTGAGCAAGTGCATAAGAGCTAAGTGCAATAAGAATTACACTAAAAAAAAGTCGTAGGCTAGCAATCATTAGTTAGGTTTCTAACGCAATATATAAATTGTTTTTTACTTAACATTATGGTTTTACCGCATTAACAGCTACTTAAAAGTAAAATTTGATAGTATAAAGCAATTCAAATCAATTATATTTGCGAACTATTTTGTAGCTTAGAAAAAGTTAGATGAAGAACATACGTAATTTTTGCATTATTGCACACATAGACCACGGAAAAAGTACATTAGCAGACCGTCTTTTNGATTTTACAGGATCAGTAACAGATCGTGAAAAACAAGACCAATTGCTCGATAACATGGACTTGGAGCGTGAGCGTGGTATTACCATTAAATCCCATGCCATTCAAATGGACTATCTTCATAATGGTGAACAATATATTCTTAACCTTATTGATACTCCTGGTCACGTTGATTTTTCTTATGAAGTTTCTCGTTCAATTGCTGCATGTGAAGGAGCCTTACTTATTGTAGATGCTGCTCAAAGTATACAGGCACAGACTATTTCTAACTTATATCTTGCTTTAGAAAACGACTTGGAAATTATTCCTGTTCTTAACAAAATAGATTTACCAAGTGCCAACCCAGAAGAAGTTACCGATGATATTGTTGACTTGTTGGGTTGTGATCCTTCTGAAGTTATTCCTGCNAGTGGAAAAACTGGTCTTGGTGTTGCCGATATTTTAACCGCAATNATTGACCGTATTCCTGCTCCTAAAGGTAATCCAGANGAACCATTACAGGCTTTAATTTTCGACTCTGTTTANAACCCNTTTAGAGGTGTAGAAACCTATTTTAGAGTTATAAATGGTTCNATAAAAAAGGGNCAAAACATTAAATTCATCGCAACAGGAAAAAATTATTTTGCAGATGAAGTTGGNACNTTAAAGCTTAAACAACATCCGAAAAAAGAAATTAAAGCTGGTGATGTTGGCTACCTAATTACTGGAATAAAAGATGCTCGTGAAGTAAAAGTTGGTGATACTATAACCGATGCTAAAGAACCAACCAAAAATGCTATTTCTGGTTTTGAGGACGTAAAACCTATGGTTTTTGCTGGTATCTATCCTGTAGATACAGAAGATTANGAAGAGCTAAGAGCNTCNATGGAAAAGCTTCAGCTTAATGATGCTTCATTGGTATTTGCGCCAGAAAGTTCTGCTGCTTTAGGTTTCGGTTTCCGTTGTGGTTTCTTGGGTATGCTTCACTTAGAGATTATTCAAGAGCGTTTAGAGCGTGAATTCGACATGACGGTAATCACTACCGTGCCTAACGTAAGTTACCATGCTTTTACCAATAAAAACCCTGATGAAATTGTTATTGTAAACAACCCATCAGATTTACCAGAACCTTCAACCTTAAATCGTGTTGAAGAGCCATATATCAAAGCTACAATAATTACTAAAGCTGATTTTGTTGGTCCTGTAATGAGTCTTTGTATTGAAAAACGTGGACAAATTACCAACCAAACTTATTTGACTACTGAACGTGTTGAGTTAAGTTTTGACATGCCTTTAGCTGAAATTGTTTTTGATTTCTATGATAGGTTAAAAACTGTATCTAAAGGTTATGCTTCTTTTGATTACGCTCCTATTGGTATGCGTGCTTCTAAGTTAGTTAGAGTTGATATTTTATTAAATGCGCAAACTGTTGATGCACTTTCAGCATTAGTACATACCGATAATGCTTACACTATTGGTAAAAAGATGACCGAAAAGTTGAAGGAATTGATTCCAAGACAACAGTTCGATATTCCTGTTCAAGCGGCAATTGGAGCAAAAATTATTGCTCGTGAAACTATTAAGGCACTTCGTAAAGATGTTACCGCAAAATGTTATGGTGGTGATATTTCGCGTAAGCGTAAACTTTTAGAAAAGCAGAAAAAAGGTAAAAAGCGTATGCGCCAAGTAGGTAATGTAGAAATACCTCAACAAGCGTTTATGGCNGTNTTGAAGTTGAATGATTAAATTAAAATTATTTAATCTTCTTCCTCTTCTTTAGCAACCTTTTCAACATCAAATGGTTTTCCTAAATAGACAAGTTTAAAGCCTTGTCCAATAGCTTTAACTTCTTTATTATGCGAAGAAATAATATGTAGTTCACCACTGTCATCTTTAATAAAGATTGGAATCATTTCTCTATCCTTGTTGGTGATTTCTATTAAACTCTCGTAATGCGATTGATCTTCTAATTCAATTTCTTGTATTGATGGGAAGTTTCGGGTTACTTCGGTTAAGGAAATGTAGTCATCGGTTTGAGAAAACAAACCTTCTTTAGGATTGTCTTTTACTTTGCTTATTTCATCAGCAGTCACCAACCTAAAAGATCCATTTTCACCAAACTGATCTCTGAATTTATTAATGGCATATTTGTTAATATCAGAACTTCCTGTCATAGCCATTAAATATCCTACATCATTAAGTTCAATATTATCCGTAAGCGAATCGGAATAAATGTTTGTGTTTATAGCTTCTAAACCCAATTCCTTTGCCTTAGCAATATTGTTTTGATTACTGTCGATAAGCACAACATGTCTACCATTGGTTTCTAAATAATGCCCTAACAATCTTGAAACCTTTGATGCTCCAACAATTAAAATACCATTGGATTTAGTTAAAAAGACTCCAACCATACGTGCAAATAATCGTGCTGTGGTTGCGTTTAATAATACCGTTCCTAAAACAATTACAAAAACTAAAGGTGTAATGTATTCGGCATCAACAACACCTTTACTAGCTAATTTAATTCCAAAAAGAGATGCAATACCTGCAGCAACAATACCACGAGGACCAACCCAACTAATAAAAAGCTTTTCATTGGTTTTTAAAGTAGATCCATAGGTACTTAAAAACACACCAAGAGGTCTAATTATAAAAACTATTATTAGAAAAAGAGCTGCGGTTTTCCAATTGTAAATCAATAATAATTCGTCAAAATTAATATTGGCAGCGAGTAAGATAAATAGTATTGAAATCAACAATACACTTAAAGACTCTTTAAAATATAAAATATCTTTAAGATGTGGTGAGTTTGAGTTACCAAGAACCATTCCCATAACCACTACAGCTAGTAAACCAGATTCATGAGCAAAGTTGTCAGACAAGACAAAAACACCTAAAACGGCCGCTAATGAAAATACATTCATTAAATAATGTGGCACCCATTTCTTGTTTAAAATAAGATTCAAGGCATGAGCAAAAGTAAAACCAAATGTAGAGCCAAAAAGCACAATTTTACCAAACTCTATCAACGCTGTTTTAGTAAACTCGCCACCAGCATCAACACTAATAAATTCATAAACCAATACGGCAACTAAGGCNCCTATGGGATCTATTAAAATNCCCTCCCATTTTAAAACCGCAGAGACGTCCTTTTTCAAAGGAATATTACGTAAAATAGGCGTTATTACTGTTGGACCAGTTACAATGATTAATGCAGAAAATAAGAATGANATCTCCCAACTTAAATCAAAAATATAGAAGGCTGCTGCTGCTGCACCAAAAAAAGTTACTACAGAACCCACTGTAATAAGTTTGGTTATTACAGGTCCTACATTTTTTATTTCACTTAGTTTAAGTGTTAAACCTCCTTCAAAAAGTATGATACTTATGGCCAAAGACACAAAATAAAACAAGCTCTCACCAGGGAAAAGTCCTTCCTCTTCATTCCAAATAGGTTCTATCCATTTATGTCCATCGGCAGAAAGAAATTCAGCTGCTATAGGTCCAACTAAAAGACCTATTAAAATTAATGGTAAAATTGCTGGAATTTTAAATTTCCATGCTACCCACTGTGCTAGTATTCCTAGTATAATGATTCCTGCTAGTTCTAACATCTAAATTGTTTTTTTGTGAAAATAATAAATAATTAAATAACCGCTTCTGTGTTACTAAACATTAGCCATGTGCTCGCCGTGAAGATACAAGTCTATTTAAATAAAAAACTTAAATCTATTATAAAAATTAAAACGGAAAAAAGTAAGGTATAATCATGGATGCGGCCAACCAAATGATAAGATTTAAAGGGGTTCCCATTTTTAAAAAATCATTGAATTTGTAATTCCCAGGAGCATAGACCATTGTATTGGTTGGGTAGCTCATTGGTGTCATAAAAGTTAAGGAGCAAGCAAACATTACTGCTACTAATAATGGCCGTTCACTTATTTCCATCGCTTTAGATAAACTAATCACTATCGGTGCCATTAATGCTGCTGTGGCTTTACTCGATATTAAATTGGTTGAAACAAAGGTTATNAGGTAAATTAAGCTCAGNGTNATATGTGCATTATATTGCCCAAAAGTATCTTGGATATAGCCAGCAATCAAAGTCGCTCCTCCGGTTTTTTCAAGCGCTGTTCCCATGGATAAAACGCCTGCCATCATAAAAATAACCTTCCACTCTACAGCATTGTAAGCTTCAATTGGTTTTAATATGCCTAAAACAACCATTAACAAAGCTCCAACCATAGCGCTAATTAAGATTGAAGTGAGATTTAATGATGCTACCAAAACAACACCTATTCCAATTAATACTGCAGGAATCGCTTTTTTATAATTGGTTTTCTTCTTTACGTATTCCGAAAGTCTAACAACAAGATTATGTGTTTCTAGATTATTAATTTCTTCTTCTTGCCCTAATATTAGAAGCATATCTCCTTCTTTTAAAATAGCGTGAGTCAGCTTATCGTATATGATAGAACCTCGTTGTCTTATAGCTATAACTGAAGAATTATATTGTCTTCTAAAATTTATGCCCTTCAATGAATTTTGGGATAAACTAGACCCAAAAGGAATAATAACTTCATAAAGGTTGAAAGACTTAAACTCATCTTCCGCTTTTTGCATTCGTTTATTNCCTTTTATNCTGTAGCCNTCATAATCTAACAATCTCGATAATGTTGAAGGTGGTGCAAGAATTTTTAAAATATCTCCGGCTAATATTCTTGTGTCTAGTCCAAAATTATGCTTTAGTACACCATTTCTGAGGATGGATAAAACATTAACATCAAAATCCTTTACCAAGATAGATTTTCCAAGGAACTGATCAATGTCTTCGCAATTCTCTTCAACATAAACTTCTGTGATATATTCTTGAGCTTTTTTGGTAAATTCTTCATTTCCTCCACGGTTCCTCGGTAATAAAATCGGTCCGATAATAAAAATGTAAACAAACCCGATAGCCAAAAGACAAAGTGCTGCACCACTAAATTCAAACATGCCAAACTCTTCTACTCCGTATTTTTTGGCGTAACTACTAACTAAAATGTTTGTTGATGTTCCAATCAAAGTACAAGTACCTCCAAAAAGTGCCGCAAATGAAATTGGCATAAGCAACATACTTGGTGTTATTTTAGTCTCTCTACAAACCGTTAAGGCTATTGGTAAAAGTAAAGCGACCACAGCTGTATCATTTATAAATGCTGAAAATAAGCCTGAAATAGTGCAGAAAATAACCAATGCAATGCTATAATGTATTTTGGCAAGTTTTATAATCTTGTAACTCAGACCATCCAAAATTCCGGAACTAAAAATGCCACCACTAACTACAAAAATACACCCGAGCGTTAGAGTTGCAGGATGATTAAAACCTGAAAAACCTTCTTCGGGACTCAAAACTCCGGCTACGATAAACATAGCCATAATTAAAATTGATGTGGTATCAATAGAAAAATAATCCTTTACAAAAAGGATTACTCCAACAACAATAATAGCAAAGGTTATTATTAGATCCATTTAATTACGAGATAAAAACATATTAATCTTTTTGGTTATCTTTTTCTTCAGACATATAGTAAAGGTGTTTTAAACTTTTCTTTAAAAGTGTAAATCTGTAAACACCAATCACAAAAAAAATAACACTAAAAGCTAAGGATAGTAAAGCTAGGTATTTAAAGTTAGGAAATCCCTTTAATTGAAAAAAGCCAATACCTCCAAGCAACAAATACAATGAAGATCTTATATAAGATAAAAGTGTACGTTCATTAGCTAAACGTGTGCGTTCTATGGCTAAGTAATCTCGTAATATAACTTTTTCATCGGGTTCAAAATCACGACCAAATCTTAATAATTTCATCTTTTTAAATTGTAGTTTAGACTTGCTCATAATTTTTTGCTCATTTGGTTTTTCTGCATTTTAGATAAATTTAATTATATTTTTTTTACTAATTCCACAATATTCTTTTCCTTTTTTGTTAAATATCCTTTAATAAAATACAGCATCTCCTTATTAGTTGTTATCCTTTTAGTAATTTGCGTGACTTGTTTTTAAACATCCTTTTCTTATGAAATTATACCCTATTGAATCCGGAAATTTTAAACTCGATGGAGGTGCCATGTTTGGTGTTGTACCAAAATCACTTTGGCAACGCACAAATCCTGCAGACAACAACAATATGATTGATATTGCGGCACGTTGTTTGTTAATTGAAGATGGCGATCGCCTGATTTTAATTGATACCGGAATGGGAGATAAACAAAACGATAAGTTTTTTGGCTATTACTTCCTTTGGGGAGATGATAGTATAGACAAATCCCTGAAAAAATATGGGTTTCATAGAGATGACATTACAGATGTGTTTATGACGCATCTTCATTTTGATCATTGTGGTGGAAGCATTCAATGGAACAACAATAGAACAGGTTATGAGCCAGCATTTAAAAATGCACATTTTTGGAGTAATGCGGATCATTGGAAATGGGCCACAGAACCTAATAGAAGAGAGAAAGCATCATTTTTGAAAGAAAATATTTTGCCCATGGAAGAAAGCGGGCAGTTAAAGTTTACCTCAATGCCCAAAAATCATATTTTAAAAGATTCTGAATTAGGCTTTGACATCTTTTTTGCCAACGGTCATACCGACAAACAAATGATTCCTATGATAAATTACAAAGGGAAAACCATCTGTTTTATGGCAGACTTATTACCAACGGTTGGTCACCTACCACTACCCTTTGTAATGGGTTATGATACAAGACCGCTTTTAACCCTAGATGAAAAAGAATTATTCCTTAATTTGGCGGCCGACAATAATTTTTATCTCTTCCTTGAGCACGATGCCCATAATGAAATCATCACTGTAAAACACACTGAAAAAGGTGTAAGACTCAACGAAACATTTAATTGTAATACAATATTTAACTAAAGATTAATACACACATGAAATTTAACCACAAACCTATAACTTACTTAAGTTTTGCGGCTACAGTATTGGTAGCCTGCGGATCATCAAAAGTGCTTTCTACTCCTGTAGAAAATATTGATACTTCCCCTTTAAAAGTTACTGAACTTACAGAAGCTGAGCAACATAAATGGGGACATTTAGATCTTGTAAAAGACACCATTCCTGGTATGGCTGTTGAAAGAGCTTATGAAGAATTAATTAAAAACAGAAAAGGAAAGAAAGTCATTGTTGCAGTAATAGATTCTGGTATTGATATAGACCACGAAGATTTAGATGATGTTATTTGGACTAACGAAAACGAAATCCCAAACAATGGTATTGATGATGATAACAATGGTTATGTAGACGATATCCATGGTTGGAACTTTTTGGGTGATGCCTATGATGAACAATTAGAATATGTTCGTCTTATAGCAAGTGGAGACACTTCAGACCCAAGATATAATGAAGCTCAAAAATTATATGATGAAGAGTATCAAAAATACTTAGGGGCAAAAACTAGATATGAGCAAATTAACCAGCAAGTTATAGAAGCTGATAAAATTCTTACAACAGCTACAGGTAAAAGTAATTACACCAAAGAAGATGTTGCTGCTTTAGAATCTCAAGACGAGTCTGTACTTCAAGCTAAGCAAATGGCGCAGTATATGTACAGCAATGGTTTAGAGTCTATGGAAGACGCTAAAAAAGAGCTTAAAGGTGCTATTGAATCGTATAACGAACGTTTAAATTTCAACTTGAACAAAGATTTTTCTGGTCGTAAAACTGGTGATGATATCAATGATTTATCAGATACGGGTTATGGAAATGGAAATGTAAAACATGTAAAAGACTCTGAATCTCATGGTACGCACGTTGCAGGTATTATTGCTGCAGAACGCAATAATGGTTTAGGAGCAAACGGTGTTGCTAATAATGTTGAAATTATGGCAATTAGAGCTGTTCCTAATGGAGATGAGTATGATAAAGATGTTGCTTTAGCTATTAGATATGCGGTAGATAATGGTGCAAAAGTCATTAACGGAAGTTTTGGAAAATCGTTTTCACCACATGCAGATTGGGTACGCGATGCTATAAAATATGCTTCAGATAATGATGTAGTGTTTGTACATGCTGCTGGTAACGATAGTAAAGATGTAGATACTGAGCCTAATTTCCCAGATGATAATGTTAACTACGAAGAGGTTTCTAACACCTATATTAGAGTAGGTTCATTAGCACCAAAATATGGTTCTAAAATGGTGTCAAGTTTCTCAAACTATGGTAAAAAGAACGTTGATATTTTTGCTCCTGGATCTCAGATTTATTCTACTTTTCCAGAAAATGAATACGAAGCTATTAGCGGTACTTCAATGGCAGCACCTGCTGTTGCTGGTGTAGCGGCATTAATTCGTTCGTATTATCCAAATTTAACTGCTGCTCAGGTAAAACAAGTTATTCTAGAATCTGGTTTACCATTAACAACTAAAGTTGTCGTTGGTGGTGATGCTTCAGACGTTCGTCCGTTCTCAGATTTATCTACATCTGGAAAAATAGTAAATGCATTTAACGCTTTAATTTTAGCCTCAAAAATATAATATAGAATGAAGAAATTTTTTGTTAGCTTTTTTGTTGCTTCCATTGTTTTTTCATGTGGAGCAACGGAAAAACCAATTCAAAATTCACAAGTAAAACCTACTTCTGTAAATGGCTATTGGCAACAGCATGTCGATTATAAAATGGAAATCGATATGGATGTTAAAAAATTCCAATACCACGGTAAGCAAGAATTGGTATATACCAACAATTCCCCTGATGTATTAAATAGAGTGTATTACCATCTCTACTTTAATGCCTTTCAACCAGGTAGTGAAATGGATGTGCGTTCTAGAACGATAGCAGATCCGAGTGCTAAAATTGGTGACCGAATCAGTAAGCTTCAACCCAATGAAATAGGATATATCAAAGTGAATTCCTTAACTCAAAATGGTACCTCGTTAACTTATGAAACTGTAGGAACCGTTTTAGAAGTAAAGCTTAATAAGCCTATTCAACCTGGTGAAAAAGTAACCTTCAATATGGATTTTGATGGACAAGTTCCTGTACAAATTCGTCGTTCAGGAAGAACTAATGCAGAAGGAGTCGCTTTATCTATGACACAATGGTATCCTAAACTTGCTGAATATGATTTTGAAGGTTGGCATGCAGATCCATATATCGCTAGGGAATTTCATGGAGTTTGGGGAGATTTTGACGTAAAATTAACCATTGATAAAGATTATGTCGTTGGAGGAACGGGTTATTTAAAGGAAGAAACCAAAGCCAAAAAAGGTAAAAAAACGCTTCATTATGTAGCTCCTAAAGTCCATGATTTTACTTGGGCTGCAGATCCAGATTTTCAGCATGACTCTATACAAGTACCTAATGGACCTGTTTTAAATTTTTATTATAAAAAAGATTTAGACCAAACGTATTTAGAAAACTGGAAAAAACTGCAACCAAAAACGGTTGAGTTAATGCAGTTTTTCAGTGAAAATGTTGGTCAATATCCATACGATCAGTATTCCGTAATACAAGGTGGAGATGGAGGTATGGAATATGCCATGTGTACATTAATTACCGGAAAACGAAAGTTTGGTAGTCTATTAGGAGTAACAGCTCACGAATTAGCCCATACATGGTTTCAATTTTTATTAGCAAGTAATGAAGCTAAACACGAATGGTTAGATGAAGGTTTTACTTCTTATATTTCTGAATTGGCCGTAAACCATTTAAGAGAAAAAAAATATGATAATCCTTTAGCAAGTTCTTACAGAGATTATATAAAATTAGCTAATTCTGATATTGAACAACCTATGACCACACATGCTGATCGTTATGCTTTAAACAGAGCTTACAGTAGGGCAGCATATAACAAAGGAGCTGTATTTTTAGCACAATTAGGTTATGTTATTGGTGAGGACAACCTTAAGAAAACCATTAAAAAATATTTTGATGACTTTTCTTTTAAACATCCTAAGCCATTAGATATTATCCGTACTGCAGAACGTATTACAGATTTTGAATTAGATTGGTATTTAATAGATTTTGCGCAGACTACCAATACTATTGATTATGCAATACAGTCTGTTGATGGTAAATCCATAACTCTAGAACGTATCGGTTTAATGCCAATGCCTATAGATCTTAGGGTTACTTACACAGATGGCACTACTGAAGATTTTTATATTCCGTTGCAAATGATGCGTGGCGAAAAACCAACCTCAGCAACTATTATAAACGATTGGGCTTGGGCTTACCCAACCTACACTTTTAAAACCAAAAAGGACGTAAAATCTGTTGAGATTGATCCATCGCAAATGATGGCAGATATCAATAGAATTAACAATACTTATCTATTAAATTAGACTTTATATTTGAAATATGAATAAAAAAAACCGCATCAGATTGATGCGGTTTTTTATTTAAATAATCTAAAACCAACACCTATATTGTGTGTAGTTTGTTTCAATTCATTAAAATTAGCTCTGTAACTAGCAAACCATTTACCTTTTCTATTATACTGAAGCCCTAAACTTAAATTATTAAACATGTTTTGATTACCACCAATCTCTGAAAACATATATAGACCACTTCTAAAACTTTTTGGATGCTCTATGGTTTTTGTCACCGTAATTTCTCTAGGCACTTTTAACTTATATGATATTTCACTATCCAAAAGTTTCCCATCTACCAGATTGTAGGTGAAAATATCTATATCATCGTTGCTTAAGGTGTCTCTATAGGCTTTTGCCTCTATAAAATGATCTTTAACAATTGTTAGGTTTTGTTGATTTTCAATAACTTTAGAAACGTCTGTAGTATCAACATACACTGTTTTATAATTTGTGGTTTGAACATTAAAGGTGTCTATCTTTGTTTGCCAAATCGTATCTCTTACAACACTTATTTTAGGCCATTCTCTTTTTGGTTTAGGATTGCATTGTAAATTCAAAAGATTGAATAGTACAATGCATAAAATGATATATAATAGGAATTTTTCTGTTTTCATCTAAATTGCTTTTTTACTTAGGTTTTAAAAAAGAAAGCCTCGGTCTCCAATGATTTTCGCTTACTGAAACATCACTGGAGACTTCTTAGGCTTTTAATACTTGTCTAAATTACTGTTGTTGATTATCTTCTGCTTTAGAATCCTCATCTGTTAAAGATTCAATTGTGTCTTTTAACGGTGTTAACTTTATAAGGTTTATTAATGCTTTAAATGGATTTATACCATATATAACATTGTAATTTTCTAGAATAGATTTTATCTCTGCAATGGCAATAAAACCAGCGATTATCTTTAGAAAAGGCACTTCGTTGACAATGTGTTTCTCTAAAAAGAATGCTGCTAAAATCACCAAATTGTAGATAAAAAACTTAGAAATAGTATGCCCAATTCTAGAACTTCTAATGGGTATACTGTTTTTGAAGGACGCATAAGATCCCGTAATAAAGTCTACAACAATTAAAAATACAATAGTGACCATAACACTGTTAACAGGAGATAACAACGTGAGTAACCAGAATAAAACTTTTATGGTTTTTTCCATTGTTTTCTTAGTTTTTTATAATCCAACACTCTGTTTTTGGGGTATGCCTTTATGCATACCATGTTGCGTTGGTTACCTCCCAAGACGTAGACATAGCCTTTAGTCTGCTTAATAAAAAAGCCTACATGGCCTTTCCAGCTTTCTGGAGACTCTCTCCAAAATACTACAATATCACCGATTTCTGGACTTGTTACAGATTCGCCAACCGAGAGCCAACTACGCGCTGTAAGTTTACCTGAAAATTCATAGCCACAGGTTTTAGCTATCCAATTAGTAAAAGCACTACACCATGCAGTTTCGTCTTTTAGTTTTTCACCATCAAAACCTAAATCCGTAAAATATTTTATAATTCTTTGGTTGTCTTTGGAGCCAACAATTTCCTTAACGCCATATTCTGATAGCGCCTTATTAATAATGTTCATCTTACTGTTTGTTTAAAAGATTACTGATTTGTGGAATAGAATTATTCCTTAATTTTTAAACATATGTTTAAATAAAAGATATAAGCAGACCAAACCTATACCAAAGGTTACTTTAGTTTTTTCTTAACCAGAACAGGGTTTAACCTAGGTTTATTAGTTTCTACTTAACACGAAATTTATTGTACAAACGGATAACCGTTGTTAGAAAAGCGAATACAAATATAAACATATTACAAATAATAAACAAACATTTTGCAAAATATATTTATTAAATTTTGTAATTTGTTGGTACGGAAATAAATAGATGTCATTACAACACCATGTAGAGCGTCAACAAATAAGTTGCCTTTTTAGAGGCATATTTAGACCTATGCTCTAATTAAGGCATACTTACTCTTTCTTGTAATCTGATCTAGAATTTTTAAAACGGTAGGTATACGATACGGCCCATGTAGTAATTGAACTTTAGCTAAGGCTTCTTCTTCTGATAGTGGGCGCCTATGGCGAGTAGCATGAGTTTACTTATTAAAATATAAAAGCCACAAATTATGTGGCTTTTTAACATATTATTTATGGCTGAACCGATCTTCATCAGGATACCAATAGGTGTGCTGCGTTGGCACTAATGTGCCATTTTCGTAAGCGTTAACATAATCTTCGAACTTTCCAGCGGTACCAAAACCAACTGCTCTTCAAGATTCTTTTTCTTACTTTAAAAAACCTTTTGCTCTAACACAAACCAGCTTTTATGTCTACCTAAGCTTACCTCCTTTAGACTAACCTCTGAAAAAATCAAAGAATCTACTGGATTTAAACGCAGGCTTTTTGATTATAAATCTTATTAGGTAGTTATCTTAGTCAAGCTTAACCGAGTTAACAATATCTAGTCCGGTCTTCGTTTTATCTGAAAAGATCGTAATTTATAAGTGTGGTTTTCCTTCATAAATAAATAAATATCCTGAATATCACTTTTACTTAATGAAGGGTTAAACTCAACATGTTCTTCCTTTAATACAAAAAGTTCTTTCATCTCTGGGATATTTTTGAAGACAAATTCAAATCCCTCATAAACCTCTTTAAAATCTTCACTATCCATAACCTCTTTGTCAAAGATATCATATTTGTCAGGATTAAAATCAGGAAGATTATGATTAATTGGGTTTATCCAACCAAATAAACTCAGGGTTCTAGAAAACATCTTTTTTCTACCTAATTTATTTTGTGCTTTTAACAAAAAATTATCCTCCTCTGTGTTTTTCGTATGATCGTAATATGAGATCATATCAGATAATAATCTTTCAATATTTGAATTCATTATTACAGTTTTGTCAATTAATATTTTTAAAAATAAAGCTAATCATTTCTGAAACCGAGCGTCCGTTTTCTAAAATACCAAAAGCCACATCAGAGATGTGGCTTTTGAACATATCATTTATGGCTAAACCGATCTTCATCAGGATACCAATAGGTGTGCAGCGTTGGCACTAATGTGCTATTTTCGTATGCATTAACATAATCTTCGAACTTTACAGCGGTACCAAAACCAACTACTCTTCCAGATTCTTTTTCAACTAAAAACGGGGCGTTGCCTCCAAGTGCATGATCCATTTCTTGAGTTAAAATAAATTTTTTTGAATTAAAATGATAAATATTACCATAAGTCTTTTTTATCGGTTCTTCGTATAGCATTAACTCAACACTTCCTTGACTTTCTAATTTTTTTAAAAATTTTTCAGCTATTTCTAGCATTTCTTGCTCTGTTAACATAACCATCTCCTGTAAAATTAAAACAGTAAATAAAAGCCATGGTTTAAACCATGGCCTTAATAAAGCAATATTTATTACTTTTTAACGTCACTTATATAATCATATAGAGGATGTCTATAATATTTACCTTCTTCATCTTTTTTTAAGGTGTAAGGAACTGTTCTTCCTTCAGACTCCACATAATTAAGAACCTCTTCTTTTTCATCGTCAAAAAAGATCAATATTGAATCTGGTTGAGTTGGATATCTATGAGACATTATACCAATTGAAATTAACCATCCTCTTGGTTCTTCTTTACCCCAAAAAAGCTCTAATTTTTCCTTATATTCTACTTCGATTTGGTCTTGAAAAAAATAATCTACCCCTATATCAAGGATCATTTTTAATGCTAATTCTTTTATTTGTTCTTCTGTATGTTTCATATGGTATAATGACTAAGATGTTTTTTGAGAAAGAAAAAAAAGCTACAACTATTAAATTGTAACTTTCTATTAAATAGTATATGTTATTTAATCTCAATTATGTCATTAATCTCTATATTTTCAAATGATTCTAATCCAGTTTTTAGGTAAATACTTTTATTATCCGATATTGAACTAGTAACTTCTACATGAGATACTCCTAAGTCGATTAACTGTTTGTTTTTGTTCAAATAAAATGTTTTTCCTCGGATCAATTCCTCAATCATTTTTGGCGCGAACTTTCTTGCTTCTTCTGTAGTTTTACTTTCATAAAAGTTAGCGCCAATTATGAAGCTCTCGTTTTTGTTTATAAGTATTCCTACCGTTAATTTATTTATATCCATAGTTTTTCTATTATTTTCTCAAAAGTTAAACCTTCAAATTCTGTGCCTTTAAATAAATGGCTGTATTTTTCAAATCTTTCTAAAGCATCTAAATATAAATCTTCTCTTTCAATTTTGGTTAAGTCAATTCCGCGTTTATTTGCTCTTATACTGGCTTGTATTTCCTCTAGGTGCCAATTAGCTTCAAAGGATAGAGTGTTATTGTTGAATGTTTTACCATTCAATGCTGCACTTCTATGCCCAACCAATTCATGTGCAATTGCCGCTCTCCAACTTAGTCTTGAGTTTGCAGATTTTAATGAACCTGGCATAATATCAGAATTAATGACTAACATATCTGTTAGTGTACCATAAGCTGTTGGCTGAGTGGAAATATCATCGGTGAATTGCACTTTATCTTTTAGGATTTCCTCGTTATTGAAATATTTCTTGGTATAATCAAATATTTCTTCTTTTTGTTTTAAGGTTAGCGCTAAAGAGCCTCTTAAGCCACCTGAATCTACAATTCTTCTAAATTCAGATAACTCATACAATTCATCAACCAAACCATCAACATCCTCAACACCTTCTCGTGTTGCTCTTTCAATTATCTCGTCTTCATATTTTAAAAGATCGTCTGCCCTCTTACGCAAACCACTCTTTATAGCCGCAGTAAGTTCGCCTCCTAAAGACAGTCTTAATTTCTGCTCACAACAAAAGCTACCAATAGGTAGCTTTTGTTGTTCTAAAATACTTGTTTTAGGGCTATAGCTTAGCAGGAGTTTATTTCAACTCTAACGTTTCAGGGTTCCAAGTTTTATAAGTTAAAACATCTAAACCTGCTTTTATTACAGATAGTTTTGTCTTATCATCTCCACTAAAAAGGTTGGCGTGAGGTATGCCTTGATGGTGTAATAAACTCCATAACATTCCTTTTCTATCCTCATCTAGAATAACCACTTCAAAACCATCTTCATATAACTGTGAACTGTACCATTCCCAGCTTCTTACATCTCTAACATCATCTACAAAATGTGATAGGTGAGAGAGCAGTTCATCTTTATAATCTTCTTCCTGTAGTTGATTGGTAAAGGCCACCACTTCTTTTGGAAATAACTCGTCCCATTTTGGGCTATCCCATGGAACATTTTTATTTTCCAAAATAGCCAACATACTTTGTTTAAAAGTATTCAAAGCCTCCTCTGGGTTACCAATATTTTCCACAATAATATATTCATGTTTTTCAACTGGTAATTCTAAATTATTATTATTTTTTATACGTTCTATTTCGGTCATTTTTAGTTCGATTTTATTGTTATTATTTTCTTGTTAAACGCACCTTTAAAACTCTCTATCGTTACACTATAATAGGCACCCTGATTCAAAGGCAATGGATCCCGAACAAAAACTCTACCGCCCTTTATTTTATTCACCTGTAGGCGTGAGTAAAATTCATTGTTTTAAAAACACAAAAGCCACAGTCTTTATATTATGGCTTTTGTTTGTTTTATTGTCTACTTATGGCTGTAACGATCTTCATCAGGATACCAATAGGTATGTAAAGATGGTATCATTGTGCCATTTTCATAATCTGGTAATTGGCTTTCTAAGGTATTAGCTGTACTAAAAGTAACTACTCTCCTTTTCTCTTTTTCTACTAAAAAGGGGGCAGATCCAACAATATGATACTTAAATTCTCCTGTTTCAATATGCTTTACGCTATCAAAACGATAAATATTGCCGTATGGTTTTCTTATAACATACTCATCTGGATATAACATAAGCTCTAAATCTGATGTCTCTTCCATTTTTCTTAAAAATTTTTCTGCTATTTCTAGCATTTCTTGCTCTGTTAACATAATCTATTTTTTAATTTTTAAATAAGCAAATCCATCTCTAAATCGTTGGCCATTTTCTATAAAACTAAAGTAATCTGATCCTGGTGTTAAATCAAACTTTACAAATTCACCTGTTTGCCCATCATAAAAATGCAAGACCCCATTCCTTTTAATTCCATAAAAGAAGTGACCATCAGTGCTCCCGCCCAATGCATCTTTGACTCCCTTAATGGGTTGTGTGTTATAGATGCCATAAACGATGATTCTTTCACCTTCTCCCACTAAAGCTGGGTTGCTATTGAGCCTAGGAAGCCCAGCTTTACTAAAGATTCCACCTCCAAATTTTGAGGCTACTTTTTCTAATCCTTGTAATGCAGATGGTTCAGCTACTCTTATTTTTTCTCCTTTTAGAAATTCATTTATTACTTCAACTGTATTGCCACAGTTTCTATAATCAACTTGAATTACCTCTCCATCTACAACTTTATGGTTAAAGTAAGGCATGGCCTCTTCAAGATAATCTATAGCGTTCTCTTCTGTAATCTTTCCTGTTAATCTTAAATTTTCTAATCTTTCTAAACCTTCTTCAAAAGCCTTTACTTTTGCAGGGTTGTCAGTTACTATTATTGAACGGCCTCTTGTATTTCCTCCAAAATGTCTCAGTTCGTCAATCAAACCATCAACATCCTCAACACCTTCACGAGTTGCTCTTTCAATTAGCTCTTTTTCATACTTTAAAAGATCTTTTGCACTCTTGCGCAAGCCCGCTTTTATGGCTGCAGTAAGTTCGCCTCCTAAAGATAACATTTCTAACCAGAACAAAAAGGTGCTCAGCTCTTTCCAAAACGGCGACTGTTTTAGGTCGGCCAACTTTATCAACGCATTAACCGTGCCGCTACTTACCTCAATGGCTCCAGAGGCTAAACGTATCTTTGAAACCACGCTGGCATACCTTCTGGCCTTATCAAACTTATTAAATCTAGACGCTACCTTGGCCACTTTTGCCAAGTGCCTAAATTTAGCAATATTGCCTATACCAGATAAGGTAGTAATGATATCTACACCATATTCTATGCCAGTAATTACATTGCTCCAAAAACTTTTGTCTTCGTTGGCCTTTAGAAAAAATGCCGGGACAATTTTTGGTAAAGGAATAGCGCTCTCTTGCTCTACCTCTGTAAGCATTAAAGGATGAAAATAATGGTAGGTATAATTGTTTTGTTCTTCTACCAACTTATTTAAAGCCTCGCCTGTTTCTGGGCTAAATACACTAATAGCATTATCAACCTAGGTCTCGTCTTCGGTTACATAAATATAATCATTGGATATAAAATCGAAATTCTTGTTGCTACTATAAAAGCCAATAAACTTCTCTGACTTATATGGTATTGGTAACGGACCATCACTATCTTTAAACAACGCATTGTTAAAGTCCTTGAAGTTACTTTTGGTCCAAGTATCGTACAAAAACCAAACCAAGGACACAAAGTTATCACCATCCATCTCTTTGTATAATCTAGCAAAGCGTGTTTCTTTGCCTTCTCTTTCTTCTATGAGCTTTAGCAAAAATTCATCGGCATTGGTTGAAGCCTCAAGCAATCCTTTTAGCAAAAGTAACACTATATCTTCCGTATCTAGACCTCTATTATTTATAGAGCCTTCTAATACATTATCTAAAATCTTCCATAAAAATGCTTTGTCTAACTTTTTAAAATGAAACGCTGGTATATAGTATAATACCTCTAATATTTTATTGGTGTCTTTTGTGTACAATAAGTCATCTACAAAGCTTATATAATCGTCGTAAAAGGCTTTTCTCTCTTTAGTTACTTCAAAATCATCTAAATCATTGAAATAATAAAATATAGTTGCATTCAAAAACAAAAGCTGAGCACTAAAGTGATTAAATTTTAATTCTATAACCGGCTCTCCCATAAAGCTATTATTAGGAACTCCTTTTTCGTAATAATTGTACCTTAATTTAGTATTGTTGCAATTAAGGTCAATCTTGGGAAAAAGGTGCATTAAACCAGCTTTTTGGTTTTTTTTAAATTCAACTGTTCTTTTAGCTAAGGAAATATTATTAAATGCTCTAAAATACCCTGTTGGGTCTAGTTGCATTAATACGGACTCAAAATCTTCACCTGTATAACCTTCCGCATCTTTAAATTTAAAGGAATATTCTCCAGACGGGTTGTCTTTAAGGTCTTTTGGGTGGTATGTAATATACTCTGGTAATAATTCTACCTCATCTAAAGGTAGATATATGCATTTATCTAGCTCAGAACTGTAATAAAACGTATAACCTACTCTTACCTCTGTAAACGATAAGGGATTATTAATGTGCCAATCTCCTTCTGGTAGTTTTTTGTATTGATATAGGTCTTCTCCATCTACTTCTACTGATTTTCTGATATAATACTCTATATCGTTATTAGATAGTGTTCTTAGGTATAGTCTAGAATAATAGGCGTTATATAAATGTTGTAAGGTATAATATCCATCATGGTTTTGTATCTTTTTCTTATCGACATAGATATAATCTTCCTCGTGAAACGGGGCATTTAAATCAAAATCTTCTGTAATAACAATAGCAGGTCTATGGGTGGTTTTCGCTTGTAGTTCTTCATCTTGCCTTGTATATCTTAAGTATTCAATTATTTTATTAAAATCACTCATGATTTTCTTTTTTTATTATTAAATCATTCATTTTAAAACATACCCTACCCTATTCTGCTCTTAAAATAAATTAAGAACAGAATGGTTTTTAGGTACTAAAACTTGTTAAGCACAAGTAAAAAGGGTAAGGGTGTTTTGCTTAGAATTTCTAGTAACGAAATTCTCTGATTAAGCTAAACCATCTATAGCATTCTTAATAGACTGAATAGAAATTTGAGCTACGGTTTGTCTTGGATCGTCGTCTGTATTAAATTGCAAATAACCATTAACAATATCTACATTTTCAATATGAAGTTCTCCATCACCTTCAGAAATACCGATCTGTGCGTCAGTCATCTCAATTTCTGCAGACTGAGGCACTTCTTCAGGGTTTTCAAAATCTGAAAGATCTTCATTAAACGGTAACGCTTTAGTAACATTTAAGCCAATACTTTGCGCTTGTAAAATGGTTAAAGCTGTTGGTACTCTTGTTGGCCAAGCTTTACCAAGTTTTTCACCTTCTGGCTTACGCAATTCGTCTATGAGTGATAAGTATAGCTCATCCTCAATAACAGGGACTTCGCCTCCGTTCCAAATTTGTCCAGTTTGCATGTAGTAGCGTACAGCTTCCTCAAAACCTGGTCTAACGGTAACCACAACCCTTGCCATACCTGCTTGCATAAAGTTGCGGAACAATGGATCATTAGATTCATTATATTGGTAAAGGTCTGACCAATCTTGACGATTTCCCCAATAATAAGGATATAGGTTGTAAGACATAATTTCCCACTCAAAGGCTTGCTCCATAAATTTTACAAATGCCGCGTAGTTATCTAATGTTTCATTTACTTTAACTTCGGTATTTCCAAAAGATGGTGCTCCTCCATTGTTGGTATAGAACAGATTAGATTTTCCATAAGTATTCTTAGTACTTGGATTTTGGTCTAATAAATAAGAAATACAGTTTTTACGTAAAATCTTATTTTCGAATTCTCTGTAGAATCCTGGATTGGTTCCTTTGATTTCTACACCTAACTCTTTTTCTTCTGCAAGCTTTTCGTTGTAAGTAGTTAATGCTTCTTCATAAGTATCTATAATTGCCTTAAATGTGTCTTGCTTCCATTGGTTTAAGGCTTCTGTGGTTAGCTCACATTTTACTGAAGCAGATATATCTCCACTAATATGGTTACCTAGTGTGTAAGAAACAGGTACTTCATTGATAAATTCATTAATACTTTGATTTAACTGTAATGAATGTCTTAAAAAACTGCCATTATATGTTTTGGTAGCATTCCCTATAGTTAGTGATAAAATATTTCCTTGGTAATCATTATCACTGGAAGCATTAAAGATTCCATTAGCAAATACCGTTTTGTACCCTTCAGGTATTTTTATTTTTCCATTCCCTGAATTAGATTCTGTATGGCTCAATGAAGCACCACCATTAAGGTTTACGAAGAAAGATTCTCCCACAGAGATAAACTGTTTTGGTTTTGCGTTAAACTCTACATTATACTTGCTTGCCCAATATTTAAGTTTTGTATCTGTTAACTCCGAGAAATCTTTTACTTGCTGCGTTGTTGACTTTCTTGGATCAACTGGTTCAACCAATAAACTATCGTCTGTATTTTGCGCTCCTATCATACCTAGTTTATGCAACTTTCCTGGTTGCGGTACCATAAACTCAAACATTAGACGCTTACCATAATTGATAATCTGGTTTTTAAACACCTTATCTACCCAACGGAACACACCAACAACATGTTTATCTCCTTTTCTGTTATCAAAACCATGGGAATTGTTTTCTTCAAACTCTTCAACGATCTTTTCAATGCGCTCTTCTTTTACCTTAGTAACAATTCTATCTAAAGCGCGTTCGGTAATTTCTTTGGCTTCCGTTACTGCCTGAACCGTACTTTGTTCACTAGAGTTATGTGTGGCATAATTTGCATTTGCACCTAATTGTATTGTGTTACCTAATTTTCCGAAACTTGCGCTAAAGTTTGCTCCTGCACTAAAATCTTTAGCTTCTTGAATAACTTTTGCTACTTCGTTTTGCATCTCAAAACGATTAACCGAAGTTGTATCCGTTAGCTGTTCTCTTTCTGTTTCAGAAGATGTAGTAACGGTATCTTCTTTTCTTCTGAGGCGTCTTGTACTGCGCTCTTTAAACTCACGTGCCATGATGTTTTCAATGTGTGCTACATCGCCTTCAACATAACCTTGAGTTGTTTGCTCAACCTTATTATAATCTGCAACACCTAGTTGTTTAATCCCAAATCCAGATGGTATAAAAGGTTGCTCATTTGACGTTCCTGAATTAGGAAGGTCATTAATAGTATCATCTATGAGTTCTCCGATAGCAATTCCATTGGTACAGGAGCCAAGAACCACTACTGATTCATTTAAAGTTTTTACTACTCCGTTGGTAAATGTAATAGTTGCTGAAAACGACTGTATTTGAGGCTGATCTGCTAAGGTTGGATCACCTACATTCATTTTTATATAATGACGCAAACCATTATTTGAACTAAAATGCAATATAGTATCACTTGTGTAATCACCATCAGCTCTATGTAAAGTATAATCTATTCCACTTATTTGCCAAGAAGGATCTGGAACCTTAAGGCCTAAATTTGCGAAATAGTAACCTCCTGTAGAAAATACACTTTTTGACCTGAAACATAATTCATAACTAAAATCTGGAGATATATCGGTATTATCAACAGGGACAACAACACCTCCAACACTTACAAAAGTATTTCCTTCATCTTGAGTATTGTCTACAATAGTGTTTTCATTATCAGAAATAAGATCTTGTATAACATTATCTAAATCAGTAAAACCTTCTAAATCTTCAGAAAAAGAATTAAACTCTGGTTCACTTATACGCAATTGCTCACCACTCTTCGCTGTAGAGTCAACCGCACCTACTAACAATGAAAGTGTTTCAAAACTTTCAGTACTTAGTTTAGTTTGTAGAAAATCATAGTCTAGTTCGTCTCTAAATTGAAAAGTAAATTTCGGAACATCTGGTTCTGGAATAACATTAGGTTGTTTACAAGGATCGTTAGGATCATAAACTTGATTTGGATCTCTTATTTCGCACCATTTTTTCCTTTCTGCCTCTATATTAGCATTATGTTGATCTAAGATAGGCTTTATCTCTTTTTGATAGTTATCTTCTGCTGTTTCTAAAGCAGCTTGGTATTCTTTACTATATACTTTTTCTGCTTTTTTTAATTCTTTTTTAAGTTGAGTTAATTGCTCATTAAACAATTTTGCTTCTGCTGCAGCATGTTGTTGCATCATATATAATGATGGAGGTGCTGTTTGGGATTGAGCGACTTTAGCTTGGACACCTTTAGTAATACCTTCTTCTATAAATAATGTTTTTGGTAAAACAACTTTAGAATTAAGTAAACCTTTTACAGTTTCCCTATCGCCTTTGTAATTTGTTAGAAAATTATTTGCAATTAATAATTGAATTAAAACCTCTTTGGCGTAGAATTCTTTTTGTGTTAAAATTTGATAGAAAAGGTTATTCCATAATTCCCCTAACACCTTTTGATCGGATATTGGAGATAATCCTTCAATCTGGCTTTCTAGAGCTTCTTGACTGTAAGACAATCTATTTTTTGCAATCCAAACTGAAAATTTATATAATTCAGGTTTTAAAGCTTTTAATTGCTCTTTAGTTAATGCCTCAAATGTCTCTGAAGCTGTTTTCATTGCCTGCCATTTTGTAGTGCCTTCTGATAAATCAGAAACAGCAGTATCAAAAACACCTTTTTCTACAGAATCACTTCTAAAAATAAAGCCTTCTTGTTTGCTTTCTTCATCTACTAATTCAGGTGCTCTCATCGACACAAAACGAAAGAGCGTATTCTTAATTTTTGTACTCATTTTTTAATTTTAAAGTTTATACATTCATTTAAGTTCTTTACACAGAACTGTTAAATTTTCGCTTTCCTAACAGGTTCCTCATGTACAATTGCCTTAATACAAGGCATAAACTTTAAAGATTCCATAGCCCATTTATTTTATTGAATTATGGAATTTCTAATAAGATTTTTTTAAGACGTCTAGTATAAAATCTCAAAAAACATTTATAATTTATACAAATGTTTGAATTAATTGCTATTTTTAGTATATTGCAATAAATTAGAGCACAAACATACATCATTTTACAAATTAAAGCAAACATATTTTTAAATATTTTGTAAAAAGTTTTATTTTAAATTTATCACCTATGGAAGGTATTGATGAAAAAATATCAACAATTATTAATCATTTTAACCTAAACAACTTTTCGTTTTCTAAACGAATAGGAGTTACAGGAACCACTATAGATAGTATTGTTAATGGTCGTCCACAGTCTGATGGCTCTAGAAAAAAAACGAAACCTGGTTATGATGTACTTTCAGCTATTATTGAAGAATTTGATATAAATCCTGATTATCTTTTTGGGAAAAGTGATGTATTATTGAAATCTGAACTAGCTGTTAATCCAACATATTCTGGAATGCCACAAGTAATTGCTGTAAACCAAACCGGAAATGAGAATGTTATTTATGTTCCTGTAAAGGCAAGAGCGGGTTATTTGAATGGTTATGGAGATCCAGAATATATTGAAACGTTACCTTCTTTTAATATGCCACATCTTACCAACGGCACTTTTCGTTGTTTTGAAGTAAAAGGCAACTCCATGGTAAGAACTTTTTTTGATGGTGATTTAGTCTTTGGTAAATATGTAGAAGACCTTAGAGATATTAAAGATGGTCGCGTCTATGTTATTGTTAGTAAAAATGATGGTATTGTACTAAAACGCGTGATTAATAGAATTGAACAACGCGGAAAATTGATATTAAAAAGTGATAATAAGGATGGTAACTATCCTACTTACACCATAAATACTGAAGATATCGTTGAGGTTTGGTATGTTACAATGTATGCCTCTAAACAAATGCCAGAACCTGTAGATATCTATGATAGATTACATGAGTTAGAAAGTAAGGTTGTAGATTTGGAAGGAGCTTTGCAAGGTAAACTCTTGAAATAGTTTGATTTAACAGTTTATTATATTCTATACTTACTTTAACCTTGTTTAGTTATTTGATCTAAGGTTTTTAAAATACTAGGAATACGATATTTTCCATGAAGTAATTTTATTTTCTTTAAAACCTCATCTTCCGAAACACCAATACTAGAAACGTATAAAGCGTTTTGACTTTCTCCTCGATAAATGGGTTTAGAAACTAATTCTGTATTATGAAACGCTTTTTTAGCAATCCCAATTATTGGGATTTTTTCATCCAATGCTTGCCATAAATGA
>PAJL01000083.1 GCA_002706045.1 Flavobacteriaceae bacterium
TGGAAATAACATCTTCTGGACTCGTTTTTTTTCTTATTCCTTGGGGAGTTTTACTAATTTTATTGCCTTATATTTTTTATCGTTACTACAGTAAACGTTATCTATTTTTTGGTTTATCTATAACTATACTCACCATTTTGGGTACTGGTGGTACAACACCTATTCCTAGAATTGCTCTTGGCGAAACAGCTTTTAACATCTTAACACTAGACCGTTTTACGCTATGGGCTTCCATTATGTCTTTGCCGCTTTTTGGCGAATTTGTATACAGATTGGTTGAAGGCGATTTAAAAACACTTATACAAGAACGTCTTGGTGATGTGTATCATAGATTGGCTGGNGGNCTTTTTGCCGGNTTGTTTNTGTTTNTNACAATCTTTACTCTAAGCTTAGGCTACTTTAAACCTTCTCAACCTCAAAAAATTAAAATGCTACCTATTATTAATTTTTTGAGTCAGGATCATCACGACCAATGGCGTTATATGACCCTTGGTTTTGGCGACCAAATGGCTTGGTTGTCTGCGCAAACCAAAGCACTATCTGTAGATGGCAATTACCACTCAGCAAGACGTTTACCAGAACTTACAACAAGACCTATTGAGCGTTTAGAAAATTCAAAATTCAAAGGTGTAGAAGGTATTGGCTCGTTACAGCAGTTTTTAACCACACCTGAGAAATACAATCTTAAATACATTTTCTCTAATGATAAATTTTACGACCCAATTCTATATTTCTGTGGTTGGCAACGCTTAAGGCAACTAGAAAATGGCATTATGGTTTGGGAAAAACTCAACGTACCACCTTTGTCTTCTATACTTCCAAAAGAAGATGTAGCGACCTGGCTAAAGATTCTTTGGGGCACAATGCCTTTTTTAACTGTTTTGGTGGCTTTTGTTCTTAATGTTCAGTTTTTATTAGTGCATGCCTTAAAAACTAAATACGCTCCACCACCTGTTTATTTAAATTTTAAGAACAACTACAACAAATTCTCTCGTCTTGTACTAAGAGTCACTCATGTTTGGTCCATTATTGTAGCAATTATTGTGTTTTATGGTATTTATTTATTCTACATTAAGAATGACGCTCACCATTCTGCAAAGAATGCCGTTATCGCATACTATGATGCTATAGATTTTAAACGATTTAAAGAAGCACACAGCCTTATTAATCCAAAGAGCAATATGCCTCTAGACCAATACATGCTTGAAGTTTCTGTTACAGATGGCTTATTAAGCTCTTACGCTAAGCTCGATGCTATTACTACAGAAACCATTAGCGAAAATGATAGTTTAGCGAGCATAAAAGTAAATACAGAATGGATTACACCTCTTGAAAAAATTAAAAAAACCGATTTTAAGTATCTCGAAAAAGTAAAAGGTAAATGGTATTTACAGCCAGAAGATATCGATTTAGACCTACCACCAGACCAACTGTATTCTATGAATACGACCGATTATTTTAATCAAGGTAGACGACGTATTACCACAGAAGAAACCCATCACGAAGACATTTTAAAACAGCCTGTTTTAGAAATTTTAGATGCTAAATTGGTAAAGTTTGAAAATCATTATGCTTTAATTGGCGAAGTACAAAACATAGATAATGTACCAGCAGACGTGGTACTTAAAGGCACGTTATACAACGATGACAATAAGTTTTTGGCAACCTATAATGCCAAATACCACGTAAAACATAAGTTAATGCCAAAAGAAGTAAGTTCATTTAGAATAAATTTTGAAGGTATTGCATGGTCTAAAACACAAGATTCTATCCCAAAAACCTTTAATCCTGATGAATTTACACCAGTAGAGTTTGAAGAACAACCAACTAAATTTAATCTTCAGGCTGCAGGTAATGTATCGAGTTCAGATTTATATAAGCGCACGTCAATTGCTATTCAAACTATTTCGGACTCAGAAATCTCAGGAACTTTATTTAATGGTGGTACAGAAGAAGTTACCATTCCGCAGTTATTGGTATCTTATTACGATGAAAATAAAACATTGGTTTGGGTAGACCATANCTTTATTAAAGATGGTATACGACAGCAAAGACAACAACAATTTGACATTTCAATTTTAAAAGACGAAACAACCAGNCTAATCAATGATAGCATGGAGAATTGCTTTGTTAACGGCTTGCCAAACGAAAACATTTCAGACAAGATTGTACCAAACCGAATTATTAAACACAATGATAATGAGTTGCAACCCATTAATCATCCGATTTATAAATACGTAAAACTAGAAGTTAACACTTACATAGGAAACCCTAATTAATGCCGTATAAAAATTTCTATATCATCCTTTTTATTCTGTTTTTTGCGGCAAGCAGCAATCAACATTCAGGTAACNCAAANCAAAANATTGAGTTACTTACTGAGCAAACNTCTTATGTCGCTGGCGAAAATGTTTCACTTCAGTTTAAAGGTAAAGCAACCGCTTCAACTTATTTATTTTGTGCCAACAGCTATGGCAGTATTATCNTATCTCCAAANACAGAAAACACTACATTTAGCTTTAACTTACCGCAATCCTTTGCTATAAAAACTGGCATNATAAATTGGAGATTGGTTGACGACTCTATNATANAAACTGGNAATATCGAAATTCTACCTCAATCCAACATTAANGCTATTGAAACNTACATTGGNCCTCCTAGNATTGAAGCAGGTGGTACAGATTATACAATGCTTGTTACGATACCTACAGACCCATTAGACAATCCGTTAGCAGACAGTACAAAAGTGCAAGTAAAGCATCAATTTATAAACAAAAATTACAGCAACGACATCGTAATGCAAAATGGCATTGCTTACAGAAATATATATTCTGAAAAAGAAGATGGTCGCATCATTATAAGTACAGAATGTTTAGAGCTTAATTCTAAAGAATATGATGTTAATGTGGTACCAGCTATTCCTACGAATTTCGAAATTGATTACAACAGAATTCATGAGTATGCAGACGGAAATCAAATTACTACATTTTCAACTTCAGAATTAAAAGACCGTTACGGCAATACTGTTAGCGATGGCACCTTTGTAAATTTTTATCTCACTAATTCCAAGGGTTACAAATCATCAACATCTGGACTAACAATTAATGGCATTGCCAAAGCAAAATTTTTGCACCCAGACCACGAAGAACGTTATGATGTAAAAGCCTATGTTGAGGGTATGGCAGAAAGCAATACTATTGCCATTTTTTATAAAAAAGCTATTGGTGATTTTGAAATTCATTTTTCTGAAGATAAGCGCACCATAACTGTAGGACCAATTGAAAGTTTTATGAATCAACGTGTACCAGATGGNCTCAANGTGAGTTTAAAAATCTTTAAAAATGATGTTTTAGACCANAAAATGATTAAAGAAACACGTGAAGGTTTTGCGACATTTAAACTAAATAAAGACCGTTTCCCAAAAGGACAATACAATTTTGAATTTTATGCTGCTGGAACAACAAAATCCTTTAGTACCATTACCTATGAGTAATATCAATAAAAATATAATACGCACAGCGTTAATGATATCTTATATCATTCTCATTGGTTTGGTGGTTTATGGTATTTCGTCTATTTACAGTTACCTTAATACTGGTGCAGACCGAAGCAAAATGCTTCATACCGAAGTAAAAAAAGTAGAGCAATATCTGCCCCAAATGCAATGGCAACCTTTAACTAATGAAGGCAGACCAATGGACCAGCAAACCTTAAAAGCTATTGAAACAGATTATTTAGATGCTTGGTACGTAAAGCAAGTTGCATATAAAACTAACACTACTGAAGGCATAACTGATTATTATACCGAAAGCTCCAGAGAGAATCTTTATAATATCATTCAGCTTAATACTGAAAGTAATACTACAATAGATGCCACCACGTTATCTCACAATCCTAAACTCGATTTTTTTAGTGAAGATGGTCAACTTGCTGTGTTAACAGATTATGATGTTGTGGAATACAAACGCGTTTTTAAAGACAACAAACTAATTTTTGACGCAACAGAAACTTCGGATTATCGTGTTACTTTTTTACTGGAAGATGGGTTTTGGCGAATACGACATATGGTAAAATTAGAAAGTCGTCCGTTTGAAAATCAAACCATTCAGGATACTTTAAAACTAAACATTAAGGGCATTAACTACTATCCACAAGCGACAGCTTGGGATATGTATGGCGACAATTTTAATGCCGATACGATTGCTAAGGATTTTAAAATTATAAAAAGCGCTAACCTCAACAGTATACGTGTTTTTATTCCTTACGAAAGTTTTGGCAAAGCCAACGTAGATACAACAAAACTAGACCAAGTAAAACAACTTTTAGACTTAGCAAAGACAGAAGATCTTAAAGTACTCATAACCTTGTTCGATTTTTATGGAGACTATTCGGTTTTAGATTGGACCTTAACCCAACAGCATGCTAAAAAAGTAGTTACTGCCTTAAAAAATCACGATGCTTTATTAGGTTGGGACATTAAAAACGAACCTAATTTAGATTTTGAATCCAGAGGTAAATCCTTGGTTACAGCCTGGCTTGACAAAATGATAGATTTGATAAAGTCTGTAGATAACAATCATCCTGTAACCATAGGTTGGTCTAATATTGAAAGTGGTGACATACTTAAAGACAAACTCGATTTCATCTCGTTTCACTACTATGAAAATCTTGATGATTTATCGGAAGCATACACCAATTTAAAATCTAAAATTAAAAACAAACCTATTGTAATTACTGAATATGGTATGTCGTCTTACAGTGGTTTCTGGAAACCTTTTGGACCATCCGAAGACGATCAAGCAGAATACCACAAAAAAATTCAATCGACTTTTGCAGAAGAAGACATTCCATTTATGTCCTGGACGCTATATGACTTTTCTAAAATACCAAAGGAAGTCGTGGGTAGACTTCCTTGGCGAAAAAATGTTCAGAAACATTTTGGTTTTATAAATAAAAATGGAGCAAAAAAGGCATCCTTTAAATACATATCATCTAAAGAATAACTTCGTTGGCGTTATTTAATTTAGGGTTATCTAGGTTTTTATCTTCTATAATTGTCTGAAACGTTTGCACATACATATCTGCAATTTGAGACATTGGGTGTGCTGTTGCTGCTTTGTAATTTGTTTTGGCCAGCTCTAACCTGTAAGCATCATTGGTTACAATAGCCTCAATAGCTTGCGCTAGACTATCGACACTTGTAGGATTAAAAAATTCACCCTTATAGCCTTCATCTTGTACTAATAATGCTAAATCTCCTAAGTCTGGCATTACCACAGCCTTACCATAACTTCCTGCTTGATGCAGCACACCAGAACTTCCTGTCGTTGATGTGTAAGGAAATACAACTACAGCACTTTCGTTAAAAATTACAGGCACATCTTCTTCCTCTACATATCCTGTAAATCTTACTTGCGGCACGTGTTTATAATCGTCTTGTACTTTGGCTAAGTATCCTGGTACATTTGGGTTATCGGTTCCGGCAATTACAACTTCCATATCTAAGCCTGTAGATTGTCTTACTTTCTCTACAGCTTCAATCATACCTTCTACTTTTTTGTAAGTTCCAAACTTTCCGAAAGTCATTATTTGTAACGGTCCTTCTGGCAAAGAATAATCTGGCTCTGCTGGTATTTCAAAAGTGCCGTGAGGTATTAATTTTACGTTTTTAGCATTATACTTTTCTTCTAAAATATCTACATACTTCTGCATAGTTACAGCAACTGTATCTGCTTTTAGAATTAATCGTGTCAACGTAGAACCTATAAAACCATATATTTTTTGCATCATTTTGTTTGATGTAAAACCTGCACTTCCAAGGTCTACTTCTTCTAGAATATTATGAAGCAATATTATATTTGGGATTCTTTTTAGTTTACAAACCAATGGCAGCATTAAACCTAAAGCAGCTGCTACTTTTTTGTCGCCAAACTTCATAAATTGTAAATTGAACAATACTGAATCTGGTTTTGTTTGGTTGATTGCTTTTGTTACTGAAAAAATAGTCTTGTAACTGTTAAACGACCAACATTCTTTTACTGTGATCTTACATCCTTCTTCTTCAAATTGAAGATCTTTGTCGCCTTCTGTTTTGTCCGTTAATAAAATTAGCTCAGTAACATCCTGATGTTTTCTAAACTGCTTTACTAAATGGTAAGCATACTCGTTTAAAGTGACTTTACTTGGTGGATATGCTGTTACAATGGCTAATTTCATGATAGTAGGTTTTATCTTTGTTTTACAAATTTGAGGTTTATTCAGAACTAAAAATTTACATTTTAGACAGTTAGCAATTTACTGTAGACGAATTGCGTTTTAGCTTAGACCAATCTTTTTTGTCTTACGACTTCGAGCCTAAAGAACACTAACTGAATGATTAACAGCAAAGCCATAGCTACAATTTGCATGTGTACTACTTCTGTAAGGCTATTGTGATAAAACACAACCAGCACAACTTGCAACATTCCAAATACACCCGAAATGATTACTGGCACATATTTATCTAATGACAAATAGTAGTAAGCAAATATGTTAGACAAAGCAAACATAGAAGTAGCAATTGCATATTGCCATAGTAATGGTGCCATATCTATATAAGCTTCACCAAAAAGTATAGTTATAATTAACTCTGGAAAAAGCACACAACCAATAACTATAATTGCAGATATGATGGCAATATAGCCTACATATTTAAACAACACAGAAGCTGTTTCTTTTCCTTCTTTTTTTAGTTCTACAACAGCTGGTAATAGCAACATTACAAACATCCATGCTATAAAATATACGATACGACCAATAAGTGCTAAAGATGCATACAAACCGGCTTCGTAAGATTCAAAATAATGTTTTACTAATAAAATATCGCTGTTGTTTATAATAATTTGGGTTAGCTCATAGAAAGCTGTTAACAGAAAGAATCGTTTTATTTGTTTGCTGTGCGTTTCGTTTAAATTTAAAGTCTTATTGAAACTAATTTGACTAGTCTTAAAAGGGTATAAACCAAAAACAAAAGACAGCAATATACCTAAAGCTATAACCCAAGAAGCCTTAATACCCAAAAGTAAAATAATTGCCAGCGTAATAACCAGCCTACTAAGCATCTCTCCTTGATAGGTAATAGACAAATCTTTGTATGATTTTTTTCCTTGATATGTTCCTCTGTTTACACTCATTAAAAAATAAAGTGGCACACCACATCCAAATATCACAAACATATTTGATGATGATATATTAAAAACAGATTGCAATTGCGACGCAAAAACCACAATTAAAATACCCAACACTACACCAACCAAAAACGATTGCTTGTAAATCTTAGCTACAAAACTTTTGAAAGTATCACCCTCAAACAACACAGAAAACTTTGCTGTTACCAATTGAAACGTCATGGCTATGAAAGAAAGTACAAGTAGAAATGTAATTAAGACAGCTGCATCTGCAAACTGCGCAGGACCCAAAACACGACCCAAAATAAGGTTATACAAATAATTACCTCCGTTTACAACCAAAACACTTAACATAAAGAGCTGTTCTGGTGTAATTTTTCTCGATTTTACAATGGCTAATAATTGCATGGTAAGGCTTTATTATAATGGCAACTATGCTGCTAAAAATAATTCAGACATAAAATCATGATCACCTCCATCTCCAACTACAAAAAACTTAGTATGAGTTTGTGACGCATAATGATACAAAGATCGTATTGCTAACAAGCCATTTCTGTCTATAAACGCAATCTGCTGTATATCTATACATAACGCACCACAAGTATCTAGCAATAACTTGCAATGATTTTTTAATCCTCTTGCTGTAGAAGCATTAAGTATTCCCTCTACAATAAATATTCCGTTGGTTTCTGTAATTTTTAGTGCCATAATTTGGTAGATTTGTTTTGGGTAATCGTTTAATTATGACACAAATATCAGATCTATTTCTATGTAAGTTCATTTTATTTCGACGGATGGCAGTTTACTGTAGATGAATGAACGAAAAATAGTACTTAACTTGCAATACCAAAACAAAACAACACCTTATGCCCTTTAAATCAATTACTTATATATTTGCTTTTTTATTCGTATTGAATGCTTTTTCCCAAAATATGCAAGAGGGATTTACATATCTTGAAATCGGACAATATGCAAAAGCAGAACAATTCTTTAGTACCATTTTAAAGGACTCCCCAAATAATAAAACAGCACGTTTGTGCTATGGTCGAGCTATTGGACTAAACGGAAAAGCAGAAGCTGCTAATGCTTTGTTTTCAGAATTACTTAAAGATTATCCTAATGATTTTGAAGTAAAACTGAATTACGGAGAATCTCTACTCTGGAACAGCAATTTTAAAGACGCTAAGTCTTACTACAAAAGCCTGGTAACCGAAGATCCTAAGAGCTTTGCTGCGTTATTAGGTTTTGCCAATACGCTTTCTAATCTAAAAGAATATGAAGATGCTCTAACCTACGTCAATAGAGCCTTAGATGTATCTCCAGGAAATCCCAACGCTCTAACTTCAAAAAAGTATATCTATTTAGGTTATGCCTACAAAAATCAACAAGGGCAGAACTATGAAAAAGCCGAAGAACTCTTAAATAAAAATCTAGAGCTTTTTAATGACGATAAAGATACTTTGCTCAACCTTGGTAATTTATACTTAATATGGGAAAAGTACGATGAAGCGCAAAACATATACAATCGTTTAGCTGAACAACCAGATCATAAGATTATTGCCTTAAATGGTTTGGCATTAGTCTCTCATCTAAAAGGCAAAGAAAAACAAGCTTTAGCTTTAAGTACTCAAGCCTACAATAGCATTAATGATTCAACAGATACGACCATAAAACAACAAACAACAGAGCGCTATGCACAAGCTTTAATCTGGAACAAAAAGTTTAAAGCTGCTACAACACTGATAGATCAACTTAATACTGAATATCCTAACGACAACTGGGTTTTAGCCTTGCGTGCCACTTTAAACATCTACAAAAGTAACTTTAAGAATAGTCTTGAAGACTATAATAAAATCCTTGTAAACGACAGTACATCTTTTGATGGTAACTTAGGAAAAGCTAACGTCTTAAAAGCATTAGGAAGAACTGAAGACGCATACACCTCAGCAGAAAACACTTTAAAATTTTACGACAAACAGAAGGATGCCACTAATTTTATTAATCAATTAGATCTTAGTTTTAGCCCTACAATAGAAACCAAAGCATCGCACACGTTTGATAATGGAGATAACAAAGCTTATACGTTTTCTGCAGATGTCACCTACCCTTTATCAACTAAATTTCAATTATTAGGAAATTACAGCTACCGAACAACCAACAATAGTGTTACAGACGTTTCTGCAAGCGCAAATAACTTGTCCTTTGGGTTATCGTATCAATTAATCCCTAATTTAACACTGAAAGGTATTGCTGGACTTAATTCTGCAGAAGCTGAAAACAATGATTACAACCAGCTATTAGCAGACGTATCATTAAACATAAAAACATTTAAACTACAAACCTTAGAACTAGGTTATAAGCGCCAGGTAGAAAGTTTTAATGCAGACCTCTTAGACCGAGAGTTAGTGCAAAACAACTACTATGCTAATTACAATCTTAGTACAAATTTTAACTTAGGTTGGTACACGCAGTTAATCCACACCTCGCAAAATGATGGTAATACCAGAAATCTATTATTTACTTCATTATATTATAACATTTTACCAAAGCCTGGTGTAAAGGCTGGTATAAATTACCAACACATTACCTTTAAAGACCAAGTACCAACGATTTACTTTAGTCCGGAACAATTTAATGCCTACGAAGTTTTTGTAAACCTTATTAAAGATGAGGCTGTTGCCAAACCAAAAGAATGGTTTTATAATCTTACAGGTGCTTTTGGTTACCAGTTTATAGAAGACGACCCAAAACAAACAGCATACAGGCTACAAGGTGCTTTTGGCTACAAATTTTCTGAACGTAGCTTACTTAACCTTTATGGTACACACAGTAATATTGCTTCTGCTACTGCTGCTGGTTTTACCTTTACTGAGGTTGGATTACGTTTTAAGTGGGTGTTTTTGAAAAAAGAATTTAAGAAATAATGGTTTTGTTAGTAGTTGCATAGATTAGCACAGACTTTTACAAGTACAAAGCAAACTGAAAACTAGTAAAGATTTTCGTAAATAAGCGATTATCTAGCAATTAATTATACATGTTGTTGGCAGCTGTTTTTGTTCCATACTCAATGCTGTTTTTTCTTCTAGATAGATGTATGATTGAGGCGCACAAAAATTGTCAAAAATATCAGAAGGATCAATTCCGTTTTTAAATTTCTGAACTCCATTAATTTTAATTGAAAAACCTATTTCTGAGTCTTGATAATAATTAAAAAAGTCATTTTTATTAATTCCTCCAACTTCATTGAATTCTTGCCAGAGTTCTTTCGGATTATTCTCTACAATCTCTTTAATGGTAAAAAAACCAACAATTTTCTTTTCAGGTGAAGAAGAGTAAACGAAAATTTTGTCAACTGGTCGTTTAAAAATTTTCTTTCTAAATTCTACTTTTTTTGTGCCAGACATAATTGCCTGCGCATAAATAGGCTTAATTGATAATATAACGCTTGTCAAAGTATCCTTCATTGTTTAGTTTGATATAATCAGTTTCTTTTAATTCAGTTATTGTTTGTAGTTTATTTTTAAAACTATCAATTTCTTTAATTTTTTGTAAGCTAATATTTTTTTTCAAATATGCTATTAGTCTAAATGTAATAACATGTAATTCTTTTTTTTCTTTTAACCAGTTTTGTAATTCAGCTTCCGTAAAAACCGTTTTCTTTCGCACGATTTTCCATAGTTTATCAAAATCTTTTACAATTTTGATACTCTCTAAAATGCCAAAAGGCTCAATTACTTGATTTACTTTAGATGAATAGAAAAATAGTAAATCTTCTTTCTTTGGTTTTTGATTTTTTGAATTTGAAACGTATGCTTTTATAATTGTATTGCCTTGAATTTCATTAATGCTATCTGGCCCTTTATCAAATAAAGTTGGTGGTCTTAACTTACCGTCTTTAAATAAAGAACCATAAAAATCTGGACGAATTGGAATAACATATTTTTTTATGTCAGAGTTGTTTAAATAAAAAGGATGCGCTGAAATATCATTTTCTGTAATATTAATCTTGTTTTTATCTAAACATTTTATCATTCGAATTTCTATTAATCCTTGACTGTTTTTAAATTCATTGCGATAAAACCCAAATGTTTCTAGTAGCTTTATTAAATGCAATTGTTTTTCATAAACCGTTAGATATAAATACTTAATTTTTCGGTTTAAGCATAGTTCAAACATTTTATTCAAAAAGAGTTCTCCCAATTTTATTCCAAAAGCAGTATCATCTACTTTCAAGGTGCAAATTTTTAATGCTTTATCGAAGATGTTTGGTAATTGATGGTCTTCTACATTTTCTAAATTGTAAATTAAGATGGCTTGTAAATTGTCCTCAACTATTAATGTGTAGCATTTTCGATTTTTTTTAGCACACTTTTGTAGCCATTTATTAAATTCAGCCGTTCCATAGTCATCTCTTAAACTGTCAAAAAAAGAACTATCAAATTTATCTTCTATTTCTCGGATGCTATGTTCACGAAGTATTGGATGAGAAGGTATTTTAAAAGTGAATTGTTCTTCAAGCATTTTTAAAGCTTGATCAATAGTTAGAACCTTATCTTCTAGGTTTATTTTTTTTGCGTTTTTATGAATTCCATTGTCTTGAGTAACAAAAAAGTCAACAAATCCCTTTTCTAATTGGAATAATTGTTTGTTGTCAATTTCATCATTTATTTTATTATTCTTAAACTTGGAATTGAATTCTGTTGTTGGTTTTGCGTAGTCTTGTAATGATTGATATTTATTGAGTTTAGAAATAATAATATTTTTTCGCTCATTGTTTTTATCTCTACTAACGTCAATTGGTATTGCTTTCGGATGATAAAAAATTGTGCAATCGTTAGTGTTTGCAATTCTGTAAAATTTAGCAAAAGTTTCCGTAATTACTCTATTGTCTTCGAGTTCAATTAGAATGTTTGTGTCAATTAATATTCTCAAATTGTACGGTTGTAGTTAAATTGTTGCCAACAAATTGGATATACGTATTAACTATATCCTACCTGTAAGTTAATTTCCTTTTAAATTGTTCTTTAAGTAAATCTCCTTATAAATATACCATTAAAACTCAAAACAAAAAAGGGCAAAAACTTTCGCCTTTGCCCTTAAACACATAAAATATTAATTAGGGTTACTTAACAATTAATTTTAGGGGATTAATCTCTATTTGGCTATTTATTATTTTACAGAAATATACACCTGTACTTAAATTGTTTCTATTTATAGTAATACTGTTTTTTCCTGCAACAGCATTGTGAGTTTTATTATATACTTGCTTACCTAACTGATTGTACACTACAAATTGCACTGTTTCGTTTTGTGCCATTGTAAAGTTTACAGTTGTGTGAGATGTCATTGGATTTGGGAAAGCTTGCAATGTGTTATCCTCTGTTTCAAAATCATTAATACCTAAACTTTGTTGTGCACCAAAAGCCACTTCTGAAACACCTAAGTTAAATGGTACCGAGTTTGAATAATCTCCTAATACCGAAAATACAATCGTTTTAACATTTGTAACATCTCCACTCTCTCCATTAGCATCTACAAAATCACTAAACGCAATGTTATAAAATGTGTTTGCTGTGTTTGCTGGTATGGTGTAACGAAGGCGATTATTCCAATCATCTAATTGCTCTGGCATTAGTATTACTTCTATTGGATTATCGGTTGTCATGTAAAACTGAATAGCTTCAAAATCTGTAACATCCAAAGTCTGATCACCTGGCAATACATGTCTAAACAGGTTAACGTTTCCTGTCACAGTACCAGAAACTGTTGGTTGGCGCTCTATTTCATACAAATCGTCATCATAAGCAATTGGGTTGTTAGCCACGTCAAAACTACTAATCTGAGCTAGATTAGTATTGTAATCTATTCCCCAAGGCCCATCTGCCAAATAAAGCGCGTCTTGTTGTGCATATCCATCAACTTGCAAAGAGAAACCAACATCAAATAACGTACCTGTTGTAATTGTAATATGTTCGTTCCAATTTCCTGATAAAGAAATAGACCGTGTATCACCGTAATATTCAGCTGTTTCTGTTGGTGCAATACTTGCATTAAAATTTAATGCTGTTGCATTTATTTTATTGATAATATCTAACTGAAGTTCACCATTGATATAAGCTCCAGACTTTACAAAAACCATAGGTATAACATCTTCTATCGCAGTACTTACCAAAGGTTTTTCAGCAGTAAGAGTGTCTATAATGTGATTTCCTATTGAGAACACCTGTGAAAATGAGCTTCCCCAAATCTGAAAATTATAATAATCTCCCACTGGGTACTGCTCTATATTCCAAAAACTAAATAACTCATTTTGTACCTCCCCTAATTTTATTGAAAAGCTTAAGGTGTATTCCACTTCACCAGTAGCGCGTAAGATTTTTGCACTAATAACCTTGTGACCTCTTACATTTACAGTTCTTATATCTTCTAAACTAGAACTGTTTAACCTGTCGCAAATAACTTTTGAATGGTCATAAACAGCACCTTCTGTTGCTGTTGCTAAAACTGCTGAAACTCTAGCACTTTCCTTATACATATCTAGTGAAAATACTTCTGTAGCATTGGTGATGCCTATTAAATCTTCTGGACTAGACACATAAGCCGTTTCATTACCATACATACCTGTTTCTGGTAAATAAGATTCTATATTAGATCCACTGCTAGAAGATTTTTGTTGTAGATATTGCTTTTTGTTAAACTTTGTTTGTAAAGAACGCTTGTTCTTAATTTGGTTATTCTTTGTACGGTTAAAGTTTCTTTTAGCTATTAAACTTGCTAAATCTCCATTACTCTCTAAACCTCCATCGTTACCAGAGGAAACATCTGTTGCACTATTGACATCAGCGTAATTTACTGTTCTCAATGCTGTGTATGGGTTTGCAGTGATGTAAAAAATAGCATCATTAAAATCGTTATCACAAGATCCGTAATCTCTTCTTATATCTTCAAAACCTAAGATGATACGTTCATTATCAGGATCATTTAATAATACGTTGTGATATCTTAATGTTTCCTCTGCTTCTGGATTGTAGTCTGGGTTAGAATACAATTGCCACAACCCATAACCAACAGTACTGGTAGATGAATCCCATGCATTTGCTAACAAGACCCAACCGATTCCTGTTCCTGCAGGAAATGTTCCTATCTTAACTTTGTCACCTACTTGCAAACCACCTCCACTATATAAAGCAGAAGCATTAGGGTATATAATAGTTATATCTTCTGGCTGTGGAGCTGTTGGGGATGGATTATTCAGATCGTAAGTATAAAACCCTAATACGTTTTTATAACCTGCACCTTCGCTCACAAATGTTACCCAAACATCTGCCAAACTATCTATCTGCAAGTCTGTATCATAACCTGATGAAATGTAATGTGGATTGTAATCTGGTACAGGATAGCCTTCTGGTAAAGAATTATTTATCATTTCGATTGTTTCATCAGAAACTATATCTCCTGGATTTTCTAAATATAACGGTGTTCCGTCTGAAGTATATTCACCTAAAAATTGATAATTCTGAGCAGAAACTGCTAATGTTAATAGTGAACAAATAAGTAGTAGTTTATGTTTCATGACATCTTGTTTTATGCTACAAATGTATACTGCAAATTGTAGGTGTTTTTTTATTTTCGATTGACACCAAGCTTAGCTCGTTAGATTGCTTTTTAACTTCGACGAATGGTTTTCATATTTTTTGAATAGAATTTTTATAAAAAAACGAAAGGCAGAAACTTTCATTTCTGCCTTTCTATTTAGTTAGTAATTAGGGTTTATAATAATCAGCTTTTAAGGGGTTAAAATACGACTAACTATTAATATCTTTCGTTATCAAATCAACTTCTTAATTTAAAAAAGACAAAGGCTTTCGCCTTTGTCTTAACCTTACCATCAATCTAAAAACCATGAAAATATGACTTTCGAATTCAAAAATACATGTAATATAGATTCTCATTTTTATTATTTGTTGAATGCTTTTGATAAGGCTTTAGAATGCATCTAAGTGTCGACGAATGACAATAAAGCTCTTAAAGTTTACAAAAAATAGAAAAGGCAAAAGATTTCTCTTTTGCCTCAATTATTGCTATTAATAAATAAACATCTTGGAAAATGATTACTGAAATAAATTTATAATTAATTGATTTAAAAAAAATTTATTTTCGCTGAATAAAAAAACATTGTTTATAGTTTACCAAAAAATATCGGTAAATGGTTTTTGATAATTAAACTAGGCTTCTATTTTTTTTTTACAAAAGCTTTAAAGCAAGTTAAGTCTTCTCATTAACTCTGGTCGGTTAGAGCGACTTACAGGAATAACATCTTTCTTTATTAAAACACTATTATCTTCAATATCTATAATCTTATCTACGTTGATAATGTATGAACGATGTATTTTTAAGAATAAACTATCTGGTAGTTTTTCTTCAATTTTCTTAAGTGTAGAATGTACAGTGTAGTTTTTATCTTCGGTTTTTATAAGAATGTAATCGCCTTTGGCTTCTACTAAATAAATACTTGGAATATCTATTTTTATAAGCCTTCTGTCGATATTGACATACAAATCATTACCTGAAGTTGTCTCTACATCATCAGATGATTTTTTTACAGTCTTAGGTGATTTTGACGCAATTTCTGCTTTTTGTATGGCTTTTTTAAAGCGCTCAGGAGTTATAGGTTTCACTAAATAATCTACAATACAATCGTATTCAAATGCTTGTATTGCAAAATTGGTATCTGAGGTAGTCAATACAATTTTAGGTGGATTCTTTATGGTTTCAATAAAATCAAAACCCGTAAAATCTGGCATATGAATATCCAAGAAAATTAAATCGACATCATTCTGATTTAAATATTTGATAGCTTGAATTGCATTTGGAAATTCTTCAAGAACATTTAAGCTAGATTCATTGGCACAAAGCTGTGATATAATAGCTCTGGCCGTTGCTTCATCATCAATAATTATACAATTCATAAAATAGGGTTATAAGGTCTCTAAAAAATCGGTTATGTTTTGCAATATTGATTCAAATTCAATTTTACCTTCTGTACTATTTTCTATGAGATTATACTCATAGTTTACAGCAACATCATAACTCTTCACAAGGCCTAAAATACTAATTTTATGCTTAAGTTTGTGTACGTTTTCAGCTGCTTCTTTATATTTATTGGCTTCAATATTATTAAAATACACCTGCTTTTCTTCTGGAAATTCTTTTTGAATTATGTCTAAGAGTTTTTGTTCAAAAGCTTTATCACCTCCAGACATACTTTCTATATAAGATAAATTAGGCTTCTCCATTATTCTCTTTTTTTAATGTAAAATAAAATGTACTGCCTTTACCAAGCTTTGATGTTAACCATATTTTTCCTCCGTATAAATCTACAATCTTCTTTACTATAGATAAACCCACACCTGTTGAATCTTTAGTGTTTTCTAGTTTCTCAAATACCTTGAATATTTTATTAAAATAAATCTCATCTATCCCTTTTCCATTGTCTTTAATGTAAAATTCCCAGAATTGATCTTTGTCTTTAAAACCAACCTCAATGCTTCCTGTGGTTTTGTCATTATATTTTACAGCATTACTTATTAAATTTTGAAACAACTGTTGTAATCTGTACTTATCACCAATAATAGTAGGCAACTCTACTATTTTAATGGAAATATGACTAGGTATTTCTATCATTTTAAGTACATCTTTCAATAATAAATTAAGATCTATTTTATAAGTTTCTACTTCATTTTTTCCAATTGTAGAATAGTCTAAAATACCACTGATAAGCGCATCCATCTTCTCAACATTTGAGCGAATTAGACCTAGTTGAGCACTAAAATGCTCATCTAATTTGTCTGTACTATCTTCTATTAGCCAAGCCGCAAGTGTATCTAAACTACGAAGTGGTGATTTTAAATCGTGAGATACCATGTGCGCATAGTCGCTTAACTCTTGGTTTTGATGTTCTAGCTCTTTTACAAGTATTTCTCTTTGCTTGTTTATGCGAACAATTTCTTTTGCCTGATTTTCTATAAAATTTACAAGCTCCATCTCATTGAGCTCTTTATCATCTTTACTTTCAGAGCTGTCCTCAAACATTTTAAGATTATTGACAACACTTTTAAGCTTATCTATTAACTCTTTTTGTTCTTTTGCTTCTTTCCGTAATCTTCTATTAGCTTCAAATAATTCTTCAGAACTTATTTTCATTGCTCTTTGAATCATTGCTGATTGCTCGTCAAAGTTATTATAAGACAAATCAACAGCATTTAGAAAAACCTCTAAATCCTTATTTTCCTTAAGTTCATCACTTAAAAACTTACGTATTTGTCTTTTTAGTAGTGAATTCATTTATTCACTCATTAAAGTAATTGTCATCGTCTGATTGTGAAGTTGACATGCAACCTCTCCATGAAAAGGAGCTATTTCACCATAAGAGTAAAATCCAGAGATTGTAGTGTCATTACCTAAAACTTCTATAACTTCTTCTATTTCTTCTTCTACACGTTGATCTAAAACTAATTTTCTACCAATACAGCTAACTAACATAGCTAACTCTGGTTTTGTTTCTCTTAGTTCTAGTGCTTGTTTTGCGGCTCTCTCTGAGGCATTAGCTATATTATCTACATTAGTCATCATAAGCTGTACTTTAGCTTTCTCAGCGATATCACCAGCTAAGATTACTGCATTATTCTCTTCATCTATATTTAAAATAGATCTTACTATGGATTGATTTTCATTTTCGGAAGTTACATTTAAAGGATAAAGTAATGCTGCACTAGGAAGGTCTTTTGCCTTATCTCCTAAATACGATTTATATAAATCTAAAGCTGGCATACCGTCTAACTCATACAATGTATTTCCTTCAGATTTAGTAACAATGCGCTCTGGCCCAAAAGGTGTCCATCCACCATGAATGGTAAAAGAAATATCTAAGGTATCTCCATAAAAACCAACAGCTACTATTTCGCCTGATTTAGGATTTTCGTTGTAGCCTGCTATTGTTTTTTCAAATCGGGTATCATCACCACACAAACCACCTGTTATAATTATATTGTCATCTGTTGAAGCACTCATTCCTCTTGTAAGTTGGCTTCCGTTTATGAAACTTCCTTCAGAAACAACAAAAATATATTTTAAGCCCTCTTTTGGGAATTGGTTTATTAATTCATTTCCTGTTTTATAGCTATCTAAATCTTTATTTAAAACATTGCTGGTCTTTACTATGAAGCTACTTTTTTCAAATTGAATTGCAGTAATAGTTATACTATTTTCGTTAACTGTGTCTGAAGAAATTTCTGCGCAAGCAGAGCCAAATATAATTTCACCATCTGGAAACAATGTTTTTACTTCATCATAGATATTACTATCTTCAATAGCAAAACGATTTCCAAAGACTAAAACCAATGGTTTATTTAAGTCTTGTTTTGGTGTTACATATTCCCAGTTTTTATTACTCTTTTTTACTAATTGTACTGTTTTCATACTATTTTTTTATTGTGAAATAAAAGGTGGTGCCATTACCAGGCTCACTCTCTAGCCATATTTTACCTTCGTGAAGATTTACTATTTTTTTAACTAAAGAAAGACCAATCCCTGTTGAATCTTTACTTTTATTTAAAGAATGAAAAATCTTGAATATTTTTTCATGATACTTCTCTTCAATACCAATACCATTATCAGTAATTGAAAACTGGTAGTATTCAGATAGCTCTATTAGTTTCACATCGATCTTTCCCTTAGGTTTATCAATAAACTTTACCGCATTACTGATAAGATTTTGAAACAATTGTTGCAACTTTGTTCTATCTCCACTGACTATAGGGAGTTTATCATGAACTTCTATTTCAATATGCTCTGGAATGTATAGAATCCTTATTAAGTCATTAACTAAATCATTAGTGTCGATAGACTCATTTTGACTATTGTCTGAACCTACACTAGAATATTCTAAAACATCTGAAATCAGTTGCTCCATTTTCTCTAATGTAGTTTCAATATGACTAATGTTTTGCATACTGGTTTCATCCAACTTTTCTTTATTATCTTCTTTTATCCATTGTAATAAAGCATCTATACTACGTAACGGCGATTTTAAATCATGTGAAACAATATGCGCATACTCTTGAAGTTCATCATTGCTTTTTTCTAACTTTAAGAGCAAATTTTCTTTTTGAAGATGAAGTGCCTTTATTTCTGTAATATCATATATAATACCAATAGAACCTATAATTTCACCGTTAAAATTATAATTTGGCGCACCACTTACGAGCCAATGCCTTAGTTCACCTTGCTTATTTTTAACTCTTATCTCATATGCATTAGTTAACCCTTTCTTTCTCTCATACATTCTTTCTTCAACCATGTCCCTATCAGCCTTAGCGAGTAAAATATCTTTCCCAACCTTGCCTAAAATTTCTTCTTCAGAGTAACCTGACATATTAAGGTAGCTTTGATTTGCCATAATAATTCGCTCTTCCTTATCTAACTCTACCAATCCTAGATGCATATTAGCAATTATGCTCCTATACTTTTCTCTTTCGGCTTCTATATTCTGTCTGTATTTTCGTCTTAGAGTGACATCTCTATAGCTCCACAAATGTCCTTTATACTTAGAGTCACTGAAAACAGGAATATAATCTCTTTCAAGTATGCTTCCGTTAACCATCTTAAGTTCGTCTCCTACAACTAGATCCCTTTTTTCTATAATCTCATTAATTCGGTTGATGAATCCTTTTGAATCAACAAACATATCTTTACTCTCTTCGGCAGAATTTGAGCAGTCAGTACCAATTAACTGATCTGGTTGTAACGGAATCTCAAATAAATCACAAAACTTATTATTTGTTAGTACTATTTTTCGATTTTCGTCCTCTAAAAGAACTCCTGAATCTAAATTTCTTATCAATGTAGACAACCTATTCTCTGATTGAATAAGGTATTCTTCTGCTTCTTTATCTTTGGTAATATCTCTTACAATACCTTGTGTTGCTATAGGAACTCCATTGTCGTAGATGACACTTGCATTAATTTGTACAATAATATCTCTGCGATCCTTTGTTGTAATATTAACGAGTAAATCTGATATAGACCCTCCATATTTGTAGATGTTATTAAATGCTAAATAGACATTATTATATTCGCTTGGCTTTACAAGCTCCATTAAATTGCAAGAGTCGTTAACATCTTTTAGACCTAAAAGAGAAACAGTAGCTTGGTTCATTTTTATGATATGACCGTTAATATCAGCCACAACATATGCATCTACTATAGTTTCAAAAACACCTTGTAATTGAGAATCTGTTTTAGAAAGCAACGATTCTACCTCACTATAAGCTCTTGAGAGTTTTTGGTTTGCCTCCCATAGTTCTGCAGATTTGAGTTCTAAGATTTCTTCAGCAACTTTTCTAGAAGCTTTTTCTCTTGCTAGTGCTCTTTTGAGGATATCAATTTCTTCTTTGCTCATTCTTTTCTATTAATGATGAACCTTACTTCTGTACCTTGTTCATTTATTTTTTCAAAATCTATATGTACTGGTACATCAAACAATTTGAAGGTTTCTAACATTAACCCTTTACCTAGCATGTACAAAGCTTTGTCTGACTTGTATAACATTACCATTTTCTTCTTTGTTCTTCTTTGAATCTCAAAAGTTGGTAATTGCGCTTCAGGATATATTTTTTTTACCTCTACATGAATATGATTTTCTATTGAGGCTAAAAGATCCATTGGATCTTTATAGTGATTAACTAAATATGGATGCGATTTTATTAAAGCTTTAAACAAATGTTCTGAATACACCAATAACAAATCATCTACCGAGATATCTGTATTTTCACTGAGGTGAGTTATTAGCTGAAGCATTTCAGAAAATTCATATGTTCCTACAGATGTATAAATTCCGTTAGATTCTAAATTAGATTGGTTGATAATCTTATCTACCATTGCTAACCCAAATTTTTCCTCAACTAGTTCTAAAAATTCGGTAAATATTATTCCTTTCATGTGTTTATCTATATTGCTTTTGAACGACTACAAGAAACCTTTATAATTAAAATAATCACATCACTCTACGTCACAAATTATTTTAAAAATCTTGGTTTAAAAATACCTATACTGTAATCAATTCATTTATACTCCAATATGCTAATAATTTTTCAATTTTAGAAACATAATCTTCATATTTTAAAGGCTTTAACACATATCCTGCAATACCTATTTTAAAACACTCTAAGAGATCACGTTGATTATTGGATGTAGTTAATATAATTGTTGGAATAAATTTTAAACGGTCATCGGCTTTTAAAATTTTTAAAAACTCAATACCATTGATTTTTGGCATATTTAAATCCAAAAGTATAATATCTGGAAGACTGTCCTTTTTCTCTAACAATTGTAAAGCTTCTTCACCATTGTTAGCTTCAATAATTTTATGATTTAATTGTAATGAATCTGTAGCTCTTTTAAGTTTCATTACTTCTATCATATCGTCTTCTATAAGTAAAATATTGAGGGTCTTCAAAGCATTAAATTTTAATTTCAATACAAAATGACCTATTTATAATGTACTATTTTTTGGATTTAGTCTAAACGGAGTTTAACGTAGACGAATGGAAATTAAGTGTCGACGAATGGTAAAATGAATACTATTGCTACGATAATAAATCCTTAGAAATATATACTTATCTCACTTTTAACAGCTTATTAAATGATTTAAAAGATTTGTTATCTTAGTAAACCTATAATGTGGATATAGTTAATGCGTATATCCTGTTGTTGCCAGTAATTTGAACAAAATGCAGAAAAAAACATAATGAAAGAAAAATCCACTATAATCATTTTTTCAATTTTATCTTTTCTTCTTATTAGTTGCAATGCTGTAAGTTTTCAAAATACTTCAAACGATTTCAAATGGAAAAACAAAAAGTTTGATGAAGAATTTGACTTGAAGTTAGAATACAATCCAGTTGTTGTTAATAAGATAATATCAAAAGAACCGGTCTTTTTTAATTTAAATGACACAGTAAACTTAGATGTGAAATACAAAATCAAAAGCACTCTTGAGAAAAAATTTAAAAAGCGGAATATTAATTTTGTGGAAAAGAACGAAATCACATTGTCGATTGACACTTTGGTCTTTCAAGAATACGCGGAAACAAAATCTGTTTATTCAAATGGAGAAGTGGAATATTTAGATGTATCAGAACAGGATTTCTTTAAATTCGAAATAGTTGGTAAAATAAAATCAAACAAAAAGACAGAAACAATTTCGGCTAGAAAAGAACACAGTACAGATCCAAGAGAATCTTATACAATTTCTGGTGTTATTGTTAAAGACGGAATTAATGCAAATGCGGATAAAATGATTGAAAATACTATTAATGAATTTAGTTATCGAACTTACGAAAAATTAAAATAAAAACTACTGGCAACAACGGCTATAATCCATTGCGGCTGAAATTCCTATCGGAATTTCATTGCAATTTG
>PAJL01000084.1 GCA_002706045.1 Flavobacteriaceae bacterium
TTTGAACAGGTACTAAAACAAAAATTTAGAGCCTACAGAGGTCTTAAAGCTGATGAAGATGATGATTTCTTTGTCAATAAATTATCCGGTTTAGTGACTTTCATTGATGCCATTATCTCTGGATTAAATGCTGTAGGTTGGGTTATAAGCGCATTTTCTCTTTTAGTAGGTGGATTTGGAATTGCCAATATTATGTTTGTAAGTGTAAAAGAGCGTACCAATCTTATTGGTATTCAAAAGTCTTTGGGAGCTAAAAACAGGTTTATATTATTTCAGTTTTTATTTGAAGCGGTAATTTTAGCTGTTGTTGGTGGTTTGGTTGGTCTGTTTTTGGTTTGGGGAATAGCCATGATAATGAATAACGTGGTAGAGGACTTCACCTTCGTTCTTTCATTCTGGAATATGTTTATTGGCTTTGGGCTTTCTACATTAATCGGGTTAATATCTGGAGTTATTCCAGCTATATCTGCTTCAAAACTAGATCCTGTGGAAGCTATTAGGACTGGTATGTAGTATTTTTAGTAAGCAGTAATTAAGTTAAATTACACTTTAGAGCAATTTAGCAACTTGCTTACAAACAAATTCTAGAAATCTTTCATCATCTTCTGTAAAAGGATCTGGAGTGTTAGAGTCAATATCTATTTGCCCAACATTTTCACCATTAACAAAAACTGGTATTACAATTTCCGCTTTCACTGTAATACTACAAGCAATGTAATTGTCTTGAGCAGAAACATCTGGCACTACAAAGTTCTTGTTACTTACGGCAACTTGTCCGCAAATACCTTTTCCGAATGGAATAATAGTATGGTCTGTTGGTTCACCAACATATGGCCCAAGCTTTAGTTCGTCTTTATCTCCATTTTTAAAATAAAAACCTACCCAATTATAATAATCAACATTTGCTTCTAAGAGTTCGCAAATTTTCAATAATTGCGCATCAACATCAACATCTTGTTGAGCAATAATAGACTTAACTTGTGGTTTTAATTCTTGTAATGTCATTGTTTCCTTAAAGCTTTTTTGCAAAAGTATTTTAAAATGATCTATTTTGAGATACTGTTTTTATAAATTTAACACCAAACTAACATAGTCTTTGCTTGAGAGCTCTAATATTAAAATATAAATTAGTTATTCGGTTTATTGTCACCTTTTTGGCAGTTTATGGAATGTTGATTTTAGGGTATCATTTATACCTGAAGTTTTCAGATGGTTCGCAATTTTATCCTGATTATATCACTAATTTAGTAGCAAGGCAGACTAATACAGTAATTAACGGATTTGGATATAATGCAAGTATATTACCTCACTCTAATGAGCCCTCTATAAAAGTTATTATCAACGGTGAATTTGTAGCAAGAGTAATAGAAGGATGTAATGCTGTAAGTATCATTATTTTATTTGTTGCATTTGTAGTAGCTTTTTCAGGAAGTTGGAAAACAACACTAATCTATTGTTTTGCAGGAAGCATTATTATTTATGTCTTTAACATTATGAGAATTGTGATATTGTCTATAGGATTGTATCATTATCCAGAGCATCAAGAGCTACTACACAAGGTGATTTTTCCGATGTTTATTTACGGTGTGGTTTTTATACTTTGGATGGTATGGGTTAACCGATTTTCGAAAAAATTAAAAACCAATGCATAAAGCTTTGAGATTTATTTCGATAGGAGTTTTGCTCTTGCTTTTGGTTTTTATAAGGGCATTTGAAGATGTTTTGTTTTATGATCCTTACCTCACTTTTTTTGAAAATGATTATTTGCACATGGATAGTCCAAGGCGAGAAGTTGTAAAATTGGTTTTAAATACAACTTTACGTTTTGTTTTAAATTCAATTATTTCATTAGGAATTTTGTATTTGGTTTTTAGGGATAAAGGTATTTTGAAATTTTCAGTCATTATTTTTAGTGTAGCTTATATCCTTTTGATTATTCCTTTTTTATATTTTGTCATTAATCCAAAGCAAGAAGATTATTATTTATTCTTCAATATTAGGCGTTTTCTGATTCAGCCAATTCTATTTATATTGTTGCTGCCTGCTTTCTACTATCATAAAATCAATCGTTAGGAATAAGTAAATAGTTTTTCCGTTTTACTTTTTTGTAAGTTTGCAGTGTGAAATTTTCATCCATATACAAAATCATTTCCTTAGTGCTATCAATGTTAGTGCTTATCTCTACATTTTCTATAAGCATAGAAAAGCGTTTTTGTGGTGAAAATTTAGTTGATGTTGCTGTTTTTTCAGAAGCTAAGAGTTGTTGCGAGGAAATACCTAAATTAAATCAAACCAATGCTACTAAAAAATCTTGCTGTAAAAGAGAAATAGACTTTGTTAAAGGACAAGATAATTTAGTATTAAAAACATTAGATGATCTAGATAACATTCAGAAACAGGTTTTATTCGCTTTTACTTGTAGTGTTGATAAAATTTATGTGAGTACCCCTAAAATAGCAATACCTCACAAACATTATTCACCTCCAGTTATTATAAGGAACATTTATGTTCTAGACCAAACTTACCTTATTTGATTTAAGAATAACTTTTAGGTTAACTACTATTTTAGATAGTTGATAGTAAGTTATAATTAAAGTTGTATTTATAATCAAATTACATGAAAACATATATAATAATATTTATGTTCTTGGGATATACATTAACAGCTCAAGAACAACTTGAGGGCATAATTTTAGAGTCAGAAACTTCTAAAGAAATGCCCTTGTCAGGTGCTAATGTTTATTGGTTGGGATCCAGTGTAGGTACAATAACTAAAGATGACGGCACATTTTCATTACCCTATAAATTTTCATTCGAAAGATTGGTCATTAGTTATGTTGGCTTTAAAACAGATACTATTGAGGTTAAAGAAAATAAGTATATAAAGCACATTTTAAGAGCATCCGAAGAATTAGATGCTGTTGTATTAACTTCTAGAAATCAAACAACAACAAAGTCATATCTTAAAGCAACTAATACTTTCACGGTAAGTAGTGATGAGCTGCTAAAAGCCGCATGTTGTAATTTGTCTGAGAGTTTTGAAACCAATCCATCCATTGATGTCAATTTTGCTGATGCGGTTTCAGGAACAAAACAGATAAAAATGTTGGGACTTACAAGTCCATACATTTTAATAGCAACAGAAAATATTCCGGCTATTCGTGGTGCGTCACAAGCTTATGGACTGAGTTTTATTCCTGGAACTTGGGTAGAAAGTATTCAGATTACTAAAGGAGCTGGCAGTGTAGTTAATGGATTTGAAAGTATAGCTGGGCAAATTAATGCCGAGTTAGTAAAACCTGCTACGGACAATAAGCTTTTTGTCAACATGTATGCAGCTTCAAATGAAAGAATGGAATTAAACACGCACTTTAACACTAAAGTGTCTGAAAGATGGAGTGCAGGTCTGTATTTACATGGTAATACTCATCAAAAAAAACATGACGTTAATAATGATAACTTTTTAGACATGCCTTTGTATAATCAGGTTAATGTTATGAATCGGTGGCAATACACTAACCCAGAAAAAGGTGTTGTGAGTTTTATAAATTTAAGATACTTAAATGATGAAAAACAAGCTGGGCAATTAGATTTTAATCCCGATACAGATAAAGGAACTACTAACTTTTGGGGAAGTGAGATCAATACAGAGCGTTTTGAGATTACTACAAAGTTAGGTTACGTTAATCCTGAAATTCCATATCAAAGTATTGGTTTTCAAACGGCATTTAGTCATCACGATCAAGATTCATATTTTGGACTTAATTTGTATGACATTCAGCATAATAGCTTTTACACAAACTTGGTCTATAATAGCATAATTTCAGACTCTAGGCATAAAGTGAAAACAGGCTTAAGTTTCACGTACGATCATTATGATGAATTGGTAAATACTGATGAGTACGAAAGAACCGAAAATTCATTTGGAGGTTTTTTTGAATACTCATACGATAATTTGGATAAGCTAACAATGACAGCAGGTGTAAGGGCAGATCAGCACAACAGGTTAGGCTTTTTTATTACACCAAGATTTCATTTGCGTTACACACCTTGGGAAAAATCAGCGTTGCGCTTTTCCGTCGGAAGAGGAAAGCGTAGCGCTAACATTTTTGCCGAAAATCAAAATATGTTCGCCAGTTCAAGACAAATCAATATTTTAAATTCAGGAGGAAAGATTTATGGATTAGACCCAGAAATAGCTTGGAATTATGGTATAAGTTACCTTCAGGGATTTAACCTTCTTGATAGAAAGGCTGATGTAGCATTTGATTTTTACAGAACAGATTTTAAGAATCAAGTTATTATAGATTGGGAAAATCCTTTTCAAGTAAACTTTTATAATCTTGAAGGAGATAGCTATGCTAATAGTTTTCAATTTGAATTGAATTATAACCTTTTTAAAAATTTTGATATTCGTACAGCTTATAAGTTTTATGATGTTAAAACCGACTATAGCTCTGGAGAATTAGAAAAGCCGTTAGTTCCTAAACATCGCGTATTTGCTAATGCTGCTTATGAAACAAATCAGGAAGATAACGGTGCTCAATGGAAGTTTGACGCAACGTATAATTGGTTAGATTCTCAACGCTTTCCTAGCACAATGTTAAATGATGTAGAATATCAATTAGATGAATATTCGCCAACAGTAGGAACTTTAAATCTTCAGGTAACAAAGGTTTTTTCTCCTAAGTTTGAAGTATATTTAGGAGGTGAAAATGTAACTAACGTAAGGCAAAATAATCCAATAGTTAGTTCGGACAATCCGTTTGGGTCAAATTTTGATACCAACTTTGTATATGGTCCAATATTTGGAAGTATGTACTATGCAGGATTACGATTTAGAATAAAATAAACTGTCATTCCTGCGAAAGCAGGAACCCACAATAAAAAAATAAATAATTAGATTCTGAAACAAGTTCAGAATGGCAAAACAATAACAAAATGAAACAAGTAACTTTAATTTTAGTATTAATAGTAACAACAATAACATTTGCGCAAAATAGGAATGCCAAAGCCTCAATGGAAGTTGATGGAGTTTGCGGTATGTGTAAAGAACGTATAGAAAAAGCAGCAATTAGAACAAAAGGTGTGAAATCTGCAATTTGGAACGTTGATACACACGAACTAAAGCTTATCTATGACGAGCGTAAAACGAATTTAGAAGCTATAGCTAAAAGTATAGCTGAGGTAGGTCATGATACAAAAGAAATTAAAGCAACAGACGAAGCTTATAATTCAGTTCATCCATGTTGTAGATACAGAAGTGAGGAGGTTAAGAAGGGTCATGAAAAGGAAAAGGAAGAAGAGAACTAAAATTGATAAGATAAAGAAAAGGTCAGGATTTTAATCCTGACCTTTTTTATTATAACTAAATACTAAACTCAATGTTAAATTATAAAGAAGATAAACTAAAAAGACTAATTTTGAATACTGATGGAAAGTATAAGAAATAGCCTTTTTTCTAAAATTCTTTGGGGTTTCATGGGGCTTTATTTTCTCAATATAAGTGTTGATGCGACAGACCCTAACCCAGAATATATTCCTGAAGATTTAACATTCAATGATCAAGAAAGTATAATTGAATTTATTCTAGAAAAGGTATTAGGCTACGAAGATGCCATACAAGAATATGATGATTATGATTCTGAAGATCACAATACAAAAAAGAATTCTAAAATTGACTTTTTGATTTACCTAGACTCAGATAATGAAGCTAAGTCGCACTTCTGGCTAACCGAAAAGAAAAATAATTTCCTAGACTACAGTTCTCATTTAGCCAATGGTTTTAAGGAAATAGATAGTCCACCGCCTAAAGTTTGATTTGTTTTTTATAAGACTTTTTTAATCCAATAACCTTAAAAAGGTGATGTTGGACAAATTTTAATACACAATAAACAAATCATAATGAACATCAATAAAATACTGATGCTAATAATTATATTGGTATCATCACTTTATGCTCTTGCTCAAAATAAAGAGACACTAAAAGATAGCATTTATATTCAAGAAGTAGAAAAAGATAAAGAACCAGTTAAAGTTCTACACGCAGAACCTTTGTATATTGATTTAATACGGGATTTAGGAGCTAGAAAAGGGGAGCGAGAATGGAACCTTGGATTAGGACTTACGGATAATACTGACTTTGACTCTTATGAAGCCCTTATAGAATATGAATGGGCACCAATGGATAGGTTAGGGCTAGAGGTAGAGCTGCCTTTTACGTTTTATTCACCCATAAATGGAACTCCTAGAAGTGACATCCCTTCTAATCAACTTAACAGCATCAAAGTAGCAGCTCAATGGTCATTTTTTGTAAGTGAACCAATGGCTACTTCTATGGCAATAGGCTATATCAATGAATTTGAGTTATCTAGTTTTAGAGATTTTGGTAAACCTTTTATAAAAGGAAATGTTTATAATCCTTTTCTTGTTGTAGCGAAACGTTGGGGAAATAATTTTCACTCACTAATATATACAGGGCCAATGATTGGGCAGGATTTTAGCACAAATGAATTCCATACAACTTATGATATTAATACAAGTTTTCATTATATGATAACGGGAACTAGAAATTTTTTGGGTGTCGAATTCAATAAGACATTTGATGAAGGCGATTTTGATATGACGTTGCGTCCTCAGATGCGTTTGGGTATAGCAGATCATATGATGATAGGTATCATAGCAGGAGTTCCTATAAGTAGAGAAAATGAAAGGTTTAGTTCGTTTCTTAGACTTATATGGGAGCCAAAGCATAGGCACTAAATATTTTAGTTAAATATTTGCCAATGAAAATATCACGGATTTACTTTATAAGTACCTTTAATATGTTCTTTTAAAACATATAAGTTATGGGACAAACAAAGTCTAAAGGCAAACCTTCAGCGGCAAAACAAGCGCCTAAGAAGACCCCACAGGCTTCTCCAAAGAAGAAGTAATTTGTGGGCGGTTTATCAAAGTATAAGCCTCATTTTTTGGTAAATAAGATTAATATACCACCTCCAAAAGAGGTGGTTTTATATTTTAGTAATTATTATTTAAAACAAAAGCCCTTGATTTTCATCAAAGGCTTTTGTTTTTATATATTAAAACTCAACGTATCAGTAACGGAGAGTTCAATACTTGTCCATGCTACGAATTACATCATGCCTGGCATTCCGCCTCCCATTGGTGGCATAGCTGGTTCATCTTCTTTGATGTCTACTAAAGCACACTCGGTAGTTAAGATCATACCAGCTACAGAAGCTGCATTTTCTAAAGCAATACGTGTTACTTTTTTAGGATCTATAATCCCTGCTTTAAGCATATCTACATATTGTTCGGATTTTGCATCGTAACCAAAATCTTTTTTACCTTCTAGCACTTTGTTAATAACTACAGAGCCTTCACCACCAGCATTTTCTACGATAGTACGTAAAGGAGCTTCAATAGCTTTGTTCACGATTTGTACACCTGTAGTTTCATCTAAGTTATCAGTTGTGATTTTTTCTAAAGTCTTTTTAGCTCTCACTAAAGCAACACCACCACCAGCAACAATACCTTCTTCTACAGCAGCACGCGTAGCATGTAGAGCATCATCAACACGATCTTTCTTTTCTTTCATTTCAACTTCAGAAGCAGCACCTACATAAAGTACAGCAACACCACCAGCTAATTTAGCTAAGCGTTCTTGAAGTTTTTCTTTATCATAATCAGAAGTTGTTGTTTCTATCTGAGCTTTAATTTGGTTAACACGAGCTTTGATGTCCGCAGCTTTACCTTCACCATTAACAATAGTTGTATTGTCTTTGTCAATTGTTACAGTTTCAGCAGTACCTAACATTGATAAATCTGCATTTTCTAATGAGAAACCTCTTTCCTCAGAAATTACAGTACCACCAGTTAAGATGGCGATATCTTCTAACATTGCTTTACGTCTGTCACCAAAACCAGGTGCTTTAACAGCAGCAATTTTAAGACCACCTCTTAATTTATTTACAACTAAAGTTGCTAAAGCTTGTCCTTCAACATCTTCTGCAATGATTAATAACGGACGACCAGATTGTGCAACTGGCTCTAAAATTGGAAGGATTTCTTGTAAGTTAGAAATTTTCTTATCGAATAATAAAATGTATGGATTTTCTAAATCAGCCACCATTTTATCAGAATCTGTAACGAAGTAAGGAGATAAGTAACCTCTGTCAAACTGCATACCTTCAACAACATCAACATAAGTGTCAAGACCTTTTGCTTCTTCAACAGTAATAACACCTTCTTTNCCAACTTTACCAAANGCAGTTGCAATTAAATCGCCAATAACATCATCATTGTTAGCNGAAATAGAAGCGACTTGNTTTATCTTCTCTGAAGAGCTACCAACTTTTTGAGATTGTTTATCTAGNTTAGCAACAATAGCTTCAACAGCCTTNTCAATACCTCTTTTTAANTCCATTGGGTTAGCACCAGCAGCTACGTTTTTTAAACCTTCTTTTACGATAGCTTGTGCCAATACTGTTGCAGTAGTTGTTCCGTCACCAGCTAAATCATTGGTTTTAGAAGCCACTTCTTTTACCATTTGTGCTCCCATATTTTCAAGCTCGTCTTCAAGCTCAATTTCTTTTGCTACAGATACACCATCTTTAGTTACAGATGGTCCGCCAAATGATTTACCAATAATTACGTTACGACCTTTAGGTCCTAAAGTTACTTTTACTGCGTTTGCTAAAGCATCGACACCACGTTTTAGGCCGTCGCGTGCTTCAATATCAAATTTTATATCTTTTGCCATTTCTTAAATTTTTAGCTTTTTGCCTATAGCTATTCGCTATTGGCTTACACGTTTATTAATTAATTTTAAGATGCTATNAGCCAAAGGCTAATAGCTAAAGTTTTATACAATTGCTAATATGTCGCTTTCGCGCATCATTAAATAGTCTTTACCTTCAAGTTTAAGTTCTGTGCCACCGTATTTTCCATAAAGTACAGTATCACCAACTTTTACCGTTAAAGGTTCATCTTTTTTTCCATTGCCAACAGCGACAACAGTTCCTTTTTGCGGTTTCTCTTTTGCATTATCAGGAATGATAATCCCTGAAGCTGTTTTAGTTTCAGCTTCCATTGGTTCTACCAGAACGCGGTCTGCTAAAGGTTTAATGTTTAAGCCCATTTGTTATAATGTTTTTAGTTGTTTATTAAATTACGCTTTAGCGTATTTCGAAAATTATGCCAAGTCAGAAGGACTGACAAACTTGCAGAAATAAAAAAAGCCAGCTAGATAGCTGGCTTTAAAATATTGTTTAAAAAGGTTTATTTAACCTTGAGTTGTGTCAATTGCAGTACCAGAATCGTTAGTAGATGGTGTAACTGGCATAGTTGTAGTTTCATCAGCATCGTAAGCCTTAGATTCTATTGAAGAACGTGTATCAATAGTAAGGTTAGATGCTAAAATCAAAACAATTAAAGCAGTGGCTAAAAACCAAGTACTCTTATCTAAGAAGTCACCAGTTTTCTTAACTCCTCCTAATTGTTGTGTACCTCCACCACCAAACGATGATGATAAACCTCCACCTTTAGGGTTTTGTACCATGATTACNACTACGAGCAAAAATGCAACGATTACGATTAAAACTAAAAATATTGTAAATGCACTCATTTTATATTGTGTTATTATCTTTTAATTCTTGTACCAATTTTATTTGGTCTGCAAAGAAACTACTTTTTTCTGGATATTTCAAACTTAAAATTTTGTAAGATTGAATAGCTTTATCATAGTTTTTTTGCTCTAAGTATATACGAGCAAGAGTCTCAGTCATAATGCTTTCTGAAACNTCNTCGTCATTGTTTACTAATTTNGGTTTTGGTGTATGATCTTTTTTTACAGGTTTTATTTTAGGGTTNTCACTAATAAACTTATCAATGATATCTAATTTATTCTGTAAAGGAGGTGTAGAAATTTCATTTTCAACTGCTTCCTNTTGTTCTGACTCTTCCTCTCTAACTATAGGTTTAAAGCTTGTGATTTTTAACCACTCTACAAAAGAGTGACTTTCATTTTTGTCAAAATCTAGCGGTTTACCTATGTTCAGTTTTTCTTCAGGTGTAATGTTTTTTACATCAACCGCTATAATAGAATCTTCAAGTTTTGCAGGTTCTTGATGTATTAAAGAGGTGTCAATTGGTTTGGCCTTAAACAAATCGGGATCTAAAACACCTTCAGTAGATTTTATATGTTCTTTTAAGGCTTCGTCAATAGTAACACTTTTGTTTACCGAAATGTCATCTATATCATTAACTTCATAAGATTTAATAACTTCAGAATTCTGTTTTATTTGTTGAGATATTTCATTTTGAGTGAAAATATCTGAAGTAATATAATCGAAAAGAACACTTCGATCTGCCGTGTAAGCTGCAGTAATTTTTAAGCTATTGTTGTACTTGTAACTCTCTTTCTGTTTTAAACCTTTGAGATATAAAGCTCTTAGAGGCTGAAAATATGGGAATTCTTCAATTTTAGAACGTAACGCTTCTACCTGAGTAGCGGTAACGGCTTCAGGATGTTGTAAAAGATATGTTAGTTCTTGATTTTGCATAAATAAATTACCAGTTTGCTAACGAAGCATTAAAAATATCTTGGGTTAAACGTTCAAAGATAACTTCAAAAGCTTCATCTTTTGTGCCTCCTATAAGTTGCGCATTTGCAGGATAATCATAAAAGAAGGAAAAACTCTTTTCAAAATCTTTTTCGGTATCTTTCATGTTGAAATATCTAACATTTACAGAGACGGTTAACCGGTTTTGGGCAGCTGTGTTTTGTGCTGTCGCTGTCATTGGAGCAATTCTATATTCGGTTATTTCTCCTTCATAGATTAAATCTCCTCCAGAATTTACTAAAGATAAACTTGTTTGATTTTGGATATAATCTTGCAAAGCATTTGTGAAATCAATGTCTAATCCAGGCTCTACTAAATCGGCATTATTCTGAAAGAAATTCACCTGAAAAGTCTCTGCGTCACCAACGTCAGCTCCTGTAAATGAATAGGTGACTTTACAGTTTGTAAGCGTTGTAATGACTAATAGAGCAAAGATGTATTTTAAATATTTCATTTTATACGTGATTAGATTGCTTTTTCAAAGAAACGATTTTGTAACGCTTCATATTTTTGCAACCTTCATAAATTTGTCTTAAAGATCGTACTGTTTAATTTTTCTGTAAAGCGTGCGTTCGCTAATACCAAGTTCTGCAGCAGCTAATTTACGTTTACCGTTATGACGTTCTAGAGATTTTTTTATCAATTCTAACTCCTTGTCATGTAAAGATAAGGTTTCTTCCTCTTCAATTTCTTCAGCAAAATGGTACTTGTCTTCAACATCTGTAGGAACTGGCTCATTAACCTCGGAATGTTCTGGTATAGATAGAACTTCCAAATCTTCAACAGCATTTTCAAAATCATCATCATTGTCGTTTCCGTAAATTTTTTGAATAAGATGCTCGTTGTCTTTTTGCACATCTGAAGCACTACCATTTTTCATCAATTCCATAGTTAGCTTCTTAAGATCGTTCAGGTCACTTTTCATATCAAAAAGTACCTTGTATAAAATCTCTCTTTCACTACTGAAATCACTTTCAGACTTTGAAGAGTTTACTACGGCAGGAAGTGTACTTCCTGTGTTTGGTAAATAATTCTGTAAGGTTGAAGCGTTAATTGAACGGTTTTGTTCTAAAACGGAAATTTGCTCAGCAACGTTTCTTAATTGACGAATGTTACCGTTCCAACGGTATTTTAAAAGTAGATTGACAGCATCATCGTTCAGCTTTACGGTTGGCATTTTATATTTTAATGCAAAATCACTCGCAAATTTTCTAAACAATAAATGAATATCATCTTTACGATCTCTAAGTGGAGGTAAGTTGATTTCTACTGTACTTAACCTGTAATAAAGATCTTCTCTGAATTTTTCTTTTTTTATGGCTTCAAACATATTAACGTTTGTCGCTGCCACAATTCTTACATTGGTTTTTTGAACTTTACTTGAACCAACTTTTATAAATTCACCATTTTCCAAAACACGGAGTAAACGTACCTGAGTTGTTAGTGGTAATTCACCAACTTCATCTAAGAATATAGTTCCGCCATCTGCAACTTCAAAATAACCAGATCGTGTTTGTGTGGCACCTGTAAATGCTCCTTTTTCGTGACCAAAAAGTTCACTGTCTATGGTGCCTTCAGGAATAGCACCACAGTTTACTGCAATGTATTTCCCATGTTTTCTATGTGAAAGTTGGTGTATTATTTTTGGAATACTTTCTTTACCAACACCGCTTTCACCAGTAACTAATACCGAAATATCAGTAGGAGCAACTTGTATTGCTTTTTCTATGGCACGGTTAAGTTTAGGATCGTTTCCTATAATACCAAAGCGTTGTTTAATAGCTTGTACCGATTCCATAATTAATTAACGTAAGTGAAAATTTCATCTTGGGAAATTTGAACTTCTGCATCACCAAATGAACCGTTGCGAGTTAGTATTCTATTGTCATTATCATAGGTGATTGTAAAATTGTACTCTGAACTGTCAGAAATAACACCAGTCCAATTATTTGAACCGCTAAAATGCGCTATACTATTTCCTGCTTGATCGTCATAATAATCTCCGATAATACTATATTGATCTCTGGCTTGAAAAGGTTCTAATAGTGGGTTGTCATTAGAGTCATAAATATAACTTGAAGTAGTATTTATTTCACCCGACATTACTGAAGAAACTACATTGCCATTACTATCATAATTCAATATTTCAAGCTGAATTGAGCTGTTATTTATAAAGGACTCCTTTTTAACCAATCTGCCGTTTCCGTTAAAAGTGTAAACAGTAACAATATCAGAACCTACTTCAGTTTTAGTGATTTCACTACCGCTGTAAGTATAGTTAAATTCATAATCCTCATCATCAGATTCTATATCGTTGTATGCTATTTGGGTTATTTGTCCAGATCCATTATATGTTATAGTTGTAACGTCACTTAAGCTGCCTTGATAATAGGTGTTNGTTTCTNTAATATTATTGTTAGCATCTCTAGTAACTGTAGTNTTTGTTATAATTTCTTGTCCAAAAACAGGTGAATCAGTTATAAACCCATCGAGTAAATTATCCGAGTTGAAAGTGTAATCAATGTCAACTACAATTTCACCAAAAAATGGAACATTGGTATTTGTATTGTATGAGTAGCTAGATAATGCTAAAAATTCTTCACTCGTATTTCCGTTATTGCCACCACCATTATTACCGCCAGTTTCTCCAGTTAATTCTGGGTCTATAGGTTCGTTGTCACAAGAGGTTATCAAGGTTAGTGATAGTAGTATGAATAGTATTTTCTTCATTGTTTTGTTTGTTTAATTATTTTCTGAATAACCCACGGCTTCACCAATGAGTGTTGCACTTGTACAATCTGAAATATGAACATTTACAAAATCACCAACTTTGTAATTCTCTTTAGGGAATACGGCAACGGTATTATCAGAAGTTCTACCAGACCAATGCAAATCAGATTTTTTAGATTCTTTTTCGATAAGAATTTCAACTGTTTTGTTGAGATGTTGCTCAGTTCTTAGAGCGCTATGCTTTCTCTGTAGGTTTACAATTTCTGTAAGTCTTCGTTTTTTTACTTCTTCAGGAACATCGTCTTCCATTTTACGGCCAGCCAAAGTTCCAGGGCGTTCAGAATAGACAAACATATAACCGAAATTATATTTTACATATTCCATTAAACTCAATGTGTCTTGATGATCTTCTTCTGTTTCAGTTGGGAAACCAGCAATAATATCTTGACTTATGGAGCAATCAGGTATTAATTGTTTAATGTTGTCAATGATTTCAAAATATTCTTCACGTGTGTGAAGTCTGTTCATTTCTTTTAATATTCGATCACTTCCACTCTGAACAGGTAAGTGAATATGCTTACAGATGTTGTTGTACTTAGCCATAGTTTCAATAACATCCATAGTAAAATCTTGAGGATTGGATGTAGAGAAACGAATGCGCATTTTTGGTTGTGCTTTTGCAGCCATTTCCAAAAGCTTAGCAAAGTTTACAGCGGTAGCCTTTTGAAAATCTGAAGCTTTTTCAAAATCTTTTTTAAGTCCACCACCATACCAAAGGTAGCTGTCTACATTCTGACCTAAAAGTGTGATTTCTTTATAGCCTTGAGCCCATAATTCGTTTATTTCTTCAATAATACTTTGAGGATCTCTACTACGTTCTCTACCACGAGTAAATGGTACAACACANAATGTGCACATATTATCACAACCACGAGTTATAGAAACAAAAGCNGTAACACCATTACTGTTTANTCTAACGGGAGAAATATCTCCGTATGTTTCTTCTTTAGAAAGAATAACGTTTATAGCATCTCTACCTTCATCAACTTCAGCTAAAAGATTAGGTAAATCTTTGTAAGCATCGGGACCAACAACAAGGTCTACTATTTTTTCTTCGTCTAAAAATTTAGTTTTAAGACGCTCTGCCATGCAACCAAGTACTCCAACTTTCATATTTGGATTAATACGTTTTACAGCATTGTATTGCTTTAAACGCTTTCTTACCGTTTGTTCTGCTTTGTCTCTAATTGAGCAGGTGTTTACTAAAACAAGATCAGCTTCCTCAAGATTTTGAGTGGTGTTAAAACCTTGTTCGGAAAGGATTGAAGCTACAATTTCACTATCGCTAAAGTTCATAGCGCAACCGTAACTTTCAATAAAAAGCTTACGTTGGTTACCGTCTTTTTGGTCTAGTATTAAGGCTTCTCCTTGTTTATTTTCGTCTATAGTCTTTTCCATCAGCTAAAATGAATTTTTCAATTCTCAATAAGCATGCAAAGATATGATTATTTTATTGATTGTGACAAAGTGGCAGTTGTAATATTTTATTTGAATTTTTGCTGAAAATAGATTTCTTTTGAGGTACTAACCAATTTAATATTATGAGAACTTCAGATTTTGAACAAAAAATAGATAATGCTAAAGACCTTGAATTTGGTGGAATTTTTAATGACTCTATAGAGTTGTTTAAAAAGACTTGGGTACAAGGTTTGGTAACGCTTTTGTTGAGTGTTGTTTTAGCAATACCAGTAATGATGGTGTTTTATATACCACTAATTTTTATGGGCATTACCGATGCTTATACCAATTCCTATAATGCTTATGACCCTTATGCTCAGCCAGATTTTAGTCCGATTATGATAGTTGTTATGGGAATTATGTATATTTTTTTAATTGTAGCGATGAGCGCTATAGGTTTTGGGCTAAAAGCTGGTTTTTATAGAATATGTAAATTAAAAGATATGGAAGAGATGGGAAAGGAAGATTACTTCTACTTTTTCAAAAAGCCGTACTTAGGAAAAACTATAAAATTAGCTCTTGCAACTACAGGGATAAGTATCTTGGCAGCACTATTGTGTGTTATACCTTTAATATATGCTATTGTACCATTATCTTATATGGTAATTTTTTATGCTTTCAATCCGGATATGTCGATCTCAGATATCATTAACTTAAGTTTTAAACTTGGAAATAAGAAATGGCTAATAACATTTGGGCTTCTGTTTATAGGTGGAATGTTGGCTGGTATTATCGGGTTTTTAATGTGTTTTGTTGGTGTCTATGTTACGGCATCGTTTAGTTACTTGCCTCCATACCTTATATATAAAGATATTATTGGGTTTAATTCTGATTCTGATCATGACTCAGGTGATACTTTAATGGACTTAGATGAAAAGGTTACTTTTTAACGCAACCCTTTCATGTATTTTTCATCTTTTTTGAAACATTAAATTATGAAATACAGTAAAGTTTTTTCGGTTTTAGCCTTATGCTTATTGCTTTTTAATTTTCAGTGTGATGAAGATGAAGTCATTTATAGTGATTGTGANNCTTTAGTTATAATAGATAATACAGCATANGAAAATTNGGAGTCAGCAAATTACAGTATTGTGAATTATGAGATTGAAGNTGATTGTCTCAATATTGAAATTTCATCGAGCGGTTGTGATGCGGATACTTGGCAACTTTCATTGATAGATTCTGGTAGTGTTGCAGAGTCTTTTCCGCCTCAACGCTATTTAAAGCTAGAGTTATTTAATAACGAAGCTTGTCTAGCAGTTTTAACCAAGAGTCAATCTTTTGATTTATCTTCATTATCAATAGAAGGGACAACAGAGGTTGTCCTCAATATAGAAGGATTTGAGGAGTCAATAAACTATACGTATTAATAAAATATAATCTTANATTTAAATATTAAAGCCTTACACTTTGTAAGGCTTTTTACATTGGTGAGTAGTTAAAAATACGATAAAATGTGTCAGATTTCAGACCAAATTAGGATTGTAAATTAATTTTCATATACATTTGTAACCTCAAAAAAGTTAAGAATGCCAAAGAATCTAGTAATAGTAGAGTCACCTGCAAAGGCTAAAACCATTGAAAAATTTCTAGGAAAAGATTATAAAGTCGAGTCTAGTTTTGGACACATTGCNGACTTNCCTTCCAAAGAATTNGGTGTAGATGTAGAAGGAGATTTTAAACCAGAATATCGNGTTTCTAAAGACAAGAAAGATGTTGTTAAGAAACTAAAAGATTTAGCGAAGAAAGCAGAAATTGTTTGGTTAGCAAGTGATGAGGATCGNGAGGGTGAGGCTATTGCTTGGCATTTATTTGAGTCTTTAGANTTAGATAAAGACAAAACAAAACGTATTGTATTTCATGAGATTACTAAAAGTGCTATTAATAAAGCAATTGAAAACCCTAGAGGTATTGATTATAATTTAGTTGATGCGCAGCAAGCAAGACGTGTGTTAGACAGAATTGTAGGTTATGAATTATCTCCAGTATTATGGCGAAAGGTAAAAGGAGGGCTTTCTGCAGGTAGAGTACAATCTGTTTCGGTAAGATTAATAGTAGAGCGCGAAAGAGATATACAAAATTTTGAGGCCGTAGCTTCTTATAGAGTAGATGCTGAATTTACCACCGAAGACGGAACGTCTTTTAAAGCTAAGTTGCCAAAAAATTTCAATTCAAAAGAAGAAGCTGAAAAGTTCTTAAATGATAACATTGAGGCTACGTATCAAGTTTCTGATTTACAAAAGAAGCCTGCTAAAAAATCACCAGCGGCACCATTTACAACATCAACACTTCAACAAGAAGCATCACGTAAATTAGGTTTTTCGGTAAGTAGAACAATGAGTAATGCACAGCGACTTTACGAAGCTGGTCTTATTACTTATATGAGAACGGATAGTGTAAACCTTTCTGATGAGGCTAAAAAAGGGGCTGAGAAAGAAATTATTTCCGCTTACGGTGAAAAATACAGTAAACCNCAGAATTATAAAGGTAAAGCAAAAGGAGCNCAAGAAGCTCANGAAGCTATAAGACCTACAGATTTTTCGAGNCACACNGTAAATGTTGAGCGCGATCAATCAAGATTATATGATTTAATTTGGAAACGAGCTATNGCATCTCAAATGAGTGATGCTGANNTAGAACGTACAAACCTTAGAGTAAAAGTAAACTCCAAAAATAAAGTTGATGAGGAATTTANAGCTAATGGTGAGATNATAACTTTTGATGGTTTCTTAAAAGTTTACTTAGAAGGCACNGATGATGAAGATGTAGAGCAAGAAGGTATTTTGCCAGATCTTAAAATTGGCGAAAACTTACGTAATAAATATATTACCGCAACGGAACGATTTACAAGACCACCAGCGAGATTCACCGAAGCATCTTTGGTAAAGCAGTTGGAAGAATTAGGTATTGGTCGTCCATCTACTTACGCACCAACAATTTCTACAATTCAAAATAGAAATTATATAGAAAAAGGAACTCATGAAGGTGATGAGCGTGAGTACAAGCAACTGATTTTTGAAAATCAAAAAATAAAAGAAAAGAATCTTTCTGAAAAAACAGGTTCTAATAAAGGAAAATTAGTGCCTACAGATGTTGGTTTTATTGTAACCGATTTCTTAGTGAACCATTTTGAAAGTATTTTAGATTACAACTTCACAGCAAAGGTAGAAGAGAGTTTTGATGATATAGCTGAAGGCAAAGAAGATTGGAGAGCAATGATGAAAGATTTCTATAAAGGCTTTCATCCACAAGTTGAAGATGTTCAGGAAAATGCAGAGCGCGAATCCGGAGAACGTATTTTAGGAACAGATCCTAAAACTGGTCGTCAAGTAAGTGTGCGTTTAGGGAAATTCGGACCAATGGTCCAGATAGGAACTGCAGACGAAGAAGAAAAACCTCAATTTGCTAGTTTATCACCAGATCAACAACTAAACTCTATAACTTTTGAAGAGGCTATGGATCTTTTCAAACTACCAAAAGCCTTGGGGCATTATAAAGATGATGAAGTAGAGGTNAATAANGGACGTTTTGGNCCNTATGTAAGATATGGTGAAAAATTNGTTTCGTTACCAAAGGGTGTAGATCCTTTAAGTGTAGAATTAGATGAAGCTATAATATATATTAAGGAGAAAGAAAAGGCTGATGCACCTATATATATTTATGACGGTTTAGAAGTTACAAAAGGAAAAGGACGTTTTGGGCCATTCATCAAGTGGAACAACATGTTCATAAATGTGAATAAAAAATACGATTGGGACAATTTATCTGAAGAAGACATTGTAACTTTGATCGAAGACAAAATCCAAAAGGAAAAAGATAAACTTATTCANGTTTGGGAAGACGAAGGCATTAGNGTNGAGAAGGCAAGNTGGGGNAGACACAATGTTATAAAAGGTAAGCAAAAAGTTGAGCTAGCAAAAACAGTTGATGTTAGCGATATGACTTTAGAAGAAGCAAAAGCTTTGCTTGAGAAAAACGCTCCTAAAAAGAAAACAACAAGAAAAAAGACTACTAAAAAGAAAACGACGACCAAAAAGAAGTAATATTATATGAATTTTAGCTTTCTAACGCCTGTATCAGATGCGGTTTTAGCTCATAACGAACTAATAGCGCAACAAGCGCTGGGAAAAAAAATCAAGATTCATTCTCGTCAAAACGGTATTCCAGATTTAGATGATGTGCAGATAGCTATCATCGGAGTTAAAGAAAATAGAAATGATGTCAATTATATTGGTGCAGACGTCAATTTCGATTCTATCAGAGTTACTTTATATACCTTGTTTCCTGGTAATTGGCATACAACTATAGCCGATTTAGGTGATATAGAGCCAGGAGAAACAGTTGAAGATACCTATTATGCCATTAGAACAGCCATTACGGTTCTTGTTGAAAAAAATATCATTCCTGTTGTATTAGGTGGAAGCCAAGATTTAACCTATGCTAATTATAGGGCTTACGATAATATTTTACCAATGGTAAATATTGTAAGTGTTGATACTAACTTTGATCTTGGTGATGCTAACTTACCAATAAAAAATAATAGTTATGTGGGAAAGATTATAGTGGAACAACCATATAATCTTTTTAACTATGCCACTATAGGTTATCAAACCTATTTTAATTCACAAGAAGAGTTAGACCTTATAGAGAAATTATATTTCGAAGCTCATCGACTTGGAGAGATATCAGGGGATATTAATAAGGTTGAACCTTTAATGAGAGATGCTCACATAGTATCAGTAGATTTAAAGTCAATTAGATCAGCTGAGGTTAGTGAGAATCAAAAATATTCACCTAACGGATTCACAGGNAAAGAAATTTGTGCCATAAGTCGCTATGCAGGAATAAGNAATAAGGTGTCTTCTTTTGGTATCTATGAATATTTAAGTTCTCAAAAAGANANNTCTACNTCAATGCTTATATCTCAGATGATATGGTATTTTATCGAAGGTGTTAACTGTAGAGTAAAAGATGATGATTTTACAAACGAAAATTATTATCAAAAATATAATGTATTGGTAGAAGATTATGAACTTATCTTCTATAAAAGTTTAAAAACAGGTAGATGGTGGATAGAGATTCCTTTTTTACCAGATGTTAATAATAAATTAAAAAAGCACACGTTATTACCGTGTATGCATTCCGATTATGTGTTCGCAACACAGGGTGAGATACCAGAGCGCTGGTATAAGGCATTCAGGAAGAATAGCTTTTAAAAGAGGCTTTTTATCGATATTTAACATTTTTTTCATCGACGAAATGCATATTTTTAGGTTTAAATGCAAAAAAATTTGAAAAAAAGTTGTTTATTCGAAAATATATAAATATGTTTACGACCTCAAAATTAAAAATGACTAATTTAACCTCGAGTTACTATGAATATTAATAAGTTTATTTTACTTGCCGCAGTACTAGTTTTGGTGTCCAGTTGTAATTCTGGAGACCGTGGACAATTAGTAGGAGTTAGAGGAAAATCATGGCATCCAGAAAAGCCCTATGGGATGACCTTGGTACCTGGCGGAGCTTTTATTATGGGAAAATCTGATGATGACCTAGCTGGTGTACAAGATGCNCCAACTAAAACCGCAACGGTTCGTGCATTTTACATGGATGAAACCGAAATTACAAATAGCGAGTATCGTCAGTTTGTAGAATGGGTTCGTGACTCTATTCTAAGATTGAAGTTAGCTGAGATGGCTGATTTAGAAGGTAAAACTCCTGGTAATGGAGATATTGGTGAGTTTGCTTACCAAGATTCAGACCCAGATGAACTTAATGCCTACGAAAGTTACATGCTTAATACTTATGGTAACGAGCAAAGAAAAATTAATCGTGATGTAGATCTTATTTTTGATACAGCCGATTATCCAGATGAGTTATATGCTGAAGTTATGGATGGCATGTACTTACCGTTAGAAGAGTCTTATAATGGTCAAAGAACTTGGGATGTAAAGCAATTCAAATTCCAATATACTTATATGGACATCCAAAAAGCTGCAAGAAACAGAGGTTTAAAGCGTTCTGAGGTTGTTGTACAACAAGAAGTTGAGGTGTATCCTGATACTACAGCTTGGATTAGAGACTTTGCTTACTCTTATAATGAGCCAATGCACAATGATTACTTTTGGCATGATGCTTACGGAAACTATCCTGTAGTAGGTGTATCTTGGAAACAAGCAAGAGCTTTCTGTCAGTGGAGAACATTATACCATAATGCATATCAGAAAAGTAAAGGTAAACAACCTATAAACTCATACAGATTACCGTCTGAAGCAGAGTGGGAGTACGCTGCTCGTGGAGGTCTTCAAGGTGCTACGTATCCTTGGGGTGGACCTTATACTAAAAATGATAGAGGTTGTTTCATGGCAAACTTTAAACCTTTACGTGGTGATTATGCTGCTGACCAAGCACTTTATACNGTAGAAGCAGATGCTTACGATCCTAATGANTTTAACCTATATAATATGGCAGGTAATGTGTCAGAATGGGTAAATGGTTCTTACGATCCNGCATCTTATGAATATTCTTCAACNATCAACCCTAATGTAAACGATCAAGACAATGCTCGTAAAGTTGTTAGAGGTGGTTCTTGGAAAGATGTTGCGTATTTCTTACAAGTAAGTTCTAGAGATTACGAGTATGCGGATTCAGCTAGAAGTTACATTGGATTTAGAACAGTTCAAGATTACATGGGAACTGAAGTAACTAAAAACGCAGCAACAAACTAATTAAAACTTAACTTAAACTAAATATTAATCCTTACATTGAGTTAATTAACAACTTAACTCTTTAAAACACTAAAACTTAAAAAATCATGGCACAAAAGAAATTATCAACAATGAATATGGTCTATGGACTTGGAGCTGCAATCGTAATCGTTGGAGCGTTATTTAAAATCCAACACTGGCCTTATGGATCTCTTATCTTAACGATAGGTATGATTGTTGAAGCTCTTGTATTTACAATATCTGCATTCGAAAAGCAAGGTGATGACTTAGATTGGTCTCTTGTTTATCCAGAATTAGCAGGTGGACAATCTACAGGAAAAAAGGCTAAGAAAGAAGAGCCTAAAGATGCAGAAGGTTTATTATCTAAAAAATTAGATAACTTATTGAAAGAAGCTAAAATTGATGGTGCTCTTATGGCTAGCCTAGGAGATAGTATCAAGAATTTCGAAGGTGCTGCAAAAGGTATTTCACCAACTGTAGATTCTATGGCTGCTCAAAAGAAATATAGCGAAGAAATGTCTTTAGCTGCTGCTCAAATGGAGTCTTTAAATAGTCTTTACAAAGTACAAATGGAAAGTGCAAATCGTCAAGCTGCTATCAACGAAGAAGCTGTAGAAAATGCACAAAAGTTAAAAGAGCAAATGGCGTCTTTAGCATCTAATCTATCATCATTAAATGGTGTTTATGGAGGAATGCTATCTGCAATGAACAAAAACTAATTAGGTTTTTATAGATATAAATTAATTCATAATTAAAAAAACTAATTAGAACATGGCAGGAGGAAAATTATCCGCAAGACAGAAAATGATTAACCTGATGTATTTGGTTTTCATTGCGATGATAGCAATGACAATGTCCAAAGAAGTATTATCAGCATTTGGGTTAATGGATCAAAAATTTGATAGAGCAAATGAATTAGCATCTAATTCAAATGCAGGTATTTTACAGCAGCTTAATACGCAAGCTGAAGAAAAGCCTGAAGAATTCGCAGCTGCTAATGAAAAAGCAAAACAAATCAGTATTATCTCTGATGAATTTTACAAGTTTTTAGATGGTGTTAAAGCCAACGATATCGTAAAATTAGGACAGTACGAAATGGAAAATGGTGAGTTACCTTATGAAGAAATGGATAAAGGTGACAAACTAGATGAGCATTGGTTTACTGGTGATAGATTGACTAAAAGAGGTCAAGAAATCATGGATCGTATTGAGAAATATAAATCAGATATAAAGGCTGTTCTTCCTAATGAAGGAAAATGGCAACCTGTAATTACTAGTTTTGAGCAACGTTTCAGTACAGATAAAGTAGAGAATAAAGATGGTAAAAAAATCGATTGGTTAAACTACCATTTCCAAGGTTTCCCAGCTATTGCTTCTTATACAAAGCTTACTGCTATGCAAAACGATGTGAAAGCTACTGAAACTAATATCTATAATGGATTCTTAGGGAACTTAGTTAGTAATGCTACATCATTAAAGAATTACCAAGCTATAGTTTTAGCAGATAAATCAGCTTTCTTTCAAGGAGAGAAATTCCAGGGTAGAGTTGTTTTAGGTAAATATGCTAATGTTGTTCCAACCAAAATGACTGTTGGAAATCAAGAAATAGATTTAACTAATGCTATAGATTCTACTGGTGCAGCAAGATTAGACTTTAGTGTAGGTAATGTTGGAGAACATGAAATTGATGGTAAATTTACTTTCTTAGAAGATGGTAAGCCATTAGAGATTGATATCAAAGGAAACTATGTAGTAGTACCAAGACCAAATTCAGCTACAATTTCTGCTGATAAGATGAATGTAGTTTATCGTGGTGTTGCTAACCCTATGACAATTTCTTTTGCTGGTGTTCCAGATAACAAAGTAAATGCGTCTGGTGCTGGTTTATCAAAAGCTTCTGGTATTGGTAAATATGTTATGAATCCAGGAACAGGTAGAGAAGTTACTATTAACGTTACTGCTACTTTAGATGATGGTTCTAAAGCTAGTGATCAACAAACATTCAGAATTAAAGATATTCCAAAGCCTACAGGGACGATTTCAGGAAAAGATGGTATCGTAAAATTACCAAAGCGTAATGTTGAAATAGGTACTGTTGGAGCTGAGTTAGAAGATTTTGTTTTTGATTTACCTATAAATGTAACGTCATTTAAGATAAAAGTACCTGGACAACCTACAGTTCAAGTAGCTGGAACAAAAATGAACAGTCAAGCTAAGGCAGCTATTGCTAGAGCTCGTAGAGGTGATGTTATTGCTATCTTTGATATTAAAGCTAAGATTCAAGGTAATAGCTCATACCAACTGAAAGGTGTTTCACCTGTAACCGTAGAAGTAACTAACTAAAATTAGATACACTACAAAAAAAGAAATCCCAAATTAATAATTAGATAAGATGAAATTAAAAAGCTTTTTATGTATTGGATTAGGATTGTTTGCNGCAAACACAATGTTNGCNCAAGCTAATATCCTTAACGCTAAAATACCAGAAGANATTGGTATGAAGACTGAAGCACAGTTACTTCTAGATAATGATAAACCTTTAGAATACGGTTATGTAGGAGATAGAGATATCTTATTTTCTAAAATGACTTGGGAAAAGGTAGTTCTAGATGAGCGTGCAAACTTTCCACTATATTTTCCTGTAGAAGAAAATTTAGGTGATGATAGAAAGTCGCTATACAATGTTTTATTACAAAATGTTAAGGATGGAAATATTCCTAAAGTTTATGGTGATTCATACTTTACTACTGAGCGTACTTTAGAGGATTTAGCTCCTTCTCTTAAAAAGGAAGAAGTTACTGATGAAGGTATCGAGTGGATGAATGCTGAAGGTGTAACAGATGTATCTTTAGTTCCTGAAGAGTATGTTATTCGTCGTGAAATTGGTCCTGCTGATATCAGTTCTTATTTAATTAAGGGATTATGGTATTTCGATAAGCGTCAAGGAGAATTAAAGTATCGTATTTTAGGTATCGCTCCTGCGGCACCAGACGTTAACTTTATCGATTCTGAAGATGATTCTATGAAAGAACCAATTCCAATGTTTTGGATTTTCTATCCAGAGATAAGAGATATTTTACATGATGCTAAAGCATTCAATAATAAAAACAGTGCTGTTCCATTATCTTTTGATCATATACTTAATAGTAGACGTTTTAGTGGNTTAATCTACAAAGAAGAAAACGTTTATGGTGANAGAGAGATTAAAGAATATGTTGCTGAAAATGCTTTAATGCAACTCTTAGAATCTGATAGAATCAAAGAAAAAATCAGAAACTTTGAACAAGATATGTGGAGTTACTAATTATTAACTCTTACAAACTTTAAATAAAAACGCTCACTTTATAGTGGGCGTTTTTTTTATAGCCATCATTTATGCAACAGCAGAAATCTTTTTAATATTTTCGCATTATAATGAAGGAAGTAGATTATATTATTGTAGGTTGTGGTTTAGCTAGTATTGCTTTTTGTGAACAATTAAGAGCTGAAAAAAAATCTTTTGTNGTATTTGATGATAGTTCTCAACAATCATCTTTAGTGGCAGCAGGATTGTATAATCCTGTTATTCTTAAACGATTTTCTGAAGTGTGGAAAGCTANCGAACAATTAAGTTTGGCTTCAGNGGTATATGCCAAAATTGAAAAAGATTTAAATATAAAAATAGATTATAAGCTTAAAATCTTAAGGCTTTTCAATTCAATAGAAGAACAAAACAATTGGTTCAATGCTTCTGATAAACCCAATTTAGAACCTTACCTCGCTACACAGCTCTTAAAAANCACTAACACCTTTGTAAATGCTCCTCATGGTTTTGGCGAAGTATTGCACGCAGGTCGTTTAGATACAGATACATTAATATCAGAATACAAATCTTTTTTGAATACAATAGATAGCTTTAAGGAAGAAACATTTAGATATGATAGTCTTCAAATTTCTGATAAAACGTTACAATACAATACTATTTCTTCTAAGCAAATTGTATTTACAGAAGGTTTTGGTGTAAAGAAAAATCCTTTTTTTAATGTTGTGCCACTTAATGGAACAAAGGGAGAAGTTCTCACTATAAAAGCGCCAGATTTAAATATANNNTNTNNAATTAAGTCTTCAGTTTTTATACTTCCGATAGGTGATAACCTCTATAACGTTGGTGCGACCTACAATTGGACAGATAAAACCAATGAACCAACCGAAGAAGGAAAGCAAGAGTTAATTTCTAAACTGAAAACCTTCATTAAGTGTGATTTTGAAATTGTGAATCATGTTGCAGGAATAAGACCTACAGTAAAGGATAGAAGACCTTTGGTTGGTCAGCATGAAAAGTATTCCAACCTTTATATTTTAAATGGTTTAGGTACGCGTGGAGTTATGATAGCTCCATATGTAGCAGAAAAACTATTTAATTTTATAGAAAAAGGAGAAGATTTAGACAAAGAAATCGATGTTAATCGTTTCAAATCCTAATCTTTATTTACTTTTTTCAGCAAGTTCTTTATCGTAACTCATAAATAAATTGATCCAAATATTACGAGAAAGGCGCATTATAATTGGCATAAAAACTATCAAAGTCACCACAATAGCTATAAAGGAATTCATTAAGCCAAACCCAATAAATTCATGGCTAATAATAAAAGCTGCAACTGCGAAAGCAATACCGACGGCATAGCTTACATACATTGAACCATAAAAGAATGACGGCTCTATTTGGTATTTGGTTTTACAATGAGAGCACACATCATTCATTTTTAATGTTTCAGAAAGTGCGTAAGGATTTTTATTAACATACATAGACTCATGGTGACATTTCGGACAAGCTCCAAAAAGTATGCTATATAATTTCATTCCTTTTCTAATCATAACTAAAACCTTTACTTTTGCNTTTTTAATNCAATGCAAAGATAAATATTTGTAGNNCTNGCATTGTAACAATTGTGACATTTTANAGTTGAATTATTCAGAAATAGTATGCTAAATATTCATAACTTATCAATTTCATTTCAAGGAGAGTACTTATTCGAAGANATTACATTTAAANTANGTCCTGGTGATCGTGTAGGTCTAATTGGTAAGAATGGAGCCGGAAAATCTACCATGTTGCGAATATTAGCAAAAGAGCAAGATTCTGATACAGGACAAATAGCTGCTGATAAAAATCTAAAAATAGGATTCTTAAAACAAGATATAGACTTTGATTTTGGTAAAACAGTTTTAGACGAGTCGTATGAAGCCTTAAAAGAAATAAAAGATTGCGAGGCTAAACTAGAAGAGATCAACACGCAATTAGGCGAAAGAACCGATTACGAAAGCGAATCTTACCATCAATTAATGGTAGATCTCAATGAAATACAGCATCAATATGAGATTTTAGGNGGCTANAATTATCAAGGTGATACAGAAAANATTCTTCAAGGTCTTGGTTTTAAGCGTGAAGACTTTAACAAGCTTACTGATACATTTTCTGGTGGTTGGCGTATGCGAATAGAACTCGCTAAGTTATTACTTCAAAATAACGATTTATTGCTGTTAGATGAGCCAACTAACCATTTAGATATAGAATCTATTATTTGGTTAGAAAATTTCCTTAAAACTTATCCTGGTGCCGTAGTTATTGTGTCTCACGATAAGATGTTTTTAGATAACGTTACCAACCGAACAATCGAAATTTCCTTAGGTCGTATCTATGATTACAGTAAACCGTATTCAAAGTTTTTAGAACTTAGAAAGGAAATAAAGGAACAACAGTTAGCAGCTCAAAAAAATCAAGAGAAGCAGATTCAACAAACCGAGAAGTTGATTGAAAAATTTAGAGCTAAAGCTTCTAAAGCAACGATGGCTCAATCCCTTATTAAAAAACTAGATAAAATTGATAGGATTGAAGTCGATGAAGATGATAATAGCGTTATGACTTTAAACTTTCCAGTTTCTATCACACCAGGAAAAGTTGTTGTAGAGGTTGAAAACGTATCAAAGAATTATGGAAATCTTNAGGTTTTAAACCATGTNAATTTAACAGTTCCTAGAGATATTAAAACGGCATTTGTTGGTCAGAATGGACAAGGNAAATCCACTTTAGCNAAAATTATTGTTGGNGAATTAAAGCATGAAGGNAAAGTAACTTTAGGNCANAATGTTCAGATTGGGTATTTTGCTCAAAACCANGCAGAATACTTAGATGGTAACAAAACAGTATTNGATACCATGATAGATGCTGCAAANGANACCAATCGAAGTAAAGTTAGAGATATATTAGGTTCATTTTTGTTTAGAGGTGAGGAGGTTGAAAAATATGTGAAGGTGCTTTCAGGTGGTGAACGAAACCGTTTAGCTTTGGCTAAACTTTTGCTTCAACCATTGAATGTTTTAATAATGGATGAGCCCACAAATCACCTAGATATTAAATCAAAAAATGTACTTAAAGAGGCTTTAAAAAAGTTTGAAGGCACACTGGTTTTGGTATCGCACGACAGGGATTTTCTTCAAGGTTTAACGGATAGTATTTATGAATTCAAAGACCAAAATATTAAAGAGTATTTAGGCGATATTGATTTCTACCTAGAACAGCGTAATATTGAAAATTTAAGAGAAGCTGAAAAACGAACGGTAGTTACAGAACAGCCAAAAGAGAGTAATAAACAGAGTTACGAAGATCAAAAGAAAATTAAATCCTTAAATAATAAGCTGAGCAATATTGAAGCTAAAATAAATCAGTTAGAAAAAGATATCAAAGCAGATGATACTAAATTAGAAACTGATTATGATAAAACAGCCTCAGATCCAAAGTTTTTTGATGATTACCAAGCCAAGAAGAAATNTTTAGAATCTTTAATGAATGATTGGGANAGTGTACAAGAAGAATTGGANACTATCAATAATTAAGAATTTTTTAACGATTTCGCTTATTGATAAAGATAACTTTGCAGTTTACTGACTATCATAAACATGCTAAGAAAAGTTATCCTCTCTGCCCTAGGTATTGCCCTTATTGTNGGTGCATTCATCTTNGCCAAATATCTTATAGATAATAAAAACAAGCCAAAACCTGTTGTTCCAAAGGTTATAAAAACAGTGTTGATTGATACTGTTAAGAATGGTTCCGTACCCATAGTAGTTTCTGCCAATGGTAATCTCACAGCTAAAGAACGTGTGGAATTGTATTCGGAAGTTCAGGGTATATTTAAAACAGGATCTAAACTTTTTAAACCTGGTCAAAAATACAATAGAGGAGAAGTTTTAATTCGTATTGATGCATCAGAATATTATGCTAGTGTACAATCTGCAAAAAGTAATCTGTATAATAGTATTGCTGCAATAATGCCAGATTTAAGATTAGATTTTCCCGATGTTTTCCCAAAATGGCAAACCTATTTAAATGGATTTGACTTGAATAAAACAACACCAACACTACCAGAAATTTCCAATGAAAAAGAAAATTATTTCATTACAGGAAGAGGAATTGTTAGTTCGTACTACAGTGTTAGAAATCTTGAACAACGTTTGGCTAAATATAGAATTACTGCACCTTTCTCAGGAATTTTAACTGAAGCTTTAGTTACAGAAGGAACATTGGTTAGAAATGGACAAAAGTTGGGTGAATTTATTAACCCTTCGGTTTATGAAATGGAAGTTGCCATCAGCAAATCTTTTGCTGAAGTATTAAAGGAAGGAGAATCCGTAAAACTCACCAATTTGGAAAAAACTAAAACTTATGACGGAACAGTCTCTAGAGTTAATGGCAGCATAGATGCAACAACACAAACCATTACTGTTTTTATCCAAGTTGAAAGTCCAGACTTAAAAGAAGGGATGTATCTCGAAGCAGAATTAAATGCTGAAAAGGTTGAAAATGCCATTGAAATCGATCGAAATCTTCTGTTAGATAGCCAAGAAATTTATGTGGTTAGAGATAGCTTGTTGGATGTTATTCCGGTGAAACCAGCACATTTTTCTAGTGAAAAAGTAGTTTTAAGAGAAGTGCCAGATGGTACAATTATTTTAAGAAAACCTGTGCCAGGTGCTTATGCAGGCATGCAGGTAAAGGCTGCAGGTTTGGTTGAGAAATCTAAAGATTCGGTACAATAATGAGAAGGATAATTGAATATTTTATTCGGTATCACGTTGCGGTAAATGTTTTTATCCTAGCATTTTTTGTCTTTGGTATTATCGGTTACCTTTCATTGAAATCATCGTTTTTTCCACTTACAGAATCACGAATAATAAATGTTGCCATAACTTATCCTGGAGCGTCTCCTCAAGAAATTGAAGAAGGTATCGTACTTCAGATTGAAGATAATTTAAAAGGTTTAAAAGGCATAGACCGAGTAACATCTACGTCAAGAGAAAACAGTGGAACTATAACGGTAGAAATTGAAAAAGGTGAGAGTTTAGATTTTATGCTTCTTGAAGTAAAAAATGCTGTGGATAGAGTGCCTTCTTTTCCAACAGGAATGGAACCTTTAGTTGTGTCTAAACAAGAGGCTGTAAGAGAAACCATTTCTTTTGCGATTAGTGGAAAAGATATTCCTCTAGTAACCTTAAAACAAATTGCGCGTCAGGTTGAATCCGACTTACGAGCTATAGATGGAATTTCTCAAATTGAAATTTCTGGTTTTCCTGAAGAAGAGATTGAGATTGCTGTTAATGAAACAGATTTATTAGCTTATAATCTCACGTTTTCTGAAGTAGCTGAAGCCGTTAGTAGTTCTAATATTTTAGTTACAGGTGGAAACGTAAAAACTGTAGCTGAGGAATATTTAATTAGAGCTAATAATAGGGAATATTATGGGAAAGAGCTCTCTAATATTGTAGTTAGAGCTTCGTCTGATGGGAAAGTAATTCGATTAAAGGATGTTGCAATTATAAGAGACCGTTTTTCTGAAACTCCAAATGCGACATATTTCAATCAGGAATTAGCTGTAAATATTGCTATAACAAGTACAAATAATGAAGATTTAATTTCTTCAGCGGATAAGGTGAACACCTACATTGAAGAATACAATCAAAAGTATAATAATGTACAAATCGATGTTGTTAGTGATAGATCTATACCTTTAATTCAGCGTACTTGGTTACTCTTTACAAATGCATGGCAAGGTGTTTTACTAGTGCTGTTTTTTCTTTCTATTTTCCTAAATACACGTTTAGCACTTTGGGTAGCTTTTGGTCTGCCAATTTCATTTTTAGGGATGTTTATGTTTGCATCTCAGTTTGATGTTACTATAAATGTTTTGTCGCTTTTTGGGATGATTATCGTAATTGGTATTTTAGTAGATGATGGTATTGTCATCGCTGAAAATATTTATCAGCATTACGAAAAAGGAAAAAAACCAGTTCAAGCAGCTATAGATGGAACTATGGAGGTAATTCCGCCTGTAGTTTCTGCAATTATTACAACCTTGTTGGCCTTTTCATTATTCTTTTTCTTGGATAGTAGAATAGGTGAGTTTTTTAGTGAAGTTTCGGTCATTGTAATTTTAACTTTGGTAGTTTCTTTAGTTGAAGCACTTATAATATTACCGGCCCATTTAGCCCATTCTAAAGCTTTACGTAAACAAAAACCAAGTGATAATTCATCTAAAACAAAACAATTCTTCTCTTTTATGAGAGGTTTAAATAAAATGGGTGATAGAATTATGTCTTTTATGAGAGATAAGTTTTATGAGCCTGTTTTAAATTTTGTGCTGAGTTTTAAATTACTTGCGCTAGGCATATTTTTAGCCTTGTTGGTATTGACTTTTGGATCATTAGGTGGAGGAATAATAGGTGTTACAATATTTCCTAGAATCGCAAGTGATGCGGCAAACATAGAATTGGTAATGCCTGCAGGAACTAATGTGAAGATTACAGATTCTATTATTTCAATGATAGAAGAAAAGTCTTTTATCGTCAATGAAGAGCTAACAGAAAAGTATCTTAAAGGAACAGGAAAACAGCTTTTTGAAAACACAATTGTTGATATTAGTAGTAGTTCTACAGCTAATCTTAGAATCAACCTGTTGCCAGGAGAGGAAAGACCTGACGAAATTCAATCCTTTTTAATCACTAATCGGTTAGAAGAATTAGTTGGTCCGGTTATAGGAACAGAACGACTAATCTACGGTTCTGGAGGTAATTTTGGAGGTAATCCTGTTTCAGTTTCTTTATTGAGTAATAATATAGACGAATTAAAAGCAGCGAAGCAAGAATTAAAAAAGTATCTACAATCTAATCCTTTGCTAAAAGATATAGGTGATAATGATCCTGCAGGAATAAAAGAGATTAAATTAGAGCTCAAAGAAAGTGCCTATTTGCTCGGCTTAGATTTAAGAACAGTAATGTCTCAGATTCGTTCAGGTTTCTTTGGTTCACAAGCACAGCGTTTTCAAAGAGGACAAGATGAAATAAAGGTTTGGGTTAGATACGATCGAAACAATAGAAGCTCTATTAACGATTTAGATGAAATGCGAATTGTTACCCCTTCTGGTGAGCGTGTTACCTTAAAAGATATAGCAACTTATAGCATAGAACGTGGAGATGTAGCCATTAATCACCTTGATGCAAAACGAGAAATTCAGGTTTACGCAGATTTAAAAAATCCTGCTACTAGTGCTACAGATATCATAGATGAAATAAGAACAGAATTCATTCCTGATCTTCAATCAAAATATCCTACGATAAGTGCGTCTTACGAAGGTCAGAATAGAGAAGCAGGAAAATTAACCAGTTCATTGGCGGTTGCAGGTCCAATAATTTTATTGTTGATTTATGTTACTATAGCTTTTACATTCAGAAGTTATTCGCAACCACTACTACTTATTTTACTTATTCCATTTAGCTTAACGGCTGTAGCTTGGGGACATTGGTTGTTAGATTTTCAGGTAAATATATTATCACTTCTAGGTATTATTGCTTTGATAGGTATTATGGTAAATGATGGTTTGGTGTTAATAGGGAAATTCAACAATAACCTTAAAGAAGGAATGCCTTTTGATGATGCTTTATCCGAAGCAGGGAAATCTCGTTTTAGAGCTATATTCTTAACATCACTTACTACCATTGCAGGCTTAGCACCATTACTATTGGAGAAAAGTCGACAAGCTCAGTTTTTAAAACCTATGGCAATCTCAATTTCTTTCGGAATTGCTTACGCTACAGTTTTAACTCTACTGGTATTACCATTGTTCTTATCTTTTAGTAATAACATAAAAAAGAANACNAAGTGGTTGGCNACAGGTAAAGANGTNACAAAAGAAGAAGTAGAACGCGCAATAAAAGAACAGAATGAACTACATGAAGACTAAATATTACNTGACTNTTNTGTTTGCTTGGATTTGTTGTGGTCTTACANCNCAGAATGTATTNACCAANGAAGAAGCTGTTGCCACTGCTCTTGANAATAANTATGGTGTTAAAATAGCCAAGANANCTGTGGAGGTAGCAGATAATAATACTAGCATTCTTAATNCNGGNTTTTTGCCTACNGTNTCNGGAAGTGCNGGAGCTACCTATAATTTAGATAATACNGAAGCCGAATTTTCTAACGGAGAAACCACANTCCTTANTGGTGCTGAAAGTTCACGTTACAATGCTTCAGTGAATGTAAACTATGTTTTATTTGATGGTTTAGGAAGACGTTANAATTATAANCGNCTCAAAGAGGAATATCAATTAACAGAACTTCAGGCAAGAGAAACCATTGANAATACCATTTTACAATTGTTTTCGGTATACTACAATGCAGCTCAACTCACGGATAATCTAGATGCTTTAAAGCANACATTNAATNTTACAAAAGATAGATTGGTTAGAGCTGGATACCAGTTTGAATACGGTCAAAATACTAANTTAGAAGTANTGAATGCNGAAGTAGATATTAATAACGACAGTATNAATATCATTAATACTCGACAAGAATTAAAGAATGCAAAACGTGATCTTAAGCTTGTTTTAGGTGAAACTTTTACAGAGGATTTTCAGGTTGAAACTGAGGTTGATTTTACGTTACAGTTTCAGAAAGATAGTCTGTTTGAAAAAGCTAAATCTAGAAACGTAGCTTTACTTCAGACCGAAAAAAATATAGCCATTAGTAANTTAGATATTAATTCAGGTAAATCTGCTTACCTACCAACAGTNGGTTTAACAGGTTCTTATGGTTGGAATAAAAACAACAATAATGCGGCTTCTTTCGTTGCCGTATCTACAAATACAGGTCTATCAGGTGGCGTTAACCTAAGCTGGAATTTGTTTGATGGTGGAGCTACCATAACAAGGGTGAAAAATGCTAGAATTAATTTAGAAACTCAGCAGCTCGAAAAAGAAAATTTGCTATTGAGTATTGAAAGAGATTTTAATAATGCTTGGGATGATTATATGAATAAACTTGAGATTTATAATATTCAAGAAAAAAACATTCTAACGGCACAGAATAATTTTGAACGTACAGAGGAAAAATTTAAAATAGGTCAGGTTAATTCCATAGAGTTTAGGCAAGCTCAACTTAACTTATTAAATGCAGAATTAAGTAGAAATAGCGCTAAGTTTGAAGCAAAGTTATCAGAGTTACAAATACTACAGATAAGTGGTGAACTTCTTAATGTTCAGTTTTAAAAGAGGTAAAATTTATGGAAGAGTATTTTTTTCAATGTCCTTATTGTTGGGAGCAAATATCTATGCTTGTAGATACCTCCCAAAATCATCAAAATTATATAGAAGATTGTGAGATTTGCTGTAACCCTATTCAAGTATCTATAGTGGTTGAAAATCAGGAAATTATAAATTTTGAGGCAAAAAATATTGAACAGTAATTTTTTTAAATAGCTAATAATCAGTTATTTGAAAAAACATCTTATGCAGTTCATCGAAAAAAGTTGCAGTTTATAGAATTTGCTTATATATTCGTTTACTTAAAGCAAGCATAGTGTGTACCCTAACCAAAACCTACTTGAATGAAAATGCTTAAANTAACCCTACTTTTNTGCTTCGTTTCGTTGCTCTCTTTTGCTGAGATTTCAACNGATCAGAAAGCAGCTCTTATAGACTTATACAATTCTACAAATGGTAAATCTTGGAATAGAACGTGGAATTTAGAAAAACCAGTTTCAACATGGTCTGGAGTAAAAATTGAAGATTCAAGTGTTGTAGAGCTTAATCTTAGCTTCAATAAACTAGAAGGAACATTACCAGAATCTATTTCTAAATTATCAAGTCTTAAAGTTTTAGATTTATCATTTAATAAATTAGAAGGTGAATTACCAAAAACATTGACTAGTATGACAAGTCTTGTTGAGGTAAAATTGTTTTCAAACAATTTAACAGGGAAAATCCCCTCAGATATAGGATCGTTGACCAATTTGAAGTCTTTAGAATTATTCAATAATAATTTTACTGGTGAAATACCAACTTCAGTTGGAAATCTTACAAAATTAGAGAGCTTAATTCTTAGCAGTAATAACCTTATAGGAAGATTACCAGAAAGTTTAGCAAACCTAAAATCTTTAAAAGTTTTAAGTGTATTTGATAATAGCTTATTAGGAGCTATACCAGCTTCACTAGGAGAACTTGGTCAGTTAGAGGAACTAGTATTATCTAATAACGCATTCTTTGGAAATATTCCAGGAGAATTAGCACAACTTAGTAATCTAAGAACTCTATTATTAAACAATAACCAACTTCAGGGGAATTTTGCTGCATTAAAGGGGAAGTTTCCTAAAATTGTAGATTTTGAACTAGACAAAGCAAATACCGAAGGGGAGTTAGCAACTTTAGANGAAGAGGAAGANGACGATTAAATTTAGAATTATTTCTTAGCCATAATTTTATATTAAAAGCACTCAAAAATTATTTGAGTGTTTTTTTTTGATTAAAACTTGTCAAATCTAAAAAGCATTGTATATTTGCAGTCCGATATCGCGGGATAGAGCAGTAGGTAGCTCGTCGGGCTCATAACCCGAAGGTCACTGGTTCGAGTCCAGTTCCCGCTACTAAGGCGAAAGCCATTAAAATCAACGGATTGTGTACTC
>PAJL01000085.1 GCA_002706045.1 Flavobacteriaceae bacterium
GCTTCAGCAGCTTTAGGTCCAGCACCTTCAATTTTCTTTAAATCATCAGCTTTACCAGTTGCTTTTTTAGCTGCTGCTTTAGGAGCGGCTTTTTCAGCTTTAGGTTCAGCCTTTTTAGTTTCCTTCTTAGGAGCAGCTTTCTTAGCTCCAGAAGTAGTAATACCTTCAATTACGATTTCAGTTAAGGCTTGTCTGTGACCGTTTTTTACACGGTAACCTTTACGTCTTTTCTTTTTGAAAACTATTACTTTGTCACCTTTAAGGTGCTTTAAGACTTTTGCACTTACTTGTGCTCCGTCTATAGCTGGGGCGCCAACAGTTACATTGTCACCATCACCTATTAAAAGAACGTTGTCAAAATCAACGTTTTTACCTTCTTCAGTAGATAAACGGTTAACAAAAACTTTTTGGTCTTTCGCAACTTTAAATTGCTGCCCTGCTATCTCTACAATTGCGTACATAGCGTAACGTTTTTATTAATTTGTTTGTTAATTAAAAGCCTCCTTTTCAGAAAGCGGATGCAAATATAGTTCTAAATTCTTAATCTACAAACGTTTTAAGGCTTTTCAGTACCATTTCGTGCTTATTTGCTGAGGATTTTATAGTTCCTTCAAAAATGAGAAAGCTTTTTTATATAGTTTTCACATTTTATTATGTTAAAAAGCGGAATCATTCCTTATTTTTGTGGGGCTTCGTGTAACATTTTACACTCAACTAATACAAACACTAGTAGAATTTAAATTTTAAAAAACATTTTAATAATGAAAAAAAGCTTATTTACTCTTTCGCTTTTAGCGTTAGTTGGATTTGGTTCCAATGCGCAACAAGTAGAGTTTGAAGAGTACGATTTAGATAATGGGATGCATGTTATTTTGCATCAAGATAATTCGGCACCAGTTGTAACAACATCAGTTATGTATCATGTTGGTGCTAAGGATGAAAATCCAGAACGAACAGGATTTGCACACTTTTTTGAACATTTATTGTTTGAAGGTACAGAGAATATTGAAAGAGGTGAGTGGTTTACAATAGTAACATCTCAAGGAGGAAGCAATAATGCGAATACTACAGATGATAGAACGTATTATTATGAAGTTTTTCCATCAAATAGTGTTGAGTTAGGTCTTTGGATGGAGTCTGAGCGTTTAATGCACCCAATTATTAATCAAATAGGTGTAGATACTCAGAATGAAGTTGTAAAAGAAGAAAAGCGACTTCGTGTAGATAACCAACCTTATGGAAACCTTTTGGCAGAAGTAAAAAAACGTCTGTTTAAAGTTCACCCTTATAAAGGGACAACCATTGGTGAAATGGAGCATTTAGATGCAGCTACTTTAGAGGAGTTTCAAGCATTTAATAAAAAATTCTATGTGCCAAACAATGCTGTATTGGTTGTAGCTGGTGATATTGATAAGGCTGAAGTAAAGAAAATGATTAAGGAATATTTTGGTCCTATTCCAAGAGGTGAAGAAATTACAAGAGATTTACCAAAAGAAGAGCCAATTACAGAAGCTATTAAAGGAACAGCTTATGATTCTAACATTCAAATACCAGCAGTAATAGCTGCTTATAGAACTCCTTCTTTTAAAGAAAGAGATGCTTATGTGTTAGATATGATTTCTAGCTACCTAAGTGGTGGTAAAAGTTCGGTTTTATACAAGAAAATGGTAGATGAGCAAAAACAAGCTCTAGCTGTACAAGCTGTAAACATAAGTCAAGAAGATTATGGCGTTTATGCTTTATTTGGGTTGCCATTAGGTGAAGTTTCTTTAGACACGTTAGTAGCAGAAATGGATGAAGAAATCGTAAAGATTCAAACAGAATTAATTTCTGAGCGTGATTACCAAAAACTTCAAAATCAATTTGAGAATGACTTTGTAAGCTCAAATTCTAGTATTTCTGGTATTGCAAATTCTTTAGCACGTTACTACATGTTATATGATGATGTAAATCTTATCAATAATGAAATTGATATTTACCGTTCAATAACAAGAGAAGAAATGAGAGACGTTGCCAAAAAGTACTTAAACCCTAACCAAAGATTAGTACTTGAGTATTTACCAAAAAAAGATGAACAATAAGATGAAAACAAATTTTAATATGAAAGCTAACATACCTGCATTTATTGTATTGTTTTTAATGGCAGTAGGCGTAAATGCACAAATAGATAGATCGGTAATGCCACAACCAGGACCAGCACCTAAAATTACTTTAGAGGTTCCTGATGAGTTTGAGCTTAAGAACGGTATCAAAGTTCTTGTAGTTGAAAACCACAAATTACCAAGAGTATCTTATACTTTAACAATAGATAATAAGCCTATTACAGAAGGTAAAAAAGCTGGTGTTTCTAGCTTACTTTCTGCAATGTTAGGAAACGGAACAACAACCATTTCAAAAGATGAGTTTAATGATGAGATTGACTTTTTAGGAGCAAGCTTATTTTTTGGAGCTCAAAGTGCTTACGCAAGTTCATTAACTAAATATTCTGATAGAATTGTTGAATTAATGGCAGATGCAGCGATGAATCCTTTATTAACAAAGGAGGAATTTGAAAAGGAAAAAGAAAAATTACTAGAAAGCTTAAAATCCGAAGCAAAAAGTGTTGACGCTATAGCTGGGAGAGTTGGTGGAGCTTTGTCTTATGGTAAAAAACACCCAAGAGGAGAATTTACAACTGAAGAAACTGTTAACAATGTTGAGTTTGGTGATGTGTTAGCATTCTATGAAAAATACTTTAACCCAAACAATGCTTATATCGTTGTTGTAGGTGATGTTAATAGTAGAGATGTAAAAAAACAATTAAGCAAATATTTTGGTAAGTGGGAGAAAGCAGCTAGCGTGGATGTTACAATTCCTGAGCCTACACCAAATGCGCAATACACACAGATTAATTTTGTAGATATGCCAAACGCTGTTCAGTCTAATATTTCTTTGACTAACAATGTAGATTTAAAAATGAATGACGAAGATTATCATTCAGTTTTAATTGCTAATAAAATTTTAGGTGGTGGTTTTAATAGTTACCTAAATATGAACTTAAGAGAAGAGCATGGTTATACTTATGGTGCGCGTTCTAACGTAGGAACAAGCAGATGGAATGCTTCACGTTTTACTGCTGGTGCTTCTGTAAGAAATGCTGTTACTGATAGTGCTGTTGTTGAAACTTTAAAGGAAATCAACCGTATCAAAACTGAACCAGTAGAAACAGATGCTTTAACAAACGCAAAAGCTAAGTATGTTGGTGATTTTGTTTTGGCTTTAGAGCGTCCGCAAACTATTGCTAACTATGCCTTAAATATTAAGCTTAACGATTTACCAAAGGATTTTTACTCAACTTATTTAGAAAAAATCAATGCAGTAACAAAAGAAGACGTTCAGCGTGTAGCTAATAAGTATTTCAAGACTGAAAATGCTCGTGTAATTGTAGTTGGTAAAGGAAGTGAAGTATTAGAAAACCTTGAAAAAACAGGAATCCCTATCAAGTATTATGATACTTATGCAGAACCAACTGAAAAGCCAGTTTTTTCTAAGCCAATTCCAGAAGGTGTTACAGCTCAATCAGTAATTAAAGGTTATATTGCTGCTGTTGGAGGAGAAGACAACCTTAAGAAGGTTAACACTGTTTTAATGAATGCCGATGTTACAATTCCTGGTGCACCATATAAGCCAACAGCTGTTATGAAACAAATGGCACCAAACAAATCTTCTATGGAACTAATGATAGAAGGTATGGGAACTGTAATGAAGCAAAATTTTGATGGAGAAAATGGTTACCAAGAAGGTCAAGGGCAAAAAATTCCTATGGGTGAAACTGAGGTAAACTCTAGAAAAGAAGAAAAAGGATTATATCCAGAACTGTATATAGATGCTTCAACAATCACTTTAGAAAGTGTTGCAACTATTGAAGGAAAAGACGTCTATAAAATTAGTGTAGCCAATTCAGATGGTCCAGCAGATGTAAGATACTATGATGTTGAAACTGGATTCTTAGTGAGAACTGAAGAAACTTCAGAAGCTGGTGGGCAGTCTATCGTTACAGTGACTGACTTTTCAAACTATAAAGAAGTAAATGGTGTATTGATGCCAAATACTATGAAAGTTACAACAGGGCCACAAAGTTTTGAATTTAATATGACAGATATTAAAATAAACGAAGGGGTAACTGAAGAAGATTTCAAATAATAGATACCACTCATATAAAAAAAGCCGAAGTTTAACTTCGGCTTTTTTTATATGATTATTTTCTTCTATTAGCTAAATAGACACCTAATAATATAAGCAAAGCAGCTAGAGCTTGTATCAGACTAAATGATTCTCCATCTAATGTTCCCCAAATTAATGCTGTTATAGGAATAATATAAGTTACAGAAGATGCAAAAACAGGAGTAGACATCTGAACTAGCTTATTAAAAAGAACTTTGGCCATAGCCGTACCAAAAATAGAAAGGATTAATAAGTATAGTAAAGCTTTTGGCAATGCGGTATTATTTAGTGTTTCACTAGAAAAGAAATCAGTAAACAAAAGCACTATAAATGCAGGTGTAATTATAAACGCATAGTTACCAGAAGCAATAGCCAAAGGTTTCACATTTTGTAAATAACGTTTTATAATATTCACATTTGCTGCATACATTAGAGTGGAGACTATAACAAAAAGAGCAAATAGGTAATTTTGATTCGGGTTTAATTCAGAGCCTTTATATATTAATATACAAGTTCCTATAAAACCTATTATTACACCAATAATCTGGCGCTTTGTTGAAGCTATTTTAAAAACAGCAAAACCAAATAGTATAGTGTTTAAAGGAACTAATGAATTTAATATTGAAACAACAGCGCTATCAATTTGAGTCTCGGCAATAGCAAATAAAAAACCAGGAAAAAATGAGCCTAAAAAACCAGACAAAGCAATCCATTTCCATTTGTTTTTGTTGACAGTTTTCAATTTCCTATAACCAACAACTAATAATATTATTCCTGTTATTATAGTTCTTAATGCTCCAAGTTGATATGGTGTAAGACCAATAAGAGATTTTTTGATCAGAATAAATGAACTTCCCCAAATAATTGAAAGAACAATTAGGTAGACCCATTTTAAATTAAGGTTTTTCATACAAAAACTACTGAAAGGAATCACAAAAATCGTTAATTATTTCGCAGAAAACATCAATATTTATTAGATTTATCCAAATTTTTAATCCAAATAAATACATTACAATGTTTATTAAAAATATTTTTCTTGTTGCAATTATAACTGTAGCATTTGCATCTTGTAAAAATCAATCAGAGCCTGAAGTAAAAACTGTAGATATTGAAGTTTCTGAAAAAGATGTGGCTCAAAATTTAGACCCGAATGCTACTTACGCTAAAGTGGAATTTAATATTGAAGGTATGACTTGTGCTATGGGTTGTGCTAAGACTATTGAAAAGAAAGTGGCTAAAATGGAAGGTGTAAAATCTGCAAAAGTAGATTTTGATAAAAAGTTAGCTATGGTAGAATATGATGAGGCTAAAGTTACTCCTAAATCTATTGAAGCTACTGTGGCAAAAGTAGGTGAAGTATATAAAGTAAAAGATATGAAAGTTGTTGAAGACTTTAAATCTGAGAAATAAAGAATAAAAAATTATAAAACATAAGAAACGCTACCAATTTTGATAGCGTTTTTTTATTGTGCTTGTAGGATAATTAAGGCTAAAGCAATACAGCCAAAAGGTAAAAGCCATAACAAATAAATGGATGTTTGTTTGGACTTCATTTTTGCATTTAAAACATTCCTTCTCTTACCGTTGTAACGCATCCAGTTTTTAAAAATGATGAAAAGGGAAACCATTGCGAAAAGTACCCAAAACTTAGTAGAAGACATTATAACTAACTTCATTTGCGATGCAAACACTAATAAGAAAGATCCTAAAAGAAGAACAATAGACGCTTCTAAAAGATTGATATAAACTGAAGCTAACTTTAGGCTCCTTTTACCTAATCCTTTCTTCTTATAATAATTGAGAATTGAAATGTAATATGTGTCTAGCATAAGAACCTTAAGAAAAAACAAAAACCTGCATACTGCAGGTTTTTGTACTTAATAACTTATATATTTTAAAGTCCTAAAACAGTTACGTTGTCTAGTTCAAAAGTTGCAGCAGCAGACGATGTAGATGTATATTTAAAAGCGATATACAACATTTGTCCATCAGCAGCAGAAACATCAACATTTCCTGAGTTAGTCCATGTGTTCCAGCTATTAGCATTTGGGTCCATAGTAGCNTCTAGCATAGTCCAAGTTCCGNTAGTGTTTGGATCTCCACCAGAATAATCTGTAGACATGTAAACTTCTAAATCATTACCATCATANCTTTTATCTGTTTCAAAGAAAAAGAAAGTGTTTGTTACACCAGATAAATCAATAGCATTAGAGATTAACCAATCTTCATTTTCTTGTGCACCACTAGAGTAACCATTCATATATGCACTAGGTGCAGGGTTTCCAAAGTTAGTAGTTCCCCATACCTGAGCACCAGTTACGTTATAAGTAGACCAATTGTTTAGGCTGTTATCAAATCCGTCTTCAAATACTACAGTAAAATCATTAATATCAAGAGGTGTACATCTATCACTTTCAAAATCTACATCATTAGTATTATTTAAGAGTAATACTAAATTATCACCTCCAAAAGATTTTAATACAACTGCAGTAATAGTACCACCGTTTTGTGTAGGAAGTGGAGTGTAATAAAAATTAGCAAAAGAGCTAGTCTCTAATAAGAAGTTTGAGTATCCAAAACCTTCACAAGATTGAATTGTTCTTTGTGTATCAAAATCTTGTGTTGGGTCACCATAAGTACTACCGCTTAAGCTTTCAGGGAATTCAACATCGTATGATGTAACAAGCATACCAACGTGACTTTCATTTATTTCAGATAAATTTAATTCTAATGGCACCATTGTTTCTGTTGTACCAGATCTAAGAATTTTTGTTGGAATTTGGTTTGCTGTAAACTGGCCTACTTCATCCTCGTCTGGCATACCTCCAATAGAAATTACTTCGTTAGAGTTGTAACCAAGGTACATATCCTTTAGCTTAACATATACTTCGCGACCTACATTGAATTGGTTGTAAGAGTCAACTTGATTTAAAATAACACCAATTGCAGCTGTTGGGTTTTCAGGTGAATCTTGCATATAAAATTCCTTGTAGAAATTACCAGTAGCATCAGATGAAGTTACATAACCTTTTACTACAAGATTATCAGGAATTTGAATAAAGTGGTCATAGTCAAAACCGCTTTGTCCAGCTTCATAAGTTTCATATAGTAATTTTAAGTCAGCTATTGATACTTCTTCATATTCAGGTTCTTCTGAATTAAGATCATCTAAAATTTCGTTCAATAATCTATTCTCTTCCTCTCCTAGGCTATTAGGAATGCTGTAGTCGTCATCTTCAACACAAGATGTAATAGCAATACTTACAAAGGCAGCAAGTAAAAGTGATAGTAATTTAGTTGTTTTCATAATTTGAAATTTATTTTTCATAGTTTTTTTAGAATCTAAAATATACATTTAAAAAGTAGTTAGCGCCACGTCCATACCAATATTTTGAACCAAAACGTCTTTTAGGGTTGGTTGTGTCTTCTAGTAATTCTCTATAATTAGCATTTCTACCTTGCTCAAAACCACCAGTTTTATATACTTTGTCTAGAATGTTACCAACGCTAGCAAAGAAACCGATGTAATAATCATCTATTTTCCAAGATTTACCACCAATTAAATTTACCACCATATAATCATCAAAACGTTCTTGTTTTAATAATCCTCTAGCGATTTCTGGATCATAATCGTTCATAGGTAAACCGTCTGTAGGCTCTTGGTAGAAACTATTAGTACGTAAAAGTGGACTAACATCTACATAAGTGTCAGCAAAGAAGTTTGCTGTTGCACCAAACCACCAGTAATCAGGNTCTCTATATTCAAAACCTACAGAGTAAGCTTTTTGAGGTCCACCTGCTACTCTGTAATCCTTTAATTTAGACTCACCGTAGAAAGCAGATCTGTCGTTTGCAGAAATATATAAGTTAGGATTATTTTCATAAGTATATTGACCATAAGAAGCAGCACCTTTTAATTTTATTGTTGGTGTCACTTGAGCCTCAACACCTAGTTCAGCTCCAATATGTCTTTTGTCTACNCCTTGTAATACTTCAGATATTAAGTTGTTTGTTTCTACATTACCTTGTTCATCAAAGAAACCACCNATACCATCAGCGTAGTAGAATGATATTTCATTAGCATCCTCAGTCTTGGTGTAAAATCCTGTTAATTTTGCATTAACTATTGGTGATCTAAAGATATAACTTGCATCAAAAGAAGTTATTTTTTCTTCAGTAATTTCTTGTCCTGTAACATTAACACCATTTACCTTTCCAACAACATCATTATTTACCCTAGCGTTAGAATAGGTGTTACGTAATGAAGGGGCACGTGTTATATAACCTCCGTTAACATCAATTAAATGCTTACCAGATATTTTATAAGTAAATCCTGCTTTAGCACCAAAACCAGTAAAATCTAGCTTATCTCCTTTTCCAAAAGAATTATTGATATTAGCTTCATTAAGGTATAAACCTTCTCTTTGGTATTCTGTTTTAGTTANACTACCAGCTAAGTAAAAATCTACTTTATTGTANTTAAAAACACCTTGAGCATAACCAGAAATGATATCTGCATATAGATTATAATTGTATCTATATCTATCTCCTTCAAAAGCCACTTGGTCAGGATTGTTTAAATCAAACTGAAATCCATCAAATGAATCTACATTTAATACACCTGTTTCACTTCCTAGTAAATCAATGATTTCAGCAAAGTTCTCAGATTTCAAATGTCTGTAATTAACAGAAGCATTAAGCATTATACGCTCAGTTAACTCGCTATTAAATATTGTGTTAACTGTTGTTTGAGTGTCATCAGATCTATCTTCGTATAGTGCATAAGCTGCATATTCGCCAGCAGTATTATTTGTTATGTTGGCATCAATTATACGATTCCAATCAATCTGTCCATCATTAATAAATTCTTGCTCAGCCTCATAAGCTCCAGCATAATCTGGGCCATCACTATCAGCTAAGAAGTAACTAGGTAATTTTTGATAATAAGCAGGACTTGGGTTGGCACCACCAGGAAAGTCTAAACGACTGTTTCCTAATTTTCCCCATTGATGAGCAACATTGGTATTTAAAGAAGTTTTACTACTAATATCCCAATAATGGTTAAGCATTAAAATTGGTTCTTCTGTTTCTTTAACACGAGAGTTTTTCTTTTCTCCATCTAAATAGCCCCAATATTCATTGTACTTAATACCTTTTAAATCGTACACTTCTTGAGTGTTTGGTGAAGATTTTCCACGTCTGTTAGGTGCATAAATAGAAGTGAAATTAATACTGTGCTTATCATTGATTTTCTTTTCTACAGAAACAAAGAAAGAGTTTGCATCGTATAAAGTAGCGTCTTGGTAGCCTTCATCCCCCCATCTTCTACCAGCCATAAAGGCATAAGACCATCCACCTTCTAATAATCCAGAAGCATAACTAGCCATAATTCTATTAGTATAACTTCTGTTAGAAGAAGAGTAAGTTACACGACCACCTTTTCTATAGCTAGAAGCTCTAGTAATAATATTTGTTGTACCTAATACACCACCAAAGTTATATTCAGAAGGTGTTAAACCTGTAGTTAAAACTTGGTTACGAACAACATCATTTAGACCACCCCAATTACTCCACTGAGGTCTACCATTGTAGATTTTATTCATTTCAATACCATTAATTAAAACAGTACCGTTATCAGAGTCTAAACCTCTTACTCTAAAGAATGAAGAACTAAATTCAAATGCTGCAGTTCTTTGGAAAATATCTTGTGAAGACGCCAATAAACCAGAAATATTATCAGCTCCACTGGTATCATCATTAAGCTCGTCGTCAGATAATGTAATTGTAAATAAGTCTTGAGCACTCGATGTATCAGCATCAAGAATCATATCCGTAATATTAACGGTTTGTCCTTCATTTACAATAATAGGATAACGTTTTGTTACATAACCAGGCTTAGATATTTTTAATACCTGTTCACCTAGAGGAACATTTTCAGAGAAAATAAACTCACCAAAACCATTAGTTATTGTGGTCTGTTCAGTCTCTTCAATGGTAATTGTGACATCTGGAATTGGTTCTGACGATGTAGCATCTATTACACTACCTTTTATAATAGTGTTTTGGGCTACCATCGCAAACGATGAAAAAACTCCAAATAATAAAATAATTAAACTTTTTTTCATGTCAAATTTTAAAGTTAATAGTCTTTGTAGATTAAATAAAGGTTATTTAGGGCGTGCAAATTTACATCTTTTATAATAAATACATACTTTTGGCGCAAGATTTGATTTGTAATTAATGATAACATAACATACGTTAAATGAAAAACTTAAAACTCAGTATTTTATTTTTATTAACAATGATATTTGTTAGTGTAAACGCTCAAGAAAAAAAGCGTTATAAAATACATACAGTAGCATTTTATAATTTAGAAAATCTTTTCGACACTATTAATGATCCAACAAAGTACGATGAGGCAAGTCCGATGATGGAGATGAATGAGTCATACAGGTCAGCGGCTTACATCAAAAAGATACAGAGTATGGCAAGAGTTATTGCAGATATCGGATCTGAAGATACAGGAAATTCACCTGCAATAATCGGTGTGTGTGAGATGGAAAACAGACAGGTTTTAGTAGATCTTGTTAATGACCCACAACTTTTGCATAAAGATTATGGTATTGTACATTTTGATTCCCCTGATGCAAGAGGTATTGATGTGGCTTTATTGTATCAAAAAGCTTTATTCAAGCCAATTAACTCTAAGAAACATGAATTAAAAATTTATGATGATAATACTAGAAAGCGTGTTTACACAAGAGATCAGCTTGTTGTAAGTGGTGAATTGGATGGTGAACTCATTCACGTTATTGTTAATCACTGGCCGTCTCGAAGTGGTGGTGAGGCAAGAAGTAGATTTAAGAGAGTCGCTGCAGGTAAATTGAATAAACGTATTATTGATTCGTTACAATCAATCGATCCTTATGCTAAAATTGCTACTATGGGTGATTTCAATGATAACCCAACAAATAAAAGTATAAGTAAAGAATTAGGTGCTGAATCAGATAAGGATGAAGTGAAGTTTAAAGGGATTTATAACCCTTATGAAGATCAATATAAAAAAATGGGTTTAGGAACTACGGGTTATAGAGATTCATGGAGTTTATTTGATCAGATATTGATTACACAGCCTTTTTTAGAAAAGGATTATTCTTCATTTAGATTTTATAAGGCTGGTATTTTTAATAAATCCTATTTAACAAATAAATCAGGGAGATATAAAGGTTATCCTTGGAGAACTGTAAATGCAGGTTTAGATGGTGGTTATAGTGATCACTTTCCAGTATATATCTATCTTATTAAAGAAGTCAACGAAGACGATTCAATTGAAAAAAAAATAACTCGTATAAACGAGGAATAAATAAAAAAGGTGCAATAAGAATTGCACCTTTTTTATGTTTTAAAACCAGAGATTCCAAGGAATTTTAGCTAACACCAAAACCAAAGCTATGGTGTAGAAAATAGCTAACATTTTAAATTTAGGTTTCGATGTTAATTTCTTTTTATGTTTAGAATACCCAATAGTTACAAGAGTAATTGCTATTATCATAGTAAGTGGATGCTCAACAATAAGATTCCTTAAAGCTGAATTTTTCATCACTTCTCCCATACCACCAACTTCTTTTATCGTACCGAAATAATCTTTCATAAAAAATAAGACAATGCCTATTAAAAGTTGAATATGCATTGTTATTAAAGTAAACAGCGCTATTCTAAAATCCTTCGGGTCAAATTCCTTATTGCCAAAAAACTTTATTAATGCATTTACTGTAGCAATAATTAAAACTACAAGAACCAAATAGGCCCATTTAGAATGGATAAATTGTACTATTTCCATGAAAGAAGAATTAAATGTGAAATACAAAAATAAGGATTTGACTGTGAAGCCAACTATTCCGAAATAGTAATTTTATGTTTCAACTCGTTTCCTAGTTCATCAACAACTGTAATTGTATGATCTCCAGTTGTTGGTGACAAAGCCAAATCATGAATGTCTTTTGTTGTACTTATATATTCATTGTCCACATACCAATAGAGTCGCAACTCAGGTTTAGAATGAGCCACTTTAAGAATAAGCTCATTTGTTTTTCCACTAAAATCTTTTGGTAAGTAAATAGTGCTTTGTTGTGTTGGGTAAATGAATTCCATGCTAATTCCAGAAGCTTCTAAACAATCATTCCTGTAAGGAGGTAAAGGTTTATAAAAAGGGTTTTTATTCTGAAAATAATAAGCTTGTAAAGGCGGTAAAACAAACCACGGTTTATTTTTTATGTTTGAAACCTCTTCGCAAGAAGAATTTACCTGAAAGTGCTCAGACATATCTAAATGTACTAAGCTATGAAACGGACAAGGTTCTGTTTTTTTTCCGCTTTGCTGAATGTATCTTTTCTCAGTATCATCACAAATTGAAGACGCTCTATAGCCACTTTTTTTACAAATAGACACTTCAAGCATTTCATCATAAGGTTTAGAAAACCATTCGCTTTTTGGTAATAAATCAAAAACATCAAACAAAATAGGAGCGGCAGCTTGCACACCAACCAAACCTGGTCTCCCTTCTCCATCAGCATTGCCAACCCAAACACCAACCACATAGTTTTTTGTAGTACCAATAGCCCAAGCATCTCTAAACCCAAAACTGGTACCTGTTTTCCAGGCAATTTCTTGCGAAGAATCATAATATTCCCAACTGTCATCACCTTCAGGACGGTTCACTTGTTTCATGCTTTCAAACGTGAGGTAAATCGAAGCTGCATCAAAAATGGTTTTTTCTTGAGTGAGTTTACCAAAGTCAATTGGCGTGTTAAAATTGTATTTAGGTTCGCAAAATTCTTTTGTAAAATATTGACTTGAATTGGCACTAAAATGATTTAAGGTAGACGCCATTGCTGCATAGCTTTTGCACAAATCCCAAAGGTTACTTTCCGCACCACCAAGTACCAAAGACAATCCGTAATGATTGGCATTGTATTTTAAATCTTTAAGATGAAGTTGCTTCAAATAGTGATAAAACCGATCCAGACCAAAATCCTGAAGCATTCTCACTGCAGGCACATTAAGCGAGCGAGACAAAGCTTCATTAGCATGAACAGCTCCGTCGTAGCTATTATCATAGTTTTCGGGCTGATAACTCCCAAATTGTGTAGGGACATCTGGTACTAAAGTGTTCGGTAGCAAGTCTCCAGTATCGAGCATTGCTGCATACAAAAAAGGTTTTAAAATACTACCAGTACTCCTAGGTTTATCAATGATATCTACACTATTCTGATGTGCTTTATCGGTTGGTGAATTGCCGATGTAACTTAAAACTTCTCTAGTATTCACATCGAGAATCAATACCGAAATGTTATGAATTTCATTTTGTTTTAATCTATTATAATGCTGTTCTACAATACCATTGGTTTGTTCTTGGAGTTTAACATCTATTGTAGTTTTTATACGTTTACCTTTGTGTTGCTTAGCAACTTTTTGAAGCAAATGAGGAGCAATTTGTGGCAGTGGATAAGGTTTTTGAGGCAAACTTTCTGCAATTGAAAGCTCATAAGTTAACTCATCTATTGTGCTATTATCCCATAGTTTTTTGAGTAAGCGATTACGTTTTTCAAGTAATCGTTCTTGATTTTTTCCAGGATAAATGAGACTTGGTGCATTAGGCAAAACGGCAAGAGTGGCACTTTCTGCCCAAGATAATTGCGAAGCTTCTCTATTAAAATAACGCCATGCCGCAGCATCAATACCTACAACATTGCCACCAAAAGGTGCGTGGCTAGCATAAAGGTTCAAAATATCGTCTTTAGAATGTCTAAATTCCAAGCGCGTGGCAAGAATAAGTTCTTTTAGCTTTTCAAAATAGGTGCGAGATTGTCCTTTTCTAGATAGTCGAATCACTTGTTGAGTGATGGTACTTCCACCACGTTTTACACTTCCAGAACTTAAATTTTCCTTTAAGGCTTTAAAAATTGAAATAGGATTGAAGCCAGGATGCTTGTAGAAATATTCATCCTCAAATTGAAGGATACAAGTTTTAAATTTCTCAGGAATGCTATCATTTGCAGGAAATCGCCATTGACCATCATCAGCAATTTTAGCACCCAATAATACATTTGAAGAACTTGTAATAACGGTTGCGGTAGGATCTTTAAAAAGCTGTTTTGGTAAGCAGAAATAATAAACTACAAGTAGCATAGCAATAATTGCAGACTTGATTTTATGGTGTTTTATGTAGTTTATAAGTTTCAATTTATTTAATAATTCGTCATTGCTAGCGTAGCGAAGCAATCTGTTTTTTGTTTGTAAGATTACTATACTTCGACTGCGCTCAGTACTGGCTCTTATTCGTGCCTCATTCCTAGTAATGACAGTTTGTTATTTTATTTTTGAGATTCCTGCTTTCGCAGGAATTGGTACTCACGTTCTACTTTACAAATTTTTACATTGTACCAATTATACCATTGTTCTCGTCCTTTTTGTTGAGCTAAAAGATGTTCGGAATTTGTTTTCCAATTTTTTATAGCTTCTAAATTTTCCCAATAGCTGATGGTTATTCCTGTGCCTACACTGAGCGCAGTCGAAGTGTTTCTTGCACTATCCATACCCATAAAACCTTTTGTTGTTTGGCTAAGTCTTCCATTTTTTGAGCCATTTCGGTATAGCCATTAATATCTTCAGTTTGGGTAGAGGTGAAGATTACAGCGTAATAAGGTTTAAAGTTTTTCATAGATTATCTTTCCTTTTCAAGATTATAAAACATCCCTAAAGTCCCTTCAAGGAAAATTTAGGGATGAAATTTGATCAACAATCATCTGGCATTTCAAATTCAATGATTTTTTCGGTAACATTATTATCAAAATCAGTTAAAATAAGCTTTATATACACGCGATTTGTAGATACGCTTATAGGATAATCTTTGATGCTTCTTACAGTACCAAAATAATTTAACCATTCGCCACCACATTTGTCTGTGATTTCTTCATGTGACGCTGTCATGGCCATTTTAATGAAGTTTTGCCAATCATTTTCTGTGTACACTAAAGTTTCAAATGTATTAGATTTTAATTGCTTTAGAGGTTTCCACTCGGTGTCATAATTTTTCCAATGTGTAGCATCACATTTTGAATCTTCACTCATAAAAGACATACTATTTTCATAGCGTTGAAATAAACTAACGTGTTTATAATCATTATCTACTAAAACTATTTTCTTGGCTTCAGGTGTTGCCGCAATACCTACTCTTATTTTAGCAGAATCTTGCTGTGTTAAATGATGCGTACGTTTAAAATCTATGGTTTCTAAATTTTTAATTTCAATATTAAGATGTTCTAAATCCAATCTTATGGTTTTTGAAATTTTTGTCGGAGATAAATAACCATTAAAAACATAGCCAATATATTTGTCGGTCTCCACCTTTACCCATTCACCACTTATTTTTTCTCCATTATCTAATACCACAAGGCTTTTGTTGGTATTTTCTAACACGTTTATAGCTTGAGCGTACGACAATTTGCTTAGGATTTTACCATTGATGTCGGGTTGCTCTCTAAGAGATAAACCACTTTCGGCTGCTACATAAGCATTTTGTTGCGCTGTTACTACTAGGATGTTGAATACAAATCCAATCGCTAAAATCATTTTTAAATTTTTCATAATTACTTGTTTTTAAGTTTAACGTTTTAGCGGTTTACGTTCTAGGAT
>PAJL01000086.1 GCA_002706045.1 Flavobacteriaceae bacterium
CGTCTATTAATTCTCTTAGCTTGTCTTCTGTACCATAGAATTTGTCTAATGCCATATGGAAAGATGTATTGTATCCCCAACTTTCGTTACCTTCAAACTCCATCACCGGCATTAACTCAATAGCATTAATATTTAAACTTTTAAAGTAGTCAATTTTGTCAATTACATCTTGATAATTTCTATCAGCATCAAAATCTCTCACTAAAAGTTCATAGATTATAAGGTCTTCTTTCTTGGGTTTTTGAAAGTTTGTAACCTGCCAGTTATAAGGAGTTTGTCCAGTCTGTAAAACTGTTACCTCTCTTTCTTGATCAGCTGGATAAGTTGGTAAGTTAGGATAAGTTGTAGCAGGAATATATGGATCATCATAAGGTGATAAAACTAAAGTTGAATAAGGATCAGCTGTCTTAACAAGAGCTGGTGAGTTAGCAAGAGGTGTTTTATCTACTACCCAATATTGATAGGTTTCTATTTGACCAGGAGTTAGTCCTGTTAGCTCAATCCAAAATTTATTGTTTCGAGTTGGATCTTTTTTCATTGCATAGCTTGCATCAGGCTGATAATTGTTAAAGCTTCCTGCTAAATAAACAAAGTCTTTGCCAGTAGCATAGAGTACTAATACAGCAGTATTGTCATCTATGTAAGTAATGCCATCTTCATAATTAACAGGCATCACATCAAAGATGTTTCCGGGATCAACAAGAACACTAAATGAATGTGTTATTACTGTGCCATTCAATTCAGCTACCAACTCATAATTTTTATTAGATGTAACTGCAACATCTGTAAAAGAATAATTACTTGTAGATGCATTAGTATTTATTATAGCTCCATTAGCATAAAGCGTATAGCTTGCATTTCCGCCTATGTTTGTAGCATTTATGCTAAAGTTGCTTCCAGATGTTAAAATTGTAGTTTCGTTAGTTGGAGAAGATAGACTCACTTGAAAAGTTCCGACATCATAGATGAAATCGTTACAACCAGTTGCTTTCAATTCCTGACTACCATCTTCGTTTCTAAAAACCATTCCCATTTGAATAACATTAGCAGCTTGTGCAGTTGATAATCCATAATAAGTTTGAGGGGTAAGTGTGATACTATAAATACCACCACCTTGGTTGGTCATTTCCCCAACTCCATCATCCTGTCCCCAGTTTCCAACAACACTTATACCAAAGGCATTAGAACCATCTCCTACACCAGAATGCATATATACTTTTGATGGGCTATTAAATCCGTTACAGTTTGTTGCATTACTATTAATGTCTAATGTAATTGTTATGGATTCATCTACCTCAAATGGATTAGGTGATATTGTTACTTGGCCATATCCCAATAATGAAAATATAGTGAGTAATATTAATGTATAAATCTTTCTCATAAAGCTTTATTTAAAAAAAAAGGGCTGACAATAATCAGCCCTTTTTGGGTTAATATTCAATTTGTTTTTATTGAATTTGGTTTAGTTCATATGTTCCGGTGTTAACATCCATTTTCACTCTATACAGACCAGCAGTAACAGCAATATTAGTACCGCCAGCGTCTAAAGTGCCATCAGCACCATTATCACCAAAATCTGTTGACCAATCATTATTAGGTCTAAACTTTATCTCACCATCAACTAAAGTTGCTATGTCTCCATAGTAAACTCCGGGCTGAATTTGTGTAAGAGCAAAATCTGGTCCAGCACCACCCCAATCATTGTAGCCTGAACCAACAATACCCCAAACATCAGTAGATTGAATAGTATAAGTGTTATTGTTGAAGTCTAAAGTTACAGCATAGTAACCAGCAGTAACAGCAATATTAGTACCGCCAGCGTCTAAGGTGCCGTCGGATCCATTATCGCCAAAATCTGTTAACCATTCGTTGTTTTGTCTGAACTTAATTTCTCCGTCTAATAATTGAACATTCACTTTGAAAGTGTTTGTTGTGTAATCATAATAAAATTTAGCATCAGGTGTAGCGCCCCAATCATTATAACCAGAGCCAACTATACCCCAAGAAAATGGCTCAATTGTATATGTGTTTTCATTAAAGTCTAATGTTACTTTGTAATTTCCGGCAGTAACAAGTATATTATCACCTCCATTATCTAGAGTGCCATCAGCTCCAACATCACCATAATTATTTGTCCAATCATTATTTTCTCTAAATTTAATCTCACCGTCAAGTAAGCTGACATATGAAACCAATACATTAGGAACTTCTGTTGTGTAAAATGGTGCATCTGTAAATGCTCCCCAATTATTGTACGCTCCTCCTACAATTCCCCATGTTGATATTTCTATAGTAGAAGCATAAGGAGTAACATTTATAGTTATAGGATCTGAATATCTTTCAATAACCCCAGAAGTTGTTTCTAGAGAAGAAAAAATTCTTACTTCAAGTGATCCAGGTGTTTCTTCTATCAAACCTAGACTAAGAGCTTTATTGTTCAACCCAGAATGAGTTACGTCTAGCATTAATTCTTGTGTTTCACCTAGAGATTCAAACTCAGCAAATTCAGTATCGGCTAATGCAACTTGTACAGTATAGTTTACAATTGTTGTAGAACTAGGAGAAAAATCAGGATCTTCCCATTCTACACTCATAGCAACATCTTCAGGTGTATCTACTGATAAACTAATGTCACTTGAATCATTAGGATTGTTTATTATTGGGTTAGAATCAGGAAATGATGTAACAGATAATCTAAATAAATCAGAGTATTCACCTCCTGTAACTCTGAAATAAACATTAGAATCTTCATAGGCATAAAGTCCAGCTTGTAATAGATACGTATTTAAATCTTCTACAGTAAATGAATAAGAGTTAGCAGTTGTACTGCCAATATTTATAGGTGATGTAAATGCCTCGTCAGTAGACATATCTATTACATAGTTTTCACTACTAGAAACATTATCACTCCAAACAATAGTCAAAGCATTGTTTTGTCCATTTGTTTCGTCTAGTATAAGACTTGACCCATCTGTAGGAGAAATAATTTCAAAACTCTCTTCAGTTGGCAAAAATTCAAATTCTTCTGTATCCTCACAACTTACCAATGCAATAAGTAATAAGGGTAAAAATTTTATTATATTTTTCATTGGTATATTAGTTAAGTGTTAAAGAGTAAGTATATTCTCTAGGGTTACTTAAGTCTAAAACTATTGTGTAGTTTCCAGACACAGGAATACCTATGTTATCTCCACTATATTCCATAGTTCCATCTGCGCCTGTATCACCTAGATTTACACCCCAATCATCATTAGCTCTAAATTTAATTCCGTTATCAGGTGCTTCTTGAGCAGTTAAATCTAAGGTTATTGATAAAGTTCTTGTTGCAGGGTCATAGATTAAATCTGTATCGCTATCCCAACCAGTAGGTGTAGCATTACCAATAATTCCCCAGTTCATAATTTCTGTTGAGTAGGTTAACTCATCTGTATTTGCTTTTACAAGATAATATCCTGCTGTTGATTCGGTACAATTTACTTCATCAGTCTCAACTAAAACTCCATTAAAATTTCCATCATCACCCCAATCAGTATTTCCCCATTCAAAAACTACACCTGTTTCGTCAGGAGCTAAAAATTTATATTCTCCATCTAGCCACACATAACCCTCGTAGTCTGTTTCACCAAAAGCAGATGAGGCTAATAAAGGTGCTGTTGGAGGATCCCAACCTTGGTGGTTACCTGGAACTGATAGTTTAGGTAAATCTGTTGTAAAAGGTGTTATAGAAACAGTGATAGCATCAGAATATTGAGGCAAAACAGCCTCGTCACCAATAGCAGATTTAACTCTAATATCCAATTGTCCTTCAACAAAAGGAAATAGACCAGCAAGTATTGCATAGTTGTTTAAATTAGAAATATTGACAGTTAATGCGTTTTCAATAGTATTACCAACAACAATTGCATTTTCGAAATTTGTGCCACTTTGAGCAACTTCAACTGTATAATTAGCTTGCGTTGGGACACTATAAATTGCATCCTCCCAGCTAATTGTCATAGCTGTATTTGTTTGTACTTCAAAAGGATTAAGCACAAATGAATCTCCAGTAGATGGTGTTAATATACCACCTATACTATCCTCACTTACTTGAAATTGATCATCTTCACTACAGGAGAATGAAAGAAGCGTAAGTGCTAATAAGCTTAGTTTAAATATAGTTTTCATTTTCATAGTTTTTAATATCCTGGGTTTTGAGTCAAATTAGGGTTTGCACCTCTTGCTTGCTCAGGTATAGGGAATAGATTATAATAATCTGGAATAGAAGTTCCTTCTAGGGTATTTCCTTTCCATGGCCAAATATAATTACCACCAGTAAATCGGTTAAACCTTATTAAGTCTGTTCTTCTGTGTCCTTCTAAATTAAGTTCTCTAGCTCTTTCGTCTAAAATAAAATCTAAGGTTAAACTTCCTGAAGAAATAGTGCTAGCTCCTGATCTAATTCTAACGTTGTTTACATAATCTAGAGCTAAACCCATATCTGATCCAGCAGCTCCCCTTAAGGCAAGCTCCGCATACATAAGATATGCATCAGCTAGTCTGTACATAGGAAAATCTGTGCTAGAAAACGCAGTAGCTGTTGATGAACCTTCAAAATTAGTATTTCTAAATTTTATTGATGGATAGCCATTTGTCCATTCTCTATAGTCGGTCATTTCAAAAGTATGTCCATCTGTCCAAAATAATGATGCTCTTTCATCATTACTATTTGCTAAATCAGAAGCGCTATTACCAAATAAGCCATACCATGCTGGTGAAGCTTTATGTCCCTGCCAACCTTCTAATGCTCCAAATTGAGCAATAGGCATTGTATCCGAGCTTAAGCTACCATTAACAATATATGTGGTGTTTCCATAACTTCTACTGTTATCAGCATCAGCAATAAGAGGATAGATGATTTCAGTAGAGTTAAAGTTATCTGCAGAAAAGTTTTCTACAAAACTATCAGTTAATTGGTAACCACCTTCAGTTATTACTTTATTTATATATGTGAAAGCATCGTCATATCTCTGTTCGCCTGTGTAAACCTCTGCATTGATATATAATTTTGCCAAAAGCATATCTACTACGTACTTATTTGCTCTACCGTATCCATTACTCTCAGGCATAAGAGGTTCAATTTCTAGTAACTCACCTTCAACATAGTTGAAAAGTTCTATTCTTCCAACCTCAGGAAGAGGTTGGCTTTCGCCAAGGTTGTTCTCAGTAGCTAATACACCTTTTCCAAAAGTGTCGATCAAATAGTAATAAGCTAGAGAACGTAAAAAACGGGCTTCATTTCTTGCTAAATCTGAATCTTCTACAGATATAGAGTTTAATACAGATATCAAGTTATTACACTGAGGTATAGTATAGTATATACGGTTGTATAAATATCTGAAGAATTTGTTATTCCCATCCCAGCTTGATGTGGTTGTCAATTGATCCAATCCATCATCTCCCCAGCGGTTTTTCATACCATCGGCAGTAAAATCTTGTAAATTTATAATACCTCTTAAAAAAGGTGATTCACCTGGATCGTCATCAACATCAGAACTACCAGGTCCGGAAGGGCCAGATAAAGCAAAAGAAGCATATAGTCTAGATACAATACCTTCAATTGCATTTGGGTCCTCAGATAATAATTCTTCTAATGAGAGCTCAACTTTAGGCTCTGTATTTAGATCGTCTGTACAGGAGTAGAATGCTGTAGCAGCAACTACTAAAATAACAAATAGTTTTATTAAATTTTTCATAGTCTTTTTTTTAAAAATCAAAGTTAAACCCTAGAGTTACAACTGTTGGTCTAGGATAGAAGCTTCCATCAATTCCTCCAAAATTTTCTGGATCTTGTCCAGAATAATCGGTAATTATAAATGGATTAGTTACACTTCCATAAAAGCGTACAACACCATCTTTTATAATGTTATCAAAACTGTAGCCTAATACAATATTATCACATCTTAAGAAAGTAGCATCTTCTAAGTAATAGTCAGAATAAATAGTATTTCCTAAAGCCTCGTATATAGAACTTGTCGAAGCTCCATCATAAAAATTCAAAACGTTTGTTAGACTATTATTGTTGTTAGGAATAGCACTTTCCAAAGTACCGTAATTAAGCTTATTAAGGTTAAATACATTTCCTCCAAACTGACCTCTAAAACTAGTTGTTAAGTCCCAATTTTTGTAAGTGAAATTTAATCCAAATCCATAAGTCCAGTTTGGTGCTATTGGCTGATAATAACGGTCATCATCATTTATTATGTTGTCACCGTTTCTGTCAGCAAAAGCTCCAGCAATAGGCTGCCCATCGGCATCATATAATTGTTTAAATACGTAAGCACTACCTGCTTGTTGCCCAACTGAGTGTCTTTGTAAAAATGTTCCAGTTCCTGTAACTGTTCCACCAGTAGGAATACTAGCAAGACCTTCTAAATCTGTAACTTTAGTATGATTATATGATAGGTTAGATGATATATCAAACGTAAAGTTTTCAGTACTGATTGGACTAATATTTAAGTTTAGTTCAAAACCTTTGCTTTCTGTTTCACCTACGTTATCAATAAAACTACTAGAAAAAGCTTGCCCAGGAGGAACGGGCACATCTGCAAGTAGATCTGTTGTTTCTCTATAATAAACATCAAAAGAACCAGATATTAAGTTGTTTTTTAAGATGTCAAAATCCAATCCAATGTTATAGGTTGTTGTTTTCTCCCATGTTAAATCAGGATTAAATGGTAATGCTGAGTATAATGAAGAATTTGGAAGGTACTGACTATTACTATCACCAGCTTGGAATAATGGAATTGAAGGATAATAACCAGCAACACCAGTAATGTCTTGTTGTCCTGTCTGACCCCAACCTAACCTTAATTTTAAATCATTGAAGAAAGAAACATTATTTAGAAATGTTTCTTTTTTGATTTTCCAAGCTAATGCTGCTGATGGGAAATAGCCCCAACGGTCATCTTCTTGGAATAAAGAAGAACCATCTGCTCTAAATGATAGCGTTAATAAATACTTATTTACTAGATCAATATTAGCACGACCAAAGAAAGACTGTAAGTTTAAAACGTTATAATATCTATTATTAGGGTTATTTACATTAACTACTAATTCTCTTAGACCTGTAACAGTATTGTATTGATACCTTTCTTGGTTTCCATCATTTTTAAAATTCTGATAAGAGTAGCCAGCTTGTACATCATATTTGTTAATGAACTTATCATCAAAGCTTTTATTATATTGAAGGTAAGCATCAAATGTAGCATTAGTAATATGTTGGTTTTCAATGTAATTTACACCAGGGTTGAAAACAAAATCATTTCCTTCATCAATTACGCTATAAGTAGCAATTGCATTATTTGAAAAACGTTCTTTAATCTTAGCTCTAGAAGCATCTAAACCAAGGTTTACTACTGCTTTAAGTTCAGGTAAAAATGGCATTTTGTAATCGAATTGAGTGTTTCCTAAAAACCTGAAAACTCGTTCAGGTCGCTCACGCTGTAATAACTGTGCTACAGGATTCCATCTTCCATCTATTAAATTACCATTCATGTTCATATAATAGCCACCAAATACACTTGAACTATCGTACACTGGTTTAGTTGGATCAAAAGCTATTGCGTTTCCTATTGCACCACCAGAATCAGCTGCATTTTTGTCTGCATAGGTTGCTTTAGCATTGATATCAATTTTTAAATTATCATCTAAAAATTGAGGTGTCAGTTTAAAAGCTGCAGTATATCTTTCATAGTCATCAGTTTTTACAACACCTTCACTATTAGTATATCCAACAGATGCTCTAAAAGGTATTCCTCCTAAAATATTAGCCCTAGCACTAAAGTTAGTGTTAGTTGAAATTGCAGTTCTATAGATATGATCTCTCCAATCTGTGTCATATATTGCTCTTCCATTTACAACTTGAGATACATTTTCAGGAGTACTAACTGAGCCAACAGGAACACCTAAATAATCTATATAATTAGGGTGATACTCTTGTATAAACCTAACGTATTCTTCACTATTCATCATATCCAAACCTTCTCCTGCAGAACTCACAGAGATGTTGCTTGAAAAATTGAATCTTACTTCATCACCATAAGTACCTTTTTTTGTAGTAATTATGATTACACCATTAGAAGCACGAGACCCATAAATTGCAGTAGCAGAAGCATCTTTCAATATAGAGAAGCTTTCAACATCATTAGGATTTACTAATGTAAGTGGGTTACTTACTCCAGCAGGATTATTGTTGGCAATTGGCACTCCATCAATTACTATTAATGGATTACTGTTTGCACTTAAAGAAGAACCACCTCTAATTCTAATATTAGGAGCTGCGTCAGGCGAACCACCATCTGTGGTTATTCTTACACCTGCTGCTTTACCGTTTAACAACTGATCTGTTGATACTATAGCTCCTTTGTTAAAGTCTTTTGAAGATACGACATCAACAGATCCTGTTGCGTCTTCTTTTTTAACAGAACCATATCCAATCAATACAACCTCATCTAGTTGGGCAGCATCTTCTACAAGTTCTACGTTTATCGTAGATTGACCGTTAAACACTATTTCTTGTGTCGTATAGCCTAAATACGAAATAACTATTGTCTCACCGTCACTGACTTCTAAAGAAAAATTACCATCAAAATCCGTTGAGGTTCCTCTGGCAGTCCCTTTAACAATGACATTAACGCCTGGCAAAGGCATAGCGTTTGCTTTATCTGTAACTGTACCAGTAACGGTCGTCTGAGCAAACAGCGTTGCTGGTACCATAATTAGACAGAATAGTAAAGCATTTAAGAATGTTTTCATACAATGTTTTAGTTAAAATTGCTTAGTTTAATTGTGTTATATTTTCACTTCTCGGGTTAAATCTATGTAAAATTAGTGTGATACGAGCGTTAAAAAATATGACAGAAGTCACGAAAACGTTTTCGTGTTAAAAACTTTTCTTAAAATATTGACATTTAGCATAAATTAGTGAAAAAATAGGATATTGTCAATTATACTATGCTAAAATTATGAAGTTGAAAATATCAGAAAATCATTTTTGCCGTATCTTCGTTACTTAAATACACTACAATTTTTCGTAAATGAAAAGAAAAATAACCCTAAAACAAATAGCTAAAGAATTAGATGTTTCTATCTCTACAGTATCCAAAGCGTTGCGAAATAGTGAGGAAATAAGTTTAGATACAAAGCAAAAAGTTCAAGCTTTTGCAAAGCTCTACAATTATAGGCCTAACAACATTGCGTTAAGTCTCAAAAACAGAAAGACCAATACCATAGGCATTATCATCCCTGAAATAGTGCATCACTTTTTTTCTAAGGTGATTAGAGGTGTGGAGTTAGTGGCTAATAGTAGAGGTTATAATGTAATTATAGGTTTGTCTAACGAGTCGTTTTCTAAAGAGGTTATTAATATGGAAATGCTGGCAAATGGTAGTATAGATGGATTTATTCTTTCTATGTCCAAAGAAACATTACAGCAACAAGATTATCACCATTTTAATGAAACCATGAGTCAAGGCATGCCAATTGTAATGTTTGATAGGGTGGTTTCGGATATAAAATGTGATAAGGTTATTGTAGATGATTTTAATGGTGCTAAAAATGCTGTTGAAAAATTAATAGAAAACAATTGCAAGTCTATTGCGCTGATAACAACTAGAGATTACGTAAGCGTCGGTAAATTAAGGACTCAAGGTTATTTGGAAGCGCTGCAAGAACATAAAATAACGCCTGAAGCCGAGTTGATTTTAAAGATGGATGATACCATGGATTATGAAGTGCATCTTGAAAAGTTGGAATCTGAAATAGAGCAATTATTCAAATCAAACGAAAAAATAGATGGTGTTTTTGCGGTGAATGAACTCTACGCTTTATCAGCTATGAAAGTTGCTAGAAAAATGGGGCTTAATGTGCCTGATGATGTTCAGGTAATTGGCTTTACCGATGGTGTGCTCTCTAAACATTCTACACCTAGTTTAACTACAGTTAGCCAGCATGCGCAGCAGATGGGAGAAAAAGCAGCTCATCTTCTTATTGATAAAATTGAAAATGATTTTAATGAAGAGGAAGAGCAGTTTCAAACCGTGGTGATTGCTACTGATTTAATTGAACGAGAATCTACTAAATAACAATTTAACATTGCCAATTTAAAATAATACGTATCTTTGAACCGATAATTCAAAACTTATATTTTCACTTCTCTTATAAGTTTTGATAAGCATAGCTTGTCAGAATAGTATAAATTAATAACATACTATTATGAAAAAGCGCATTCTCGGTTTCTGGGAAATTTGGAACATGAGTTTCGGATTTCTTGGAATTCAAATGGGTTTTGCTCTGCAAAATGCAAACGCAAGTAGAATTTTACAGATTTTTGGTGCCGATGTACATGAGTTATCATGGTTTTGGCTTATAGCTCCTATTATGGGGTTAATTGTACAGCCAATAATTGGTCACTATAGTGATAATACTTGGACTAAATTTGGTCGCAGAAAACCATTTTTTCTTTTAGGTGCTGTTTTGGCATCTATTGGGATGATTCTTATTCCTCAAGCAGACTTTATGATTGCAATACTACCAGCTTTATGGGTTGGTGCAGGTATGCTAATGATAATGGATGCATCATTTAACATTGCTATGGAGCCTTTTAGAGCTCTAGTGGCAGATAATCTTTCAGATGAGCAAACCACAAAAGGTTTTAGTATTCAAACAGCGCTAATAGGTATTGGAGCTGTAATTGGGTCTTGGTTACCTTGGATGCTAACTAATTGGTTTGGTTTTGAAAAGACTTCGTCAGAAGGAACAGTTCCAGAAAGTTTATTGTGGTCATTCATTATAGGTGCAGTTGTACTTATAGGTTCTATTTTAGTAACAATTTTTACAACTAAAGAGTATTCACCAGAGGAATTAGCTGAATTTGAAAAAAGTAAAAACTTAGAAGGGGAGTCTGTAAAAATTGAGGGTGAGCAGCCAAAAGCAAAGCTTACCGATATTTTTGAAGACTTCAGAAAAATGCCAAAAACCATGCGTCAATTAAGCTGGGTTCAGTTTTTTTCTTGGTTTGCACTTTTTGGTATGTGGGTTTTTGCCGTTCCGGCTATTGCTCAACATGTTTATGGGCTTCCTGCTAGCGATTCTAGTAGTGAGCAATATCAAGAAGCTGGTAATTGGGTAGGTATCTTATTTGGAATATATAATGGTATTTCTGCCATAGTAGCTTTCTTGCTGCCAAGTATCGCTAAAAAGATTACAAGAAAAAAAACTCATGCTTTCTGCTTGTTTGTAGGCGGAATAGGTTTGTTAATGATTTATTTCACATCTACTGAGTATGGATTAATTCTTCCTATGATATTAATAGGTGTAGCGTGGGCTAGTATCCTTTCTATGCCTTACGCAATGTTAGCTGGTTCAATACCTCCTAAAAAGATGGGTGTGTATATAGGTATATTTAACTTCTTTATTGTAATACCTCAAATAATTAACGGAATAATTGGTGGTCCTCTGGTTAAGTATGCCTATAATGACCAGGCAATATTTGCAATAGTTGTTAGTGGATTAGGTTTTATAGTGGCAGCATTACTGTCCTTAAGAATTGATGATAAACTAGAGATTAATTCAATATAATTAAATGAATAAAAAAGGCTTCATATTCGATTTAGATGGTGTCATAGTAGATACCGCAAAATACCACTTCTTGGCGTGGAAAAAACTAGCCAACGACTTAGGTATAGACTTTACCGAAGAAGAAAACGAACAACTAAAAGGGGTGAGCCGAGTAAAATCGCTTGAAAAGATTTTAGCTTGGGGAAATAAAACCCTTTCAGAAAAAGATTTTAACGCGCAAATGGCTAAGAAAAATGAAGATTACTTAAGCCATATTGCTAAAATGGATGAGTCTGAAATTCTACCAGACGTGCCAAGAGTACTCAACTATTTGATTGAGAACAAACAACCTATTTCACTCGGTTCTGCAAGTAAAAATGCCAGAACCATTTTAGAGCGTGTTAATTTAAAAGAACAATTCAATGCTATTGTAGATGGTAACGATGTTACCAAAGCAAAGCCAGATCCAGAAGTGTTTTTAATAGCGGCAAAACTGTTAAATGTAGCCCCAGAAAACTGCATTGTTTTTGAAGATTCAGTGGCTGGTGTAGAAGCGGCTAATGTTGCCAATATGATATCTATAGGTATTGGTAGTAAGGATGTGCTGGGTCACGCCAAATATGTCTTCAGCGATTTCACAGAAATTTCTGAAGAATTTATAGAACAACTTATAAACGAATAAAAAATAAGCCTTTTTTCTTGGGCTCATAAAAAGAGATAAATGAACTTAGATTATATCATACCTAACGCTTGGTCAATCATAGAAAAAGGATTCGACCCAAACAAAGTTAAAGCTTCAGAAAGTATCTTTAGCTTAGGAAATGGTGCAATGGGACAGCGTGCCAATTTTGAAGAAAGATATTCAGGTCCAACATTTCAAGGTAGTTATATTGCTGGTGTTTATTATCCAGATAAGACTCGTGTTGGTTGGTGGAAAAACGGCTATCCAGAGTATTTTGCGAAGGTATTAAATGCACCAAGCTGGATTGGCATTAACGTTATGATTAATGACCAAACCTTAGACCTTCATACGTGTAAAAAGATTGAAAACTTTAAACGCGAGCTTAATATGAAAGAAGGTTGGCTGTCTAGAAGTTTTACAGCAACACTTCAAAATGATATAGAAGTTGAAGTTAATGTGAAACGTTTTCTAAGTCTTACAGAAGATGAAGTTGGTGCTATAAATTATGAAGTAAAACCGCTTAATTCTGATGTTAAAATAACATTTCAACCATATTTAGATAGTGGAATTACAAATGAAGATACCAACTGGGATGACCAGTTTTGGGACACTCAAGAGGTAGTTCAAGATGGTGAAAAGGCTTTCATTAAAGCCAAAACAATGAAGACCGAATTCCATACTTGTACATTTATGGAATCTCGTATTTTTCTTAATGGAAATTCAGTTGAATCAAGCGCAAAAGTTGACAAGTCTTCAAACAAAATAGCACTTACTTATACGCAAAATGCGAAGCAAGGTGAAACTGTTGCTATTCATAAATTTGGCGGTTACACAGTAGATAGAAATCACGGTAAAGACCAATTAATCAACGCAGCAAGTTCAGTTTTAGATACAGCCGTAAATGCTGGATTTTTAAACTTGTTAGAATCTCAAAAAGAAGCTTGGGCTAAGATTTGGGATATGGCAGATATCACTATAGATGGTGATTTAAAAGCACAGCAAGGTATTCGATTTAATATCTATCATTTAAACCAAACCTATTTAGGAACAGACCCACAATTAAACATAGGTCCAAAAGGATTTACAGGCGAAAAATATGGTGGTAGTACCTATTGGGATACCGAAGCGTATTGTATTCCATTCTATATGGCAACCAAAGATCAAAGCGTTGCCAGAATGTTATTAACCTACAGATATAAGCACTTGGAAAAAGCCATTGAAAATGCCGAAAAATTAGGCTTCAAAAATGGAGCGGCTTTATATCCAATGGTAACAATGAATGGTGAAGAGTGCCATAACGAGTGGGAAATTACCTTTGAAGAAATCCATAGAAATGGAGCTATTGCGTTCGCTATTTATAACTATTTCCGTTATACAGGCGACTTTAGTTATGTGCCAGAGATGGGACTTGAAGTATTGATTGGTATCGCAAGATTTTGGCACCAACGTGCTACATTCTCAACATACAGAAACAAGTATGTCATTCTTGGTGTAACTGGTCCAAATGAGTACGAAAACAATATTAATAATAATTGGTACACCAACTACATTGCACATTGGTGTATTAAGTATGCTGCAGAATGTATAGACAAGGTTGAAGCTGATTATAATACAGATTATACACGTATTATGAATAAGGCTAAATTATCTAAAGCTGAGGTTTCGGAGTGGTTAGAAGTAGCAAATAATATGTACTTCCCACATTCTGAAGAACACAATGTTTACTTGCAGCAAGATGGTTTCTTGGATAA